>JANZZJ010000029.1 GCA_026419455.1 Candidatus Sumerlaeaceae bacterium | reverse complement strand
CGCCTGTTCCGCTCCCAAGGATAGGCCGGAATGAACGGACCATGGCATTCCCGGGACAGAAACGGCTCGAGCTAAGACTTCCCTTTCGGCGCAGAAACGGGGCTTGGAAAAGACTGGACAAAACCAAATGCACCTCGTCGGGCTTTCCATTATCGTCCTTGCTTGCGGGCTTGCTCGCGATTGGCCTCGATGACCGTGACAAGCGCCTGAACGAGTGGCGGCATTTCAAGCGGCGCTGCTTGTGCGGAATTGACAAAGGCGCTGCGAGAATCCTCCGACCTCTTGGGCGCTTCGGGCAGGTACTTTGCCACTAGCTCGCGCGGCAGTTCTAGTTGTATCCGCTGGCGCGGATCAAGCTCCACGAACCCGAGCGACTGGCGGAGAAATTCCGCTTGTTCTTCAAATTCTCGCTGCGCCAACGCGAGATCGTTTTCCAGCTCCATCTGGCGCTTGACAAGCTCAACCTGGCGCTTCACGAGCAGACGCCGTTCCAACTGAATCTCGCGCGTCAAAAAACGCACGTAAATGTGGAAAGCACCCAAGGCGACGAGAAAGAGCCACAACCCGAGCAATGCCATAAACCGCCGAAAGCCTATTGCCTCCGGGCGCTGGCATCCGTGCCAATAGTACCCCCTAAACCGCGGGCCAACGGCCATGTGTCTCATCCTCTCGAACCTTTGCTGCCTTCAATCACCTGAATCTGCTTCAACTCGACCAAGCTCACCGCCACCACGCTGCCTCACAGCATGCCAACCGTGAGCCCCGTACGCCAAAGCCTGCCATGCCAACAAATCCGGTACGGCACGACGAGTGTCGAAAAGCGGCTCAACAGAGCAAGAGTAGTCGGGGCGAAAGCGGCCACGCTTCCGCCCCGTCTGATTCACCATAAACCAACAACCCATTAGCCGCATTTCGAGTACCCGCACACTTGGCAAGTCTGGCACCCTTCGCCCATCACTAGCGCCGAGCCACACTCCGGGCATTTGGGCGCCTTCTGACCCGCACTCACTTCCACCTTCGACTCCGACGAGACTGCCTCCACTACGAGCTGGAGTCCTTTCGTAGGTGTTCCCTCTTGGCCTACCAGCTGGAGCGGCAGTCGCACCCCTTTCTCATCTGTAAGATACAACTTCTTTTCGTGGGCGAGCCGCTGGACGCGCTCCTCTTCCGTGACCAAACGGAAACGTCGCACCATCCGTGGCGCATGTTCCGGTGCGAGAGCCATGGCAGCTCGTACCGCGATTTGCGCGCCCCCCGCGGCTAAACGAACGGCACCGGCGGGAGTAAGCTCAGTTGACGAAGAATGCCCGTTGCCGCCGGTTGCGTGACCATTGCCGCCGGCGACTTCCGATTGCTTCTTCTCCGCGGGTTTGTTTTCGGTTTTCTTCGTGCCTAAGCCGATATTGAGCACTTGGGCATCGCGCGAACCATCGCGATAGATAGTCACGCCCTTGCAGCCCTTCAGGTAGGCGAGGCGATAGACTTCCGCCACATCTTCGCGCGTGGCATGATGGGGGAAATTCACCGTCTTCGAAACTGCATTTTCGCAGTGACGCTGGAACGCTGCCTGATGCTCCAAGTGCCACTTGGGAGTGACATCGTGCGCAGTGACAAACACTTCCCGCACGTCTTCAGGAATTTCCGCGATCTCCTGCAGCGAGCCGCGCATGGCGATTTCCTTCATCAGCGCCTCCGAGTAGAAACCGCGCCGCCGCGCCACTTCCTCGAAGAACGGATGGACTTCCACCAGTTCCTCACCATCGAGCACTCTGCGATAAAAGCAGATGGCGAAGTAAGGCTCGATGCCACTTGAACAACCGGCCAAAATGGAAATCGTACCCGTCGGTGCAATGGTTGTGACCGTGGCGTTGCGCCGCGGCTTACCCCCGTTGTACCACGGGTGCTCCGGATCGCAAAACACCGACAGGGCAAAATTGCCGAATGCCCCGCGCTCTTTGGCAAGCTCTTCCGACGCCCGAGCCGCATGCTTCTGGATGAACCCCATCAGGCGCTCTCCAAGGTCCACGGCCTCCTGGGAATTATACGGGATACCGAGCATGTAGAGGAGGTCGGCAAATCCCATCACTCCAAGGCCTACCTTGCGGTTACCGAATTTGACGAGGTTCGTTATCTCCGGGAGCGGGAAGTCCGACATCTCAATCACATCATCAAGGAACCGGATGCAGAGATGCACCGTCTCTGCCAGCTTATCCCAGTCCACCAGCCAACAGGTGCCATCATTCAGCAGGTTACGGGAACGGTAGCCATCGCAGGAAATTTCGCTGACGCCGGAAGAGCTTGCGCCAACTTCGACGCGCTTCACCATCTGAGCAAGATTGATCGAGCCCAAATTGCATGCTTCGTATGGCAAAAGCGGTTGCTCGCCGCACGGATTCGTGCTCTCGATCTCTCCCACAGCAGGCGTGGGGTTATCCCGATTGATTCGATCGAGAAAAACGATCCCTGGGTCACCATTGCGCCAGGCATTCTCGACCATTTTATCGAACACCGTGCGCGCATTGAGTTTCCCCACAACCTGCCCGTTTTTGGGATTCACCAGCTCGTAGTCTTCGCCGCGGAAAACCGCTTCCATGAATTTCTCAGTGACGCCCACCGAGATGTTAAAGTTCGTCACCGAAACCATGTCGGCTTTACACTCGATAAATTCCAAGATATCGGGGTGATCCACCCGCAAAATGCCCATGTTCGCCCCACGGCGTTTTCCGCCCTGCTTGATCGCTTCGGTCGCCGCATTGAACACTTTCATAAAAGAAACGGGGCCGCTCGAGACGCCCTTAGTGGAACGAACCCGGTCGTTTTTCGGCCGCAGGCGCGAAAAGGCAAAGCCTGTCCCCCCACCAGTTTTGTGGATGAGTGCAGCATGTTTAACACTCTCAAAGATCCCTTCGATGGAATCTTCAACGGGCAGCACAAAACATGCGCTCAACTGCTGGGGACGTCCTGCTCCAGCATTCATGAGCGTCGGTGTATTGGGCATAAATTCCCGCGATGCCATGAGGTTGTAGAACTTTGCACGCAACTCCTGGAAACGGTGCCGGCTAGCTACAAAATTCAGCTCTGCCTCCGCAATGTTAGTGGCTACCCGCCACAGTAACTGTTCGGGGGTTTCAATAGGAACGCCATTGTCGTCCTTGATCAGATAGCGTTTCTCAAGGACGACCAACGCGTTGCGCGTAAACGTGGGCTCCACGAGCTGGACGTCTGCACGCTCCAGCTCATGGTTGGTCATGGTCGTCATCGTTCGTCTCCTTCATCGGTAACTTCAGCGGGAACAAGTGAACATGTGCGGTACAAGATGTTGTGCTTTGGCGCTACATCTTGTAGTCAACGATCTCAAATGTATCCAAGATGTTGTACCAGGGGTCAAAACTAAAATCGGACATGCGTGCGATTTTTTATAAGTTATGCACTGACAAGCAATTTCTGACCGGCACGAACATTGCTTTTAGCAAAACCGCCCACTTGGCTCAAAATTGCCTAAGTGATGTTTTAACAATCAATTGTACACAAATCGCGAGGTTTGTCAAGGAGAGGCCTTTACGTCTCTCATCAAAGAGTTTGCAAATTTTTAGTGAATTTTTCGCCCACCTTCTGCCCACGCCACATGCGATGTCCAACGCGCAGGCAGAAGAAGCCATTTGTCGGCATTTTAAAAACAACCTCCCCCATTTTCTGCTGATTCGCTCTTTGCCTACTGGCAATAGTCGAAAAGCTAGAAACTGCGCCATGTATTGGCTGAGGTCGCAAGTATCGAACAAAAACGAGGCCCCCTGCACGAGGCGGAAAGATGCAGGGGGCCAACTTAACGCTAGATTCTTGTTGTCTTGTTAGCTTAATAGTTCATTAACCTTCCTCATCACTTCGAATGCGTCCGCCACATATAATACGTCCGCCTTGCCGTGCGCCCAACCACAGTTCGGGTCGAGGTTCACTGCACGTCGCTCGTTGATGAATCGCCAACCGACAACGTGTGGCTCCTCGCCGTGACAACACGTCGCCAATCCCTTCGGATGGCGCGGTGTCGAACCTGTCTGCCCCACTTGATTCATGTGGCTCATGCACGATAGAACAGCTCCGCCTTCTCCTGCTTGATCCACAATCGACTTCGTCCCACCCAGCGAGGCCCCAGACTTGCGCAAGAATTCGCGAATAATCTGATCGGCCTCTTCCACATGCACTTGTCCATCGCGCTGTTTCTTAGTCCAGCCAGCACCCGCGACGAATAAAAGCTCGGCATCGGGACGAATGGTTTGTTGGTCAGCTGGGGGCTGCTGAATAGCTTCGAACTGCGTGCGGCGCTCGGTGTCGCCAGCAGCCGCCGTAACCCATTCGAGTGTCACATCAGCTGGCTCCCCTGCCCACGGGGCACCAGCCCCCTGCTCGAGCGCTATCAGCCACGGTCTATGCTCACGCTCCAACACAACCATAATCCGCTGACGATAATACCAGCGCGTCAGCTGAAGCCGCCCATCCACGAGTTGAATACTTGCGGCGTGAGTATCGGCGCGTCCACCCAAGCGGTAAGCTACACCGCCGATAATGCGGTTCGTACGCGACGTGCTAGGGGCCAAAATCATCGTCGCCTGCGAAGCACGGGCGAGCGCCTCTGAAGCTGCAGCATCAGTGGCATAGCGCGCCTGGGCAAAATCGTCCCCTTGGACGGCAAGGAAACGTGCAGCGCCACATCGTGCCAATGCTCGCGCCGCAGGCAAAACATCCTGTCCCCAAAGTCCCACATCAAATGAGCACTGCATGGCCTCGGCTAGTGAGCGAACCGCTCCCACCGTTTCCCAAGCCACCTTTGGCATACTGCCATCTGCTTCCACGGGTATGATGAGTAAGAGTTTCTCTGCCATAGGTTGTCATCTCCTTTTCATTAACCCCTTTACGAGCGGCCGCGAATCCACTCGACGATTTCGCGAGCAATGTCCTGTGGGGAAGCATCTTTCACCACACGCGTCTCGCGTTTTTGCTTCGGCAGCTCTGCTGCCACAAAGCGAACACCCTGCGCTCCCACCGCCACAGTCTTGGCCCGTTGTAGCGCAGGCATCACCGCTCTCATGTTCATCATTCCTATCTGAGGGTTATTCGGCGGTTCCGGCAGGGTGCCAGTGGCCCAGCCAATAACCACAGGAGGGCTGGGGCAACGCGACACCTGATATCGCCCACCTTCCAACCGTTCCAGAATCTTCAGTGAGCCGTCGGCTTCCACGTGAAACTCATCCACACCTTGGAATTGATCGCGTATTCCAAGCATCTCGCCGACAATTTGGAGCGTCGTTCCGGCACCTCGGCTTGCCGATTCCCATCCGCCTGCCAAAACCAACCGATTCATTTCAAGATTTGGAAGCGCCCGAATGGCTTCTGCCAGCGCAGCAGCAGTTTCCATACTTTCAGTGAATCCGCTGGCCGAACCATCAACGGCAACAAACTCAAAAGCAACCTTTTGACCCGCGGTCATCATGACCTGCTGGACCTTGGCCTTGGGGCCTAACGTCACCAGCGTGAGCCGGCTTCCGGCGATTTTCTTTACCAACGCCGCGGACTCATAAAGGGCGTGCGCCGCCCAAGGATCGAGCACCGCCGGCAACATGGTCTCGTTTTTCAAGGAAGGTCCACTCGGGCCCATAACCGGCTCAAGTGTCTGGAGCGGATCCGGCACCAAGCTCGCACACACGACGAAATGCAATCCACCACTCATCTTGCAGGTCTCTCCTCACATTCATGCTTACGCTCGACGTTCCAGCGCGGGCGCAGAACGACATAAGCGCAAGCCAAAAGCGCCTTACTTACTCCGGCCGGAACGCAAAGCTCGTCGGTAACCTCAAGACAGAAAATTGCACAAAAGATGCGATGGGCAGTCGCATTTCGATGAATTTTTTATCGTCAGTTGTTATTTTTTGAAAAAGGAACGATATTTTATTATTAGTTTAGTAAAGCACAGATAGGTCTGAGAAAGGAGACCAAACATGGCAGCAAAGACCGTTCAGAAGGCCTCCGCGCCTCGTCGCGGCCGCAAGCGCAAAGAAACTCCCTTCCGCCGCGTTCTTATGGGCATTCGCGTCGAGGAGCACGTGGGCAAACTCCTGCGCGCTCTTGCCATTTTGCAGGGCGTACCCGTGGGTGAGTTCGTAGAACAACTTCTCCTCGCTGCTATCGAGGGCGACAATGCTCTTGCCGACGCAAAAGGGAAGATCCCCGCTCCGGTGAAGAAGAAGATCGAGGCTCTCAAGGAGGCCTATGACATTAATTTCTCCCGCTATCAGTTACTCAGTCCCGAGTCGCAACGAACCTTGACTGAGGAAAAGTAACGGCTGGTCTGGCAACAAGCTAGCATTGATGGCCGGCAGACGATTTCCAACCTAGGAGTGAGTAAACAGGTGCGTAAGAACGCTGTCACGCCGGTGGCGGCAGAGCCACCGGTGTTACCTCGTTTTGGAACGGATGGATGGCGAGCTATCATTGCCGAGCAGTTTACGTTCGAAAACGTGCGAAAAATCGCTGCAGCTGCGTCGCGTTACCTTCGGGATGCAGGTGAACGTGTCCGTCCCATCGTTGTCGGTTACGACACACGCTTTCTTTCCGCGGAGTTTGCACGCGCTTTCGCGGAAACAGCGGCGCGCTGTGGCGCCACAGTCTACCTCTCGAAGGCGATTACTCCCACACCGATGCTCAGCTTTGCGGTCCGCCACTATCGAGCCGCCTTGGGCGTCATGATTACAGCCAGCCACAATCCTTACTACTACAACGGAATTAAGTTTAAGGCTGCCTACGGCGGGCCTGCGTTGCCCGAGCTAACCCAGACTATCGAGGAGTACCTCCACGCCCTCTCGAGCTCAGCGTACGCACACGAACTCGGTGGCAAACTTATAGAAAAGGATCTTGCGCCACCTTACTGGCGCCAAATCGAAGGATTCGTCCATACGCCGACGATACGGAAGTTTCAGGGGACTGTCGTTTACGACGCGATGCACGGCGCAGGCATTGGCACGGTGAACGAATTTTTGAAGCGGCTTAGAATTCCGGTCATTGCCGTACGCAACGACATCCACCCGCTTTTCGGCGGTGGCGGACCGGAACCAATCGCCCAAAATCTCGAACCGCTCCACCAAACCCTTCGCAAGTCCAAGGCCACTATTGGTTTGGCGACGGACGGCGATGCCGACCGCTTCGGAGTCCTCGACGAGAAAGGACAGTTTGTCCAGCTCCACGATCTCATGCCCCTTCTCTTCGAATACCTCGTGGAGAGTCGAGGATGGAGCGGTGATGTCGTTCGCACCACATCCATGCACAATACCATAGATCGGCTGGCGGCAGCCTTGGGTCGCAATGTGATGGAAGTTCCGGTCGGATTCAAAAACGTCTGCGAAAAAATGCTTTCCCATGACATTCTCATCGGCGGAGAGGAAAGCGGCGGATTTGGTTATAAGAACCATCTACCTGAGCGCGACGGGATACTCTCGTGCCTGCTGCTTGTGGAGATGTTGGCGCATCGCTCAACATCTATCTCCCAGCTTGTCCGCCAATTGCGGCGGCGAACAGGACCTTTTGCATACGGACGTATTGATAAGCATTTTTCCGTGGGGGAGCTCCGCAAAAACTTCCTCGCTCTCCGAGAAACACCTCCGACGAAATTTGCCGGCATCCCCGTGGAACGCGTCAGCACTGCCGACGGCATAAAATTCTACTTTGCCGACGGATCATGGATGCTCATGCGCATCTCCGATACCGAGCCTCTTGGCCGCATCTACGTGGGATCTCACGACGACGCAACGGTGCAGAAACTCCTGCGTGCCGGCGAAGCAAAGCTTTTTCGCAAAGGTGACTAAGGACTTGCCTTCTCGCTGGCGAGCCAGTGAAGCTTGGTAATCGCCGATAACGTCATGTTCATTAACGAACTTAGCCATGAAAGGAATGAAAAGAATGACTAAGCAGACTACACGATGGATGCTCGTCGTTCTCGCAGCTCTGCCTGCCTTTGCGGGCGCCCAAATCTTAGGTCGCGGCCAGGAAGCACCCGCGGAGCCCACACGCACTCCACGTGCTTTTTTCCGCCGTGCCCAGGCAACGCCAGCCACTGAACAAGTTTCCCAGCCCGAAGTTACCCCAGCGCCGGCCAAGACTCCCGCGAAAGTCGAGCGCGAAGCCGAGCCCAAACGCCCCCGTGAAGCCGCCACAGAGAAACCGCGTGAACTGGCCCGCCCCAAAGATACACCCAAGCCGCGAGTCACGCCTAAGGCCACTCCAGAACCTAAGGAAGAAAAAACCAAAGTTGACGCGGCAACGCTTGCACGTGATCGCGACATCTCCGACACACTGAAGCTCGTCACCGACTTTCTCAAGGCCGCTCACCTTGGACACTACGCGGAGGCTCAGCGGGCTCTCGCCCCGCCGGTGCAGAAATACTTTGAGGGCGAACATTCGGCTCTCGGCGGCGGGCTCAAGAGAGTACTCGACACAATCACTCGCGACGGCACCATTCGAAATGTGACCAATGAAGCTGTGCTTCGGGGTGACGGCGCCCGCGTGGACAGCGAGATCCTTTATGAAGACGGAACACGGGCAAAGTGGACTTTTGAACTCTTGCGCACGAAAGATGGGTGGCGCATCGAGCTCGATGTGCCTGCCGTACTTAAGGGCGGAGCCACCAAACCAGCTCCGGCTCCAGCAGCGACTCCTGCGCCAACACCGGCGCCAACCCCAGCACCTCAGGCTGCAGCACCAACACCCACGGAAACAGCGTCGCCAACTCCATCAGCAACTCCGCAATCGGCTCTGTCCGACGCACCCTGGAAGAAAACTAACTAAGCCTGAACGAGCACCCCTTAGGCCGTCATGTTCGCCAAAATCCATGAGGCTGGGCCTCCTGTGGAGGCTCAGCCTCAGCCATTAGCGCAGCAACTCGCGCCAGTCACACGAAACGGCGGAGGGTGGATCTTTTTATCTTTCCCTCTCCTCGCGATTGTCTGTCACCTCATCTATTCACCTCTCGGTTTCAATCCCACTGACGACGGACTGCAGCTAGCATTCGCGCGTCGTGTTCTTCACGGGGAGATCCCCCATCGGGACTTTATCAGCGTGAGGCCCGCCCTGAGTTATTACGCATGGGCACCCGCGGTTGCTTTGTTCGGCGACAGAGTATTGCTGCTAAGCCGAGGCATCGTCTGGCTTCAGTGGGCAGCGATAACCGCTGCCTGGACGTGGCTTTTCGCGCGTGCACTGCCGAAGAACCATCTGCAGTCAGCTGAAATTACTGCTGCAGGAATCATTGCTTTCGCCACCTCTGTTCACCATTTTCCAATTATGCCGTGGCACACCACGGACGGCTTGATGCTTGCCTCTCTTGGCCTCATGCTCACGTGCTCGTCCCGTCCCGTTCGCCGCAGCCTGGGGTGGTTCATCATCGGACTGGCGCCGCTATGCAAACAGAGCTTTGTTCCCCTAGTTCCCCTGTTGCTCTTGCTGTCACTTGATCGCAAACGTTGGCAGGCGTGGATGCTCGCCACTGCGCCTACTTTCTTTTATGCCTGCGCCTTGGTAATGGCGGGCGCAGGAAAGGACGCTTGGGATCAAC
>JANZZJ010000219.1 GCA_026419455.1 Candidatus Sumerlaeaceae bacterium | reverse complement strand
GTCTTAGCTTTGGAGCGCAACTTGGGCTGCTGTGGCGGCAACAACGTCGGATGGCGCATCTCGTCGGCGCAAGTAGTAGTGTTTCTCAATCCCGACACCGAAGTCACTCCATCTTTTCTGCGGGAAATCCTCACGCCCTTCGTCACCATGCCGGATGTGGGAGTGGTGGGGTGTAAGATTTATTACCCTGGGACACGCCGCCTCCAGCATGCCGGTGCTCGTGTATTGCCAAACGGCCGGACGGAGCACTTCGGTACCGGGCTGGAAGATCAAGGGCAGTACGATGAGCCGCGCGATTGCGATTACGTTACAGGCGCTGCAATTGCCGTGCGCAGGAGCCTTCTCGAGGCACTTGGGGGATTCGATGAAGACTTCTTTCCGGCCTACTTTGAAGAAGTGGATTTCTGCACACGCGCTCACCGCCTGGGGTGGCGTGTTCTCTACTGGCCCCGTGCCGTGCTGTATCACCACGAGAGTGTGAGTTTGGGAGTCGAGAGTGAACGGTTTTTGCGGCTCTACCATAGGATGCGACTTCTCTACTGTGTCAAGCACCTAGGGGTACGCCAGTGGCTCAGTGGGTTTGCGGTTGAGGAATTTCGTACGCTCAGGAGGGTTTCTTCCCTGCACCGCCGAGCCATTGTGTCAGGGTGGTGCACAGCATTGCGGTGGAAACTCTTCGGCAGGCGGCGCCAAAGCAGTCAATAAAATCGGTCAAATCCCCTCTCGGCTGGCCTTCATGCGATTTCCGTTTGAAAACCCATTTTGCGCCCGTCATCCCTAAATGCCGCTTCTGGCTGATTACAATTTTTGAGAGGATGCTTTGTGCAATGAAGCTGAGTCAGTTACTTGCTCTTGTGCCTGAGGGCAAAGTCCTTCAAGGCTCGCTGGATCATGAAATTACGGGAGTCATTTACGACCCTCTGCGCGTGAAGCCCGGCTATCTCTTTGTTGCGATCAACATCTATACTCAGCTCGACAAGATTGAAATTCCGGATGGCCATGATGTGGTGGACAAAGCGGTGGACGCGGGAGCAGTCGCCGTTGTTCTTGAGCGCGATCTTCCTGTGCCGCCGCAAGTCACAAAAATTATTGTTCCCGATTCACGCGCTGCCCTGGCCCGCCTGGCAGCCGAATTTTACGGCTATCCTTCTCGCCAGCTCAAACTTATCGGCGTCACTGGCACTAACGGCAAGACAACTACCACCCACATCATCGAAAGCATTCTCTCACGTCGTCACCGCGTGGGGCTTATGGGTACCCTTTATTTCAAAGTAGCAGGTGAGGTGCGAAAATCAAAGGACACTACTCCCGAGCCGCCAGATCTGCAGGAGATTTTCATCCAGATGGTGGAAGGAAAATGCACCCACTGCGTCATGGAAGTCTCTTCGCATGGTGTGGACTTGCATCGAGTTGATGGTCTGGAATTTGAAGCCGGCGTGTGGACAAATTTGACGCAAGACCATCTCGATTATCACAAAACGATGGAAGCCTATCGCGAGTGCAAAGTTCGCTTCATCCGCTCCGTTGCACCGGACAAACATGTTGTTATCAACGTGGACGATCCCAATGCCAAGTACTTTGCAGAAGCGGCGCGTGCGCGCGTAATAACGTTCGGCATTGAAAACACCGCTGAGGTAATGGCCCGCGACATCGCCTACTCTGTCAATGGCACCGAATACACGCTTGTCACACCCGCGGGGGAGATTCGCATCAAGAGCCGCCTGCGGGGCCAGTTCAACGTCTACAACTCGCTTGCCGGCGCTGCATGCTGCTACGGCCTAGGCGAAAGTCTCGAAACGATCAAGGCCGGATTAGAGGCTCCGATAGTCGTTGCAGGCCGGTTCCAGCCCGTAGAGCGTGGGCAGGATTTCGTCGTTGTTGTGGATTATGCGCACACACCCGACGGTTTGGTAAAGGTCTTGAACGCCGCAAAGGCCACCAATCCCAAACGCATCATCACGGTTTTCGGTTGTGGTGGCGACCGCGACCCGATCAAGCGGCCAATCATGGGACAAATCGCCGAGGAGTACAGCGATCTGGTCATTGTCACCGACGACAATCCTCGGACAGAAGACCCTGAAGTGATTGTACAGAACATCCTCGCCGGTATCAAGGATCGCTCGAAAGTAGAGGTTATCCACGATCGGCGCAAGGCCATCGAGCGCGCAGTGGAAATCGCTCAGCCGGGCGATTTGGTGCTCATAGCCGGAAAGGGCCATGAAACCACGCAAACGCTTAAGGATCGCACCATCGAGTTCAACGACTACGCGGTTGCGGATGAAATTGTGGCAAAACGGGTGGGCGCTAAGCCGTAAGGCGACGCACCGTAGCGGATATATTTGAGAGAGGAACCACTCATGCCTGCTGTCATAAAAGATTTGCGCGCATGTCCCTTTGATTTGCCCCTCATCGAGCCTTTCATTATTGCCACAGGCCGCAAGGATGCAGCCAATAACGTGCTCATAGAAGTCGAGCTCGATGATGGCACCATCGGCTACGGCGAAGTGGCACCTTCGCCCTATACCACCGGCGACACAGCGGCCACGTGCATAGCCATTGTCGAACAGCTTCGACCGCTTGTCGTCGGAAAGGACGTACGTCAGTGGCGTGCTCTTCTTGGGCAGACGCGCCGTGCGGTGCGTCATCAGTTTGCAGCGCACAGTGGCCTCGAGATAGCTGTTCTCGACGCTTTCGGAAAGGCCACCGGCGTTCCTCTCTACGAGTTTTTCGGGGGTGTCTCCACGCGCGTCGAGTCGGATTACACTCTTTCGCTCGGAACGCCTGAAGAAACAGCAGCGGCGGCCCGAAAGGCTGTAGCCGCCGGTTTTCGGAAGATTAAAATTAAGGTTGGGATGGGAGTCGCCACCGATGTAGCTCGCGTAGCGGCCGTTCGCGAGGTTGCTCCGGATGCCGAACTTTCCCTCGATGCCAATCAGGCATTTTCGCCCCAGGCGGCTGTCGAACTGGCACATCGGATAGCCGCCCTTGGCATCGAAATTTCACTTCTCGAACAGCCCGTACGGCGCGATGACTTTACGGGAATGCGTTTTGTACGCGAGCGCGCAGGTGTTCCGGTCGGCGCGGACGAAACCGTTTTCACGCCCGAGGATGCTATCCGCGTTGTGCGTGAAGGTGCAGCGGACGTCATTAATATCAAAGTCGCCAAAGCAGGGTTGTTGGGCGCCCTCGATATTTATTCCATTGCCCGGGCAGCCAACCTCGAGCTCATGATCGGATGCATGATGGAATCAAAGGTCGGATTGAGCGCGTCGGTGCATCTAGCTTGCGGCTTAGGTTGCTTCACCCATTGTGATCTTGACTCGGTCTTTCTGCTCAAGCCTTTTGAGTGTGATGGTGGCTATTCGTTGCTCGGCCCGGTGTTCAACGTAGAGGGACACGGACCAGGCACAGGTATTGCTCTGGGCAAACAATGATAACAAAATATAGGTATGTTCTGCAGCTCATTGACCCCTTCGGAATCTCCCGCATTACGAGGACCGAAGAAGAACGGATCTACGTTACGCTCGACGGTGCTTGGGGGGAAGCCGCTCCCGTCAGTTACTATGGCGAAGATGAGTTCACCGTCCGCGCGGCTTTTGAAGCCTTAGAAGCGGCAGACCTTGGCGATCTCGACCTCATCGAAGACGTCATGGCGCGTGCCGACGCCATCGTGCCCCAAAATCGGGCTGCCAAGGCGGCTCTCGATATGCTTCTCCACGATCGCCTGGGCAAGCGCCTTGGCATACCTCTTTGGAAGCTCTTTGGCCGCTCTCCACAACGGCCTTTGGTCACAAGTTTCACGATCGGCATAGATTCCTTCGACGCCATGCTTGAGAAAACTGAGCGCGCCGCCAACTTCGATATTCTCAAAATCAAGCTCGGGCGTGATGTTGAACACGACATTAAGGTCATGCGGGAAATTCGCCGGCGCGTTGGTGAACGCAAAACACTCCGGGTTGATGCCAATGCCGGCTGGACTCTCAACCAAGCACGGCGCATTGTGCCGGTTCTTGCCGATCTCGGGGTTGAGTATATCGAACAGCCCCTTCCGATGGGAGCGCTCGAGGAGCTCGCACAACTTAAGAACGAGTGCCCCCTTCCCATTTTCCTCGACGAGGATATACACACGAGCCGCGATATCCCGCGTGTGGCTCACGCAGCTGATGGGGTCAACATCAAGCTCATGAAAGCTGGCGGTCTCGCCGAAGCCCGTCGTATGGTCGCTGTCGCCCGGGCGTGCGGACTTCAGGTGATGCTCGGCTGCATGATTGAAAGCTCCCTTGGCATCACCGCCGCAGCCCATCTTGCGCCCACCGTGGATTACATCGATCTCGATGCACACCTGCTCATCGCCAATGATCCCTTTACCGGCGTACAAACGCGTGCCAATGGAGAGCTTGTTCTTCCTTCACTTCCAGGTCTTGGTGTTTCCCTGCGCGAAGGATTCCTTGAGCATTTTGAGGATGTCGAAAATACACCTATGCTTCGTATTGATCCAGGTGGTGCTAGCGCAGGGGCGTGATCCATGCTGGATTTCGTTGCAGCTTCTCAGCGTTGGTGAGCTATCCTTTTGCAATCATGCGCACTCTTGCCGCAATCTTTTTGCTGAGTCCGAACAGGAGCCGATGGACAAACTTTCTCCTGCTGGCGACATTTCTTGCGGGGGTTGGCTTGCGCTTATGGCGCCTCGATCTGATGCCTTTTCGCTACGACGCGGCTGAGGCACTTTTTCGTGCCCGAGAGACCTTTTCCCTTGGTCATCCTCCGCTCACGGGTATAGTTAACAGCTTGGGCTTCCGCAACCCGCCTGGGCTCCAGTGGATCATTTTGCCGGCTGTCCTCCTTAGCCCTGATCCGCGTGTCGCGGCAGCGTGGATCGGCCTCCTGGTGGCCAGCGGAATTTTTCCCTTGTTTTGGCTTGGACGTCGGACAGGCAGCCATGCCGTCGGCTATGGCGCGGCTCTCCTCTACGCCTTTCACCCTCAAACGGTTTTTTCTTCCCGTGATGTATGGGCGCAGCATCTCCTTATCCCGCTTGGAGCATGGGCCCTGCTGTTCGCTGTCATTGCGGCCGAACACTGGCAGCGACGGAGCGGCACCCAACTACGCGAAGATTGCCAGAAAATTCGGCCTCCTTTTTTTCCCCCTCTCGTGGTGGCGACGGCACTTGCAGCGGCTGCAAGTCTTGTGCACCTCGCTTCCGCGACATGGTTGGCTGCGCTTGGAGGATGCGCTGGCTGGCAATTCTGGCGGGCGCGCCACCTTGGCCCCACGCTTCGCCATTTTGCCCTTTTTATCGTGATTCTTGGCTTATTCGTTTTGTCGGCATCGCCGTCTCTCATTGACTGGATGAGGATCCGTAGCTCTCCCCCTGCCGAGAAACCTCCTCACATTGCCAAGTTTGAGCTGCTGGCGCCCGCACCAAAGCCTCTCCCGGGCCGACTAGGCGAAGCCTACACCGGAATTTTCGACCCACTGGCTTCGGTGCAGGTATTGGGGGGCATAGAGAAGCATCTTCCGCCGGCGTGGTTTAGCGCTGGGCGCGGCGCGGACTTAGTCTTGCTCGTTTTTGCCTTACTCGGCTTGGCGCGCCTGCTGCTAGCGTGTGGGCGCCGCACGCCCATTTTCCCTGTAAAGGAATGTTCCCCTGTCGTGGGGTGGCTACTTTCCGCATGGATTCTTCTGCCGCCGGCCTTCGTCGGCCTGCTAATGCGCTATCCTAATGCCACATACCTCTATTTCGCTGTTGGGGCCGTGTTCCTTTGCACCGCGTTAGGAGCCCAGTGGCTAGTGACAGGAACGACGTTTCTCTTCACGAAGCTCATGGGTGCGCTACCCCGTCAGTCTCATTATCGGCGGCTTGCCGACAATCTCGTGGCGGCATTGTTTTTTTTGCTGGCGATACTTCATGGGCTACTCTTCGTCGAAGCGATGGACACAGTGGAGCGCATCCGTGTGGTCAATGGCCCCTACTACACTCCATTGAAAGAGCAACTGGGGCTAGTGCGCGAGTTCGACCGGGTCGGAATTGGTCGCCGTCACCTCCTGCACCTTGGAGGACCATGGTTTCAACGCTCGTATGATTACCTTCTCGATGAAGTGCTGCAGGTGCCCCCACGTCCCCACGCCGTCGTGATGGAAGATCTCTTGCTGCGTCGTTCTCAGCCCCTGCGGCAAAACTTCGTGATTCAGAGTCTTGACCGCCAGTGGGGCACTATCCGTTGGGGTGTCTTCCCTACGTGGGAAGAGGCCACGAGACTGGCAGACGAGTTTTACCGCCTACCACCGAGATAACGGCTTTGCGCAGCGTGTTCATTACGATGCTCAAGTGCGAGGATGGGTCGCAGGTCGCACATCCCATTGAGAAAAATTCCTTATTGCATCAGCGGGTTCCAGACAAACAAACATTTTCTTTAGCCTCGGTAGCGAACAAGTGGTGCCGCTCGCGTAGCCATATCCGGGCGCCACTGAATGAGATTGTGAGCAGGCAAGCGGAACAAGCTGCAGACAAGTTCGCGAGACAGATGCCTGCTCAAAAGGTAGGTGAAATTAAGTTATGACTCCCACATTATCACCGTCGCCGTTTGCAAAAGCTCGCACCCTCGTGCTCAAAATCGGCTCAGCGGTTCTCACAAATGCTGATGGGGACCTAGACGTATCGCTCATGAAAGCACTGTGCGACCGGATTGCTGCCCTCATGAAAGAGGGAAAGCGTGTGATTCTGGTCAGCTCAGGAGCTGTAGCGGCAGGGCGCGCGGCGCTCGGGGAACGGCAGCGCCAGCTTACTATAT
>JANZZJ010000119.1 GCA_026419455.1 Candidatus Sumerlaeaceae bacterium | reverse complement strand
GTCTCCATTGACTCTGTACTCTCCGGCACGGAACCGCTGGGGGGCCACGGAGAAACGCATCAGGTCTTCCGATGTCTCTATCACAATTCCGCACCGCTCCAGGACTTCGAGTGTTTGCTTGACGGGAGCTTTCGAAACTAGCCGATCCTTGACGACAATTTCCACAGGTTCACCCATCAGAGGAGCAAGGAACAGTAGTCCGCTCACGAACTGCGAGCTGCGGCTGCCACTCACTGCCACTTGGCCGCCGTGAAGATTACCCCCATATAGCGTAATCGGCAAACATCCATTGTTCGACTCGACCCTGCAGCCTAGTTGGACCAGTGCTTCCAACAAATCGCCGTTGGGGCGCTTACCCAGAGAGTCGGGGCGATCAGTGACGAACGACACATGGGGTAGGGTGGCGCATACTGCCAACAAGAACCGCAGTACCGCACCCGCATTGCCAACGTTGAGTGGTCCGTCGCTGCGAAGTTGCAGCTTCCCTCCCGTACCTTTGACGATGGCATCAATTTCAGGAGGCAAGCATTCGCTAGCCCCCATATTTAGTTGTCCCCGTAATTCGATACTTGTTCCCAAATCACGCAAACAGCGCTGCAGCGCGGTTGCATCCTCACTGATAGCAACGTTGTGAACCACACTGTGGCCATCCGCCAATGCGGCTGCCAGAAGAAACCTTGTGGTATAATTCTTCGAGGGCTGCGCCCAAATTGTTCCGGACAGTCGTTGTGGTCCGGGAGTTATGTAGGCCGTTGTGGCTGCATTGGAGAGAATATTCATCGTTTGGACACAAAAAATATGATGTGGTGTTTACATTCAATCCAAGTGAGTTACTTCGTTAGGATCCAGCCCTTTGCGGCTGTTGTGAACGCGTCTGCATGCGTTCGTAGAGGTAATCGAACATACTGACCAAGAAAAATCCTATAATGAGGATCCCGAAAAAGAAGTACATGCCGCGGGTCTCCCGAATGAACAGGCGGGCCAAAATCAGCTGAACGACACAAAAGACGTCAAAAACCAGGTTGAGCATCAGGTACTCGCGAAACGACAAAGGCATTTGTCGTCCCGCTGCCGATTGGCCCTCTGGCTCAGGCGTTGGCTTAGAAGGGCTGCCTGCAGCTGCCCCTACCCGATCAACGCTTTGGGTCGTTTCCCTGTCACGTTTCTTTTTCGCCATCCCCGAACGTCCTCATTTGTTTGTTTTCTTTTCTATGTCGGCAATGCGGGCGCGAACGTCGCGCTGGTTGCTATCCAGCAACAGAGAACGTTTCCAGAATTCCACGGCGCGTTCCCGATTGCCTAGCTTAAAGTGAATGTCCCCTAAATGTTTTAGGATTTCCGGATCGTCCCCCATTAGCTTCCAGGCTTTTTCTATAAATTGAAGCGCCTCTTCAGTCTTGCCTTGCCGGAAGTAAACCCATCCCAGGCTGTCCAAAATATGGGGAGCATTGGGGTTCACCGATAGCGCCTGGTTAATAAGTTTTTCCGCGTCATCCAGCTTCTTGCCGAGTTCTGCATACATGTAGCCAAGCGCATTTAGAGCACTATCGTTTAGCGGATTGATCTCGATCGCTTTCTTAAGAGCGCCCTCGGCAGCGTCGTAACGCTTTTGTTCCAAGTAGATGGACCCAAGCAGATAGTACACCACGTCGCGGCTTTTGCCATGGCTCTTAAGGAGTTCTTTCAGTACCGCCTCCGCTGCTTCGTAGCGCTTCTGGTTGAAAAGCGCAATGGCCCGCATGAGCTGTGTTTCCTCATTCCGCCCAATCGCGCGCATGGCTTCGTCTACCACGCTCAGTGCCTCATCGTAGCGGCCCGCCTTATTAAGAGCGTCCACCAGAAGTCGGTAACCGTCGAGCTTTTTCGGATCTTTTTCGACAAGCTTCCTGTAGATGGGGATGGCTTTATCGTACTGTTTAGCGTCCACAAACGTGTCGGCAAGCATCCTCTCCACGTCCGGATTATCCGCGAAGCGTTTCTGGGCCTGCTCAATGACTTGAAAAGCCCGTTCGTGGTTGTCGCGCACGTTCCAAATCTGCACCAATCGCGCGTACAGCGGAAAGCGCTCCGGAGCTTCTGCCATCGCCTTGTCAAACCATTTGGCTGCCCGCTCAAGTTCTCCCTCATAGAGAAATGTCTCGCCCGCGAGAGCAAAAAGCTCACCCTTATCGCCGTATTTATCCGCCAGTTCCTGGGCGTATTGTTCCAACTCATCCCATTTGTTCTTTTCGGCCAGGAGCTTGAAAAAACGGCCCACAAGAAGGCGGTTGGTCGGTGCCAAATCGCAAGCTTTGCGGTAAGCTCTAATCGCCTCCGTGGAATCCTTAGCGTGTTCGGCAATTTCACCTAAGGCCACGTAGAACTCCGCCTTTTCTCCAATCTTCTTGATGCCGTCTTCTAGGATTTGCCGCGCCTCAGCGATTCGGCTCTCTTGTTCCAGTAACGATGCGACATTCACGTAGAGCATGGGGATATTGGGGTTAAAACGCAGTGCTTTCTTAAGCACCTGAATGGCGCGCCCACGGTCTTTGACGTTGGCAAATGTTGTCGCAATAGCTTCGTAGATTTCCTGTCGTTCGGGCGCTACTTCCATGGCACGCGAGTAATACTCGCCCGCCTCATCATAGCTGCCTTGCTGGGCAAAAAGGTTGGCGACCGCAAGTAACGCATCCAAGTTTTCTGGGTCTAATTCCAACACGCGTTTGTACTGCGCGATAGCAGCCGTCGTAAGTTTTTCGCGAGCAAGTTGGTCAGCATACAGCCGCTGAATTTCCGTCGAGTAAGGGTACTCCTTGGCGAAACGCTCGTATTCCTGCAGGACAGTGGCGCGGTTTTTGCCGTCCGCGACGCGGCTTAGCAAAGTGTCGAATAGTCGCTGTAACTGGACGTTTCGTGGCTCAATGAGCAGTGCACGTTTATAGGTTTCAATGGCTTGAGTTGTTTGTCCCAGCTCTTCTTGAATGAGACCGAGATAAACATACGCATTGACAAAGCTTCGGCGCTGCTCGATGACCTTCTCGAACAGTTTTGCCGCCTCTTCGCGTTGGCCCCGTTTTGCCAATAAATTCGCCAACACATAGACCGCATACGTGTCCTTGGGGTCAGCCACGGTGATTTCTTTGTACGTTTCGATAAGTTTATCGAGGTCGCGCTTGGCAGTATAAGCCGAGACAAGCTCCTTAAGAATGTCCACATTGCGCGGCTGAATAGATTTCGCTTTTTCTAGCGCACCAATGGCCACATTGAGCCACTTATCCTGATCGCGGCGTGCTGTGGCGCTTTCCGCACGACTCATCGCAAGCTGTGCTTTCACAATGAGTGCATGCACACTCTCGGGGTGCTTCGAGAGAATCTCATCAAGCAGCTTCTCTGCTTGATCGAACTGACGTGCCCCTATGAGGGCATCTGCGAGTCCAAGTTGGATAGGAAGAGACTCTGGGGCATATTCCAAAGCGGCACGGAATTGCCCTTCGGCATGGGTGTACTCGTTACGTTCCAAATAGAACTGGCCCATCCAGAAGTGACGACGTGCTTTAATGCTTTTCTCTTCGTCAGGACTCAGGCTGGAACGATCGAAGAAGAGCGCAAAGTCATCAACGCACCATCCAATGCTTTCCAGCAATCTGATCCCTTCGCGGCCAAAATGCGCCGACGCCGTTGTCACGCCGAGCTGGGGTCGCGGCAGGTTTCCAATTCCCAGCGAGGCAGCTTCCGTCGTGGCCGATGCCGAGACTAACGGTTCTCTCTGGGCACAAAGGGGAAAAGGTGACGGCAACAGCGCACAGTTTATGGCAAAGACCATGAATAGGCCGAATGATGATTTCATGAATTTACTTTCCAGAACAGACCTCCCCAAGCAAGTTTCTCGCGTAGTTTTTCAAAAAATCGATCCTCAAACGTAATTAATCGAACGTACACTGGGGCCTTATAAATCTTTAATTCAGCTTCGTCGCTTACTGAGCCCCACGGACGCCCATCGACAAGCAGCTGCGCCTCCTCGCTCGGCTTCCGGGGGTGAAATTCAACTCCCACCACGTGTTCCGCAGAGAGAACAATGGGAGCAAAGTTTAGTCGGTGGGGACAAATGGCATTGAGCACGATAGCCTCAATCCGAGGTTCCAGTACGGGACCGCGGGCGGCATAATTGTATGCCGACGAACCGGTTGGGGTCGAAACAAGGAAACCGTCGGCGTACAGATCGCTTGCAGGACGGCCGTCAACGGTGATCCGAAGATGCACCATACGTCCCCACGCGCTTTTTGAAACGACTATGTCATTGAGAGCCAATGCGTCGCCCAACAAGCCCGATGGGCCCTCAGACGCTTTGCTTCTGATCTCGAGTTTGAGAAGCATCCGATTTTCGATGTCAAATTGCCCTGCGTGCACTGCATCCAACGCACGGCCAAGGGCAGAAGGCTCAACCTGCGTATGAAATCCCAGACTTCCAAGGTGAACAGAAAGAACGGGAATTTCAAGTGACGCTACAAGGTGGGCAG
>JANZZJ010000012.1 GCA_026419455.1 Candidatus Sumerlaeaceae bacterium | reverse complement strand
AACAACTCGTACTCGACAACGTGGGAAGTGAAGGATGACGGCGTTGCCCCCGACGCCACAGCGGGCGACGGTATTTATACTGGCCAGTTCGCGATCTCACCTGGCTCCTACGGGTACTTGGTCCTGCCGTGCTTTGGCACTGATAATGGCTCGTGGGATCTCAAGCTTTCTCAGCGCGGAATTGCTGACGGTGCCAATCTCCAGCTGATCGTTGTTGGAAGTGACCCAATTACCTTTTACGTTGACACGAACAAGGGCCGCGTTAAGGCGGTAAGCACGGCCCCGCCGATTACCTATCCGTGCGCGTTGTCCACAGCTTGGAACACCACCCCTGGCCCAGCCACCCAGCTTTTCGACAATGGGACAAATGGTGACGCAGTAGCCGGCGATGGCGTTTACGCGCGAGCGTTTACCGTCACGGCAGCAAGCGGGTCCGGGATCGATAAGGTCCAAGTGTTTAACAACGGAAATCTCTACCCAGCGAGTGCCGGCCTTCCGTTCAAGAGCTGGAATGGTGCCACCGTTATCGTGTCGTTCGATATGAACACCTATGCCGACGGTTATACCCCGGCGACAAAAATCGTGTGGGTTGATCCAGCCAAGCGCATTCTGCCTGGCGATGTTGGTGGCCCCACTGGCGTCCACGTGACTGGCGATTTCGTCTCGGATCTCGGTGGCAGCAACTGGAACCCCGGCGATCCGCTGACGCAGCTCGTTGACAACGGTACCAATGGCGACGCCGTTAGCGGTGACAAGATCTACACGATCACATTCCCAGGCGCCATTGTTCCAGCCATGAGCAGCAAGAACTGGAAAGCTACGGGTGGAAGCTGGGATTGGCAGTATGGCGGAACAGACAACGGATTCACACTCAATGGCAACAACCCGAACATGCCTCTCGCGACTACTGCGGGGCAAGATCTGCAGTTCAAGGTAGATGCGATCACCGGCCGTGCCGGTTACGGGCAGCCGACTATTGCAGATCCCACTCGAGTAGGCAACGCTGTGCTGAACAACAGCAGTGGTGTAGCCGATTGGCAGCTGTTCTAATGTGACCTCCGTCTTGCCTGACTTGTGTGAAGGCAGGATTGAGTTGGACGGAATAGAAATCCGCCGCTGGCGGACGAGCCGGCGGCGGAATTTTTTCCTCAGTTCTGCAGGCCAATCTACCAAGAGCTCTTCCTCGAGCCGACCATGCCGAAAGTCAAAATGAGTGTTGTTGCGCCCTATCCGCCTTTCTGCCAAGCTTAGTCAACCTGGGGATGTACCACGAGCTCTTCTTACGAGCCGCTCCCGTGGGGAAGCCAGTAGTCCGCCCCTAAGGAGCTAAATAAGGATCCTTGACAACGCCGGCAGTGACCAAAAGTTTTTCTTGGTAAATCGTTCTGAAACTCGAAGTCAGAACAGCGCGGAGAAGTTTCGGCGTGGAGATGAGGTTGAGACCATTTTGTTCCCCAGCGGAGCCGGTATGTTAGACATTCGATTCATACGCGAAAATCCAGACTATGTGCGTACGCGTGCGGCACTCAAGAATGTGGATGTGCCGGTTGACGTTATTTTGCGTGTAGATGCTCAGCGGCGTGAAATTCTTACACGTTGCGACGAACTGAAAAAAGAACGCAACGACCTATCGGCAGAAATTGGCAAGCTTCTCAAAGCCGGCCGAGAGGTGGAAAGTTTAAAGCAGCGTGTGCGCCAACTCGGCGATGAGATTAAGGCACTCGATGAAGAAGTGGAAGAGTTAGAAAACGAGCTGCGGAATTTGCTCCTGCGAGTGCCCAACCTTCCGCACGAGAGCGTGCCTGCTGGCAAAGACGAGACAGAAAACCGGGTGGTGCGAGAATGGGGACAGAAACCAGCTTTCGATTTCACTCCTCTCCCCCACTGGGAAATCGGCGAGCGGTTGGGGATCATTGATTTTTCGCGGGGGGCGAAACTAAGTGGATCGGGCTTCCCCGTTTACGCCGGCGCTGGAGCAAAACTCCAACGGACTCTCATTCAGTTCATGATAGATTTTCACATCGAACACCACGGATACAGGGAAGTTTATCCGCCTTTCCTCGTGACGCGGGAAACCATGACCGGGACGGGGCAATTACCCAAATTTGAAGAGGATCTCTACCGGATTGATAGTGACGATCTATTTCTGATTCCGACGGCAGAAGTACCGGTAACGAACCTCCACCGCGATGAGATTCTCGCAGATCCTCAATTGCCGCTTTACTATGTCGCTTATACGCCCTGTTTCCGTCGGGAGGCTGGTTCGTACGGCAAGGAAACACGAGGCATTACGAGGGTTCACCAATTCGACAAAGTGGAAATGGTCAAACTGGTGCGGCCAGAGGACAGCTTTTCAGAGCTGGAGGCGTTAGTTCGCGAAGCCGAGGATATTTTGCAAGCACTTGGGTTACATTACCGTGTGGTGGAAATTTGTACCGGGGATCTAGGCTTCTCCAACTGTAAGCAATACGATTTGGAAGTTTGGGCCCCGGGAATGGGACGTTATTTGGAAGTTTCGTCATGCTCGAATTTTACCGACTTTCAGGCGCGACGCGCTAACATCCGCTTCCGGCGTGAACCTAAGGCGAAGCCTGAATTCGTGCATACACTCAATGGCAGCGGCCTAGCATTGCCGCGTACTATGATCGCTATTTTGGAGAATTTCCAAACAGGCGATGGAAGGGTGCGAGTGCCAGACATCATTCGAGAGCGTGTGGGGTTTGAGTTCATCGGAAAGGACTAAGGCACTGGGGTTCTACAACTAATGAATGAGCTTAGAAGCCACCGGTAAGCTCGCTTCGAGATAAGCGGTAAAATGGCACAGCTGAAGATACTTCATTACGGACACCCACTGCTGCGCGAAAAGGCATTTGACCTCAGAGGCGTTGGTAGACGGGAGCGCGAGCTCATTTCGGCTATGGCCGAGACGATGTATGCGGCGAATGGCATTGGCCTCGCAGCGACGCAAGTGGGAGTGCTAGAGCGGCTCTTCATTGTGGATGTTGACCAGCAACCCGATGATCCAGCGACACGCCGCCTCCGAGTCTTTATCAATCCAGAAATTGTGTGGGAAAGCGAGGAGGATGGGCCTTTCGAGGAAGGGTGCCTTAGCATCCCAGGGATCCACGGCGAAATCTATCGTCCGACGCGCATTAGGATTTTTGCGCGCGATGAAAACTTTGAGCCTTTTGAAATGGAAGCGGACGAGCTTCTGGCACGGGTGATTCAGCACGAGAACGACCATCTTAACGGTATTCTCTTTGTGGATCGGCTCGCGCTGCTCAAGCGCAGCGAAATCGCCGGCGACCTCAACAGGCTCAAGCGTGCCACACTGGAGGAGCTTGCGCAGCTGCAAGGCAAAGAGTACCCCATAGCCTTGGGAATGTAACTCGCAAAATTACCCGCGCTTCGTTTCTTGGCAATCTCTCCTAAAACCGCCACTTCGTGGCGCACTACTTCAAGTGTTCGCCTCCGTTCCCTGTGCAGATTTACCCCTCGCAGGCCAGAGCAGGGGCCAACACCCCATTTTCTCAATTGAAAAGCAGATGCCTAATAAAACTTATGAGTGCCAATGAGTTCGCAAACCGAGCAGACTTCGCCGTCATCCCACGCAGCTGGCAGGCTGCGGCTCAGCCTAATTATTCCTGCTTACAATGAAGAAGAGCGTTTGCGGGCGTCGCTGCCAAATGTGCTGGAGTACCTGTCATCGCAGCCATACGCGTGGGAAATTATCGTGGTAGATGACGGAAGTCGGGATGCAACATCTGCGGTCGTGGAGCGTATCGCAGAGGGGCGCAAGAACATTCGGGTGCTCCGTAACGAACCTAACCGCGGAAAAGGCTATTCGATTCGCAGGGGCATGCTGGAAGCACGTGGCGAGTACCGCCTGTTCAGTGACGCGGACTTTTCTACACCGATAGAAGAAGTGGAGAAGTTCTGGAAAGCAGCTGACGAAGGTTACGAGGTGGTAATCGGATCACGCGGATTGCGGGAATCCGAGCTGGTGGTGCGTCAGAACATCGTGCGGGAAACAATGGGGCGGATTTTTAACTTTATCGTTCGCACGCTTCTTATCCCGGGTATCCACGATACGCAGTGCGGCTTTAAGATGTTTTCGGCCCGTGCCGCTGAAGCCGTTTTTCCGCAGCAAACGCTAGACGGATTTTCTTTCGATGTCGAAATCCTTTACCTGGCGCTGCGCGAGGGATTTAAGGTGCGTGAAGTTCCTATTCGTTGGATCAATTCGCCCGCCACGAAGGTCTCGCCGCTTCGTGACGCAACGAGAATGTTTTTCGATGTGCTCAGGATCCGTTTCCGGCGACAAAGAAAGACGGACGTCTAGGCACAGTCTTTGATGGAGCGACATCTTCGGTTCGCGGAGTTCTTCGCTCAGTGAGATTCGGGAAGCTGACATCGGACGCAGCCGTTGTTGCTTTGGGGCGGCTGGCCGTACCCGCTGCGGCGCTGGCAACAAACATGATCCTTGCGCGCACTCTCACGCGAGCTGGGATGGGACAGGTTCAAGAGATCAACGTTCACGTTCAGGTCGTGGTGAACATTCTCACAGTTGGGCTTCAAACGAGTCTCTACAATTTTCTGCCCCGCATCGAGCTCAGCCAGCGGCGTGCCTACGTTTGGAGGAATCTGTGGGCAACGGTCATACTCGGGGTAGGCACTGGCGCCGTGGTAGCAGCTGAAGCCCCGGTTTTTGCTAGGTGGGTGGGGACCCCAGAGATCGCACCGTTGGTTCGTATAGCCTCCTTGGCACTTGTCGCCAGTATCCTCGCCACGGTTGTTGATCCACTCTTTATTG
>JANZZJ010000054.1 GCA_026419455.1 Candidatus Sumerlaeaceae bacterium | reverse complement strand
CTCCCATTTGGCCGCGCAAGTCCCTGTTGTACCAACCTTCGATACCTGCCACACCGGTATTATCACCCGTATCATCGAGCTGTGTGTAGCCGATGATATGACTTGCAAGATCCTCATGAGGGTAAAGGCGCTTGTTCTCTTCGAGGACGTAAAAGGCGTTGCGCGCTATGGGTTCAGAGGTTCTTTTGTCGCCCTTCTTTCTTAGAGAGTTACGGTAGACTTGGGCCAGAAGCAGAACGCGCTCCACGGTTTCGCGAGAAACGCGCCTCTGGAGTACCTGATCGCCACGCGAACGGGTTAGGCGTGTATAGACTGTGTCGAAATCCAGTTGCAGTTCCTTGGCAAGGTCAGCTGCCAAGTCGCGTTTGATTTCCTCAGCTATTTTCGAAGGCGACACGTATAACGAGGGGACAAAATCCGTAACAGCGAGCTCTCGCCCATTGCGATCGTAAATCTTTCCTCGCGACGGAATTTTTTTGATTGTGTATTCTTGACGAGCCTTGGCATGCCGCCAGTAGTGCTCGGCCCGCTCAAACTGTAGTTCACGCAACCGCAAAAGGACTATGCCCGCTACAGCTATAAGCCCTAACTGCAGCGCAGTAATGATCCTCAGTGATCGCTTGTCCTTCACAGGCGCAGCACCCTCAGCACGAGTTGGCTCTATGTACGGGCATTAGCCGCAAGCCTCCGTGCCCGTTGGGACACGGAGGCCTGTTATTTCGAATTGACTATATGCGCGCAGCGCTATTCTAATGCGTAAAGATTTATATTAGAATTGGAGCCAGATCGGCGGTCTCACTCGTGAGTTGGCCTTGTTCGGGACCTCATCTCGAGTCCGCTGGAACGTCAACAGGAGCTGAAAGGGCGAAAAGTGGCTTTTTCGCCCTTTCTTCTTTTCACTGGAGCGCGTCGCATTAACCGCATCGGCGAGAACTGGCGCAGTCACGGGAACAGTCACAGGGACATGAGAAAACTTTTCAACTTTTCTGCAGTCGCAATCTACGGGAACTGTCGCATCTCCGCCGATCTGGCTAGACTTTCCTTATCTTGACCTCTTCTACCTCCTTTAACACCCAAAGCGATTACAAGAGAGTTGCCGTCAATTATCGTCCGCTGAGATTCATGCCTGGCTGTGAAGCAAATACCTTGCCAGCGATACCACTTCGTTCGAGGAAGCGCTCGAGTATGACACTGCCGTGCTCGCTTGAAGAGCCGGACATAGCAATTTGACGCGTATCCACAGGCCGCTGGTATTTTTCTACGAGGCTAGCCTCCATCACAACGGTTCGCCGCTGACCTGGTTGGATGCTGGCCAAACCAAAGTGGCGGCGTCCTTCCTCAGTGAGTTCTCGAGATTCTACTAGCATTCGGTATTCGGTTTCCAGCCGCTCAATTCTCTTCAGGCACTTTTCGGCCGATTTCTGAACAGCTAGCCTTTCCAGTGCCAACTCACGCGCATAAAAGGATAAAACGATATGCAGAGCCGCCAGCAGCACGCCCAGCCCGAACAAGGCGACAAAGCGAACAAAATTGCCCCAAGTTATGGTGACGGTGCTATGTGGCAACTGTCTATCCCAGCGCACACTCGTATCCTTTCGCAACCTATCAACTCGTGATGGTGTGTTACGCAAAACCACACCGAAACTTTTTCACTTCAGCCGTTCAATAACGCGCAGTTTGGCACTGCGGCTACGGGGGTTGTCGCGGATTTCTGTTTCGTCAGCGACAACTGGCTTTTTTGTAACTATACGCCATTTGGCTTCACCGCCGCACCGGCACATGGGCCAGTCGGCCGGACATGTGCATTTGCGTGCCAACTCTCGAAAGGTTTCCTTCACCCTGCGATCCTCAAGAGAGTGGAAGCTGATGACAGCAGCTCGTCCCCTCGGCTTGATGAACTTTGGTAGCTTCGCCAACAAAGCATCGAGCTCCTCAAGCTCACTGTTGACTGCAATGCGCAATGCTTGAAACACACGCGTGGCCGGGTCACACGTCGGGGGCCAGTGCCTGCGCGGGATTGCTTGCGCAACAATTTCCCTCAGCTGAGTGGTGGTCGTGATGGGGTCGCGCGTTCTGTGTTCTACAATCGCCCGCGCGATTCGTGGTGCCCACCGTTCCTCGCCATACTGACGAAATATCCGGGTAAGCTCCTCCTCCGACGCTGAATTCACGATGTCGGCTGCGGTGGGGGCCGATGCATCGGTACTATCCAAGCGCATGTCGAGCGGTCCTTCGCGCTTGAGACTGAACCCGCGTTCCGGCCAATCGAAATGCATACTGCATACTCCTAGATCGGCAAGCAAACGATCGGCACCCGAGATGCGGCGGGGGGCCAGCGCCTCATCCACTTGAGAAAACCGCCGCACCTCGATGTCGAAGTGACGTCCGCGGGTATAACCAGCTCTTAACAGCGCCCGCTCCGCAAGCTCCGCAGCCTGCGGGTCACGATCGATGCCCAGCAGGAACCCCCCGGGGCAAATCCGTTCTAGAATAGCGGCAGCATGGCCACCAGCTCCGACGGTTGCATCCACCACCACCATTCCCGGGTTGAGTTCCAGCAAACTTAAAACCTCCTTCAAAAGTACGGGCCTATGAACTGTGCCCTCATCATTATTCACTCTTGGAGAATCGCTCCTCCGGATTTGCGAGTTCGCGCGTCCTCGAGAGTCTGGAGAAGTTCTGGAAGCTGGCGCGCCATTTCGCGACTGAACTCATCCCAATCGTGTTTGCGCCAGATGGTGATTTCGTTGCCACTGCCTGCAACTACTGCATCGCGCTCGATGCCGATGAGGTCACAGAGTGCCTTGGGCAACTTGATGCGATTTTGAGCATCGAGCTCGCACTCAGCCATGAGCCCATAGAGGAAAACTTTCACGTCACGTCCCTTGGGGCCGAATTTCGCAAGGTCATCGAGTTCGCGTTGGTACTCGGTCCACGTCGAAAGTGGCATCGCCCGGAGGTATTTCTTTCCGCCGGGGACGAGGATGAGACGTGATCCGTCGTTGCGATAGCGAGTTTCCAGAACGTCGCGAAACTTGGCAGGAATGGCGAGACGCATGGCGTTATCAAGGCGCACCTCGTAATGGCCGCAGAAGCCAATGGGGGCCTCGAACGAGGGGGAAGCTTTAGCGCTGGTCACCTGATCCGCCATTTTCTCCCAGTTTTCTCCAAAATTTCACCATTTAATACCAAAATTTCCCACGCGGGTTGCAACAGAAAAAAGTGATTCAGACAAAACTTTTTTCGGAACGGCCTAAGTATCGCTTATTAAGCGATCGGCGCGTGCAAATCATCGGGAGGAGAGACCGCGCCAGCAGAGCTTAATCGAACAAAAGCGTTTCGCTAGCGTCAGTTTTTATGGAGTTTGGGCGGGATTTCTATAGGCAGCTAGAGCGTGTTCTTCCACCTCCGCCAAATTTCCCCGTTTTATCCCATCGCGAATGCGTGACATGAGGTCGCAAAAATAAAACAGATTGTGTAAGGTGGTAAGGCGCGCACCTAGGATCTCGTTCGACATCATCAGGTGACGTACGTAGGCCCGCGAGTAATTACGGCACGTATAGCACGCGCACGACTCACTAATCGGGCGAGGATCACGCGTGTAGCACGCGTTGCGGATGTTGATCAATCCTTCGTTCGTATAGAGACGGCCATTGCGTGCTGTTCTCGTGGGCATGACGCAGTCAAACATATCAACGCCGTGGCGAACGCCGGTGAAGAAATCCTCGGGGGTGCCGACCCCCATCAGATACCGCGGCCGTTCCCGCGGTAAAAGCTCATTCATCACACCAAGCGCAGCAATCATCTCATTCTTTGGTTCGCCCACGCTGAGTCCCCCAATAGCATATCCGGGGAAATCAATTGCAACTGTGGCGCGAGCACTCCAGGCACGAAGCTCCGTGTAAACTCCTCCCTGCACGATGCCAAAAAGCGCCTGATCTTCGCGTCGGTGGGCCGCCTTGCAGCGCTCCGCCCAGCGCGCCGTGCGTTCCGAGCTTGCCTTGACATAATCGTAGGACGCTGGATATGGGGGGCATTCGTCGAAGCACATGATGATGTCAGCGCCGAGGTTCTCTTGAATTCTCACTGACTTCTCAGGAGTGAGAAAGATCATACTTCCATCGAGCGGCGAACGGAAAGCCACTCCTTCATCTGTTATTTTGTTAAGCTTTGATAAAGAAAATACCTGGAACCCGCCGCTGTCGGTGAGAATGGCGCGCTTCCAGTTCATGAACCTGTGTAACCCGCCCAGCTCGTGCACGAGCTCGTCGCCCGGGCGAAGCGCGAGATGAAATGTGTTAGCCAAAACTATTGTTGCCCCCAGCTGTTCGAGTTCTTCTGGAGTCATGGCTTTGACGGTGGCTTTTGTTCCCACAGGCATGAACACTGGCGTTTCGATCAGACCATGCGGCGTTGCAAGAATGCCCGTTCTTGCAGCAGATTTTGCATCTTGCCCAATAATATGGAAGGCGATCGTCGTCATCGTTTTTGTTCTTTACCGCAATTCGGTGGAATGTTTTTGCAAAGCCCCTTAGGAGTGCAATACGTTTTGGCTGTCCCAGTGAGGAAAGACGATGCGTAGATACGTAGCACCTTACAGAGCACGTAGCGTGGTGGTTCTTATTCTGGCACTCGCGATCCTTCCTCAACGTGGCGCCGCCGAATACCGCACGATGGAAGTGACAGCCTACTGCCCCTGCGGTGAATGCAATGGATATACGCGGGGCAGTTGGAAGTTTCTCAAGTTGGATGTCTGGAACCGATACGTCAGTGAAGGCCGCGACCGTGGAGCCCGCTACACGGGACGTACGGCAAGCGGCGGTAAGCTTCGCACGCCACGGCCAGGGCTTTTCTCTCGTGATAGTTTGGAACATCCTTGGAAGATACCTGTGCGCTTACTGGCGTTTCCGTTCATCGGGACACGACGACTGGGAACAATCGCTGCTGACACGGACTATTACCCTTTCGGGACACGCATGTACGTTCCTGGCTGGGGCTGGGGAGTGGTAAGTGACCGCGGAGGTGCTATCAAAGGCCCTGATCGGTTGGATATTCTCTTTTCATCGCACCGCAAAGCCAATGCATGGGGACGTAGGCATGTGGAAGTGTGGATTGACAGGTAGCCACAGAGAACAGCTGACCAACTTGATATAATGATTTCAATATCGCATTTTAACGCATTTTTTCCAGTATGAACTAAAGAACGGTCCTTGGGCCATGAGGCCAAAAACTCCACCCGTGTGAAGGAATAAAACCGTATCGTTGCGCCCAAAACGCCCTGCGGTGATTTCTCGCGTAAGGCCGTAGAAGGCTTTGCCCGTATACACAGGGTCGAGAACAATGCCTTCGGTTTGAGCCAATTGCATGATGGCATCCATTTCCTCATGATAAGGAATGGCATAGCCTTTGCCGACATAGCCATCCAAAACGTTGACAGAAATTTTCTCCGTTTGGAAACGGGTCGAAAAACGGTCGTTCATCTCTTCTAATATGCGCTTCACTTCGAGGACAAAAGTCGGCGCATCATCACAAACGTTGATCCCCCAAATTTCAGGGCGTCGGCGTTTGGAAAGAAGTTTTCCTGCCAAGAGTCCGGCAAGCGTTCCTCCCGAACCCACTGCTGTCACAATGTGCCGGACATTGATATTGAGTCGTTCCGTTTGTCGGCAAATTTCTTCGAAAGCCAGAACGTAGCCCAGCGACCCGATCGCATTGGAGGCTCCCACCGGAATGTAGTAGGCACGCTTTCCTGCGCGGGCATATTCCTCAATCAGTGTGCCGACAATTTCTGGCTTTTTGGTGGAGTAGACTTCGCGCGGGAAAAAGGAAAGACGCGCACCAGCCATCAGGTCGAGCAGCAAGTTACCCTGGGGTGCCGACGGGGGGGCTCCACGTAGAATGAGATGACATTCTAATCCCAGCCGCGCACATGCGATTGCTGTAGCACGGCAATGATTTGATTGAATGCCACCTGCTGTGATCACAACATCAGCTTTTTGCCGTACAGCTTCAGCCAGAGCGAACTCCAACTTGCGGACCTTGTTCCCACTGAGAACAGACCCGGTGAGATCGTCGCGCTTGATGAAGAGGTTAACACCCAGGGTTGCGCTGGCACGTAGCGCCTGCTCGATGGGGGTGGGCAGCTGAGCTAAACGCAGACGTTTGGGGTATCGCATGAGCATGAATTAAACACGGGGCGAAACAACACAGAAGATGCAATGTTTATCACACGGGAAGTTTTTTCGCACTAACATCAAAAGTGAGACCGCGCCGCCCAAGGGACGGCACGGCCTCAAACTCACGTTTGGAGACACGCCAAGGGAAAATGTGTTAACTCGCGCGTGCCACCGCTTTCTGCACGCGCCCCGAACGCAGGCAATCGGTGCAGACACGAATGCGACGGACACTCTCGCCCTTGAGCGCGCGAACGCGTTGTAGGTTCGGCATCCACCGACGCTTGCGTCGGTTATTCGCATGACTCACGTGATTACCGACGCCAGGGGCTTTGCCACAAACTGCACACTTGGCCATGATTGCTCACCTCATTCGATTCAGGCGGGGCGCTTTTGCAAACTATGCCCACCAGCCCTGCCGCATAGCAGCGTTTCTCCATTATTCCGTCTTCTAACAACTATTCATGAGATCTCATGCAGAAAAGCGAAGTCAACGTGGTGTGGTGGCTGGGGGAGGGTTTGCACTCAGTGCGCGGATTCGCCGAGCAGCATCCTGATTGCCGGGATCAAGCTCGAGAACGCGCCGGTATATGGCCAACGCTTCTTGGGTCCGCCCAGTGTCGGACATGAGATGACCGTAGCTCAGCCACAGAGCTGGGTTGTTGGGACGCAGCAGAAGCCCTTCTTGGAGTTTTTGCTCGGATTCAGCGTACCGGCCTCGGCGAAAATAGCAATAGGATAGGCCTATGATCGCTTTCACGTTGCGTGGATCGCGCTCCAAGGCCTGCCGATACGCTTCCGCAGCCTCCTGCCAGCGGTTTTGCTTTACGTAGCAATCACCGATATGAGCGTAGGGCGCTGCAAAATTGGGACGAATCTCGATGGCTCGGCGCAAGTGCTGAAGAGCAGCGGTTGTTTCGTCACGCCACGCAAGGATGAGCCCGAGATTTGAATGAGCACGCTCCTGATTGGGATCAAGCTCGAGTGCCCGTTTGTTGGCTGTGACTGCTTCGTCGTTCATGTTCTTTAGTGCATACGCTGCAGCAAGGTTTGCATAGGCGACGGCACTTCGCGGCGCAAACCGTACGTTGTGCTCCCACAGGGAGATCGAATCTCGCCACACGCGTGCTTGGAAGAAGGATAATGCAAGCATCATCGCGGCCACGACCGCCCCTCCCACGTGAACTGTAGCTGCATGTTTCGGAAAACGATTTGTCACGCGCCAAAACAAGGCGCTCACGACACCACCCACGCCGAGCATAGAAAGATACGCATAACGATCCGCGACGGTGGAATAGCGCTGATACGCAAATGGGATAAGACCGAGCACAGGAGAGAGAAACGCGACAAAGATTGCCGCTGCCCATCCCCAAATGCTCCGTTTGCGCCACAAGAGTATAAGGGCCACCGCGACAACCGCCGGCGAGACCCAAAACATCAGATTCTTGCTCGCTTCCAGCGGCGTATGGCCATAACTGGCCACCAATCCAACGGGGAAAATGATCTTGCGAACATAAAAGAGCAAGGCGTCCGCAGCCACAATAGGACGTCCCCACCACGGCAAAAGCACCGCTTGGGCCTCACGTGACACTTCCTGCGTCCCTGCGGTGGCCATGACCCAAGCGCCTGCCACCGCAAACCACGGTACGTACTTTCTCAGGAGCCTTTTGGGGGAGTTTTCCCCGGCGAACCACTCGCTGGCAATCATCGCGAGCGGAAGTGCCACAGCTGCAGGTTTGGCCAGCATCGCAGCTACGAAGAAGGTATAGGCTCCTGCTCTCAAGGGAAAGCGCCGCTGCACCGTGGGTGCTGTAGTTTCGGTCCAACAAAGCCATGCCAAGAGAGCTAATACAGCAGAGACAAGATCCTTTCGCCCAGTTGCCCAAGCCACAACTTCGGTCTGAATTGGGTGAATGGCAAAGACGGTAGCCCCGGCGAGCCAGGCCACAAAAAACGAGAGGGATAATGGAGACCCGGTTGTCTGCAAAGCAGTATCAACACGAAGCCACCATTTCCGTAGCAACGCGGCAGCAAGTACGCTCACCGCGGCGTGCAATAAAAGATTAATAAGATGGGTAACAAATGGATTGGGACTGCCGCCCGAGATTAAAATATCTAGATAATAAGATAAGTAAAAGAGGGGAACATAAAGATTTTCGTAGGGTCCCCGCCACAACTCACAAAATCCCCACCAGCTGAGGGGGATAAGATATGGGTTGTCAGTCAAATTGACATTGTCGTCCCAGTTTGTAAAATCGTTCCATAAGGCCGGTAGATATGCCACACACGCTAAAGCTGCGACAGCCCCAAATACCAGTAGCTCTCCCTTACTGGCCGACAAGCTAACGACCTTGGCCTGTGGTTGCGGTTCAACTTTTCTCGTTCGGGAACGTCGGCGCATTGGTAAAGATCACTAGCTAAAATGGCCTTTTAATCCAAGCTATAATTCACGGTGGCGAGTTATCACCCTTTAGGTAATTCAATCAATTTTCTCAATGTAGTGCGCCAAATAACGAAGCGCTGAGCCGCAGGCTGAGCTCAGCGCTTTTGGCTTCCTTTTTCTCGGCGACTAGAGCGCCAGTTTCGCAATGTTGGCGCGGACGTGCTCGGCGCTTAGCTGTAACGCTTTGTGCTCTTCCTCCGTGAGGGGAACTTCCACAATGCGCTCAACTCCATTTTCACCCAAGATCACAGGGACGCCACAGTATAGGTCGGTCAAGCCAAACTCCCCTTGGAGATAGGCTGAACAAGGGAGAAGACGTTTCTTGTCTTTCAGGATGGCTTCGGCCATTTGGATGGCAGCAGCACTCGGAGCGTAGTAAGCGCTGCCTGTCTTGAGATAATTAACAATTTCGATTCCGCCATCGCGCGTCCGCTGGACAAGTGCGTCGATTTTTTCTTTGGACAAGAAATGGCTGAGAGGAACTCCGGAAATGGTCGTGTAGCTCACAAGCGGCACCATGTCGTCACCGTGGCCGCCGAGCACTAGTGCCTGGATATCCTCAACAGAAATACCAAGTTCCATAGCAATGAATGTGCGGTAGCGCGCCGTGTCTAAAATCCCGGCCATTCCCACCACGCGCTCATGTGGCAAACCAGTCACCTTAAGAGTAACATAAGCCATGACGTCGAGAGGATTGGAAACGACGATGAAAACAGCATTGGGCGAAAACTTGACTGCTTGCTCAGCAACAGTTTTCACAATCTCAGCATTTGTTTTCTGGAGATCATCCCGCGACATTCCTGGCTTGCGCGCAATTCCCGCCGTGATAATGACAAGGTCGCTATCGGCGGTATCTTCATAGCGGTTTGTGCCAACAATGTTGGCATCAAAGAGTTCAACGGGACCCGCTTCACGCAAATCGAGCGCTTTGCCCTGCGGAACTCCTTCGACAATATCAACAAGGACTATATCACCAAGTTCTTTAGCGGCTGCCCAGTGTGCTGCTGTGGCTCCCACGTTTCCTGCACCGACGATAGTAATTTTCTTTCGTGGCATAACTGCACTTCCTTAAGCTTTTATTGTTCTTTTTCCCTGCGCAAAAGCCGCCGCTTTTGGCAAGCACAACTGTGAGGTCTTTATGGAAGCTTGTTGGTTTTGGTGGGCGCAATTGGCAGAGGCAAGACTTCCCACACGTACAAGCTAGTTCCTTTTGGCACGAGACGTAAGCGGTGAAGATTAATTGAGCCTTACTCTTCGTGGTTCTTCTGCGGCAGCTTCTTCCTCGTGGATTTTGCTCTTAGGGAAGAATCGTGCTTGAAGATGCGGCCTGCGATAGACCAATACCCAAGTACGAAGTTGAGGCATGCGCATCGGGAGATGTCCGAGACCTTAAAAATGACACCTTACCTGGCGGAAGGCTCAGCGCGCGACGCCCTGTGCGAGATCGGGCGACGCGTTTGGCAACGCGAGTACATTGCCTCGAATGATGGAAATTTCTCAGTCTTGCTGGGCCCTAATCGCGTTCTCTGTACGCCTACCATGGTAAGTAAGGGGTTCATGGATCCTGCGGAGTTGCCAGTGGTAGATCTTGATGGGAAAATCATATCCGGCCCCAAACCCCCAACTAGCGAGATTCGGGTACATCTCGCAATTTACCGACACCGGCCTGACGTTCGGGCTGTGGTTCACGTCCATCCGCCCCATGCCACAGCATTTGCTGTGGTGCGACGTAACTTACCCAAATGCATACTGCCCGAAGTGGAGGTATTCTTGGGCGAGATTCCGCTCGTTCCGTATGCTACACCTGGTACCCAGGAGTTTGCAGACATAACCATTCCGTACATGCAAACACACAATGCATTTTTGCTCACTAACCATGGGGCGATTACGCTAGGAAGCGACCCATTCGAAGCGTATTATCGTATGGAGACGCTCGAGCAGTATTGCCGCATTCTCATCCTTGCGTCGCAGCTTGGCGACCTCAAGGAACTGGATTTGTCAGCTATGGCAGACCTTCTCAAGCTTCGAGCAAAACTCGGCCATTGCGACCGCCGTGAACACCTCCCTCCGCAGGAATGGTGCACTCCCTCTGTGCCTCCCGGCGGGGTTCGAGCCGCTAACCTGGTGACAGAAAGGGCCCCTTCACAACAGCAAAGCGCTAGCAGCGATCCGGTCGCATGGCGGCAGTCGCTCGTGGAGGAAATTACACGACGGGTGCTGCAGCGATTGCGCTACATTCGCGAAGACACGGAGAAAGGATCGGAGAGATGATCAATTTCACACCCCAGCTGGATATTCGAATTGGAACATTAGTGCCGGGTCCGCGAGCCCCGGAGTATATTCCACAAATCATAGGTCACGGATTTGAGAGCTTCAGTCTTACGTTTGGCAACGACGACACTGGTATAGATTTGGCAAAGCTCGCGGATAGCGTGCGCAAAGTTCTCGATGACACAGGGGTCGTTATTAGCTCGCTAGGTGTGTTTGGCAATCCGCTGGGCACAACGCCAACGGACGAGAAGCTTCGCGGGCTTTTTGCACAAGCCATTGATTGCGCCCATTTGTTTGGAACCGACATTGTGGCAGGCTTTGCTGGGCGAGTACCGGGAGCTTCTATTCCCGATTCGATCCCGAGGTTTGCTGAAGTGTTCGGGCCGCTTGCCCAACGAGCGGCTGACAAAGGGGTGCGGATCGCGTTCGAAAACTGCGCCATGGGAGGTACATGGTGGAGCGGGGATTGGAATATCGCGCACAACCCCGACGCATGGGAACTTATGTTCGACGCTCTTCCGATGGACAATCTTGGGCTGGAGTGGGAGCCATGTCATCAGCTTGTTCAGCTCATTGAGCCTCTGCCCCAGCTTCGCAAATGGGTTGGAAGAATTTTTCACCTCCATGGAAAAGATGCTACTATTCGTTGGGATGTCATTCGCGATCATGGCATCCAGGGACAAGTTCCGTGGAGCTTCCATCGCACACCAGGCTTTGGCGACACGAATTGGGCAGACGTTATTAGCGAGCTTCGCCTTGGGGGCTTCCGCGGTTCGATAGATATCGAGGGCTGGCACGACCCGGTCTATCGTGACGAACTTGAGATGACCGGACAGGTTCATGCGCTCGAGTACCTCAAGTGGTGCCGGGGAGGCGCCTATGTGCCCAATCCCAAATGAATTATGCCCCCCATCCTAACGCGAAAAAGCAGCATCAAACGCTTGGGCCGAGGGCGGGAAGTCCAGTGCTCGAACGAAGGCGCATGCTTCGCGTGCCCCGTGCAAGCGGTCCATCCAGCTGTCTTCCCACTCGACAGAGAGAGGACCTTCGTAGCGAATCTCGTTTAAAGCCCGAATGATGGCTTCGAAATCAATGCGTCCACGTCCCAACGACCGGAAATCCCAAAAGCGCCGCGGATCACCAAAATCCAGGTGCCCGCCAAATACTCCGCTCGCGACTGGGCTCGAAGACCACCACACGTCCTTCATGTGGACGTGAAATATTCGATCGGCGAAGCGCCTCAGAAAACCGATGTAATCCACGCCCTGATAGGCCAGATGGCTCGGATCGAAATTGAATCCGAAAGCTGGATGATAATCCACAACCGCGAGGGCTCGCTCAGCCGTGACGATGTCGAAAGCAATCTCAGTAGGATGCACTTCCAGGGCAAAACGCACTCCGCACGAAGCGAATTCGTCGAGGATGGGCCTCCAGCGGCGAGCAAACTCCGCAAAGCCATCTTCAATGTGAGAGGGCGAAATTGGCGGGAAGCTGTAAAGAAGGTGCCAAATTGGGCTGCCCGTGAAACCATTGACAACCTTAACACCAAAGGCCGCTGCCGCATGCGCAGTACGTATCATTTGCCGTGCTGCGCGTTGGCGCACTCCTTCAGGGTCACCGTCGCCCCAAACTTCTGGTGGCAGAATTGCACGATGGCGCTCATCAATTCGATCGCATACGGCTTGCCCGACTAGGTGATTGGAAATGGCCCACACTTTGAGGTCGTGTTTGGACAATAGAGCACGGAGTTCATCCAGATAACGGTCGCCTTCCGTTAGTGCTCTTTCTACGTCGAAGTGATCGCCCCAACAAGCCAACTCTAGGCCATCGTAACCCAAGTCGTGAACGATGGGAGCAAGTTCCCGTAAGGAGAGATCAGCCCATTGTCCGGTGAAAAGGGTAAGTGGACGCATTTCTTTCTTTCCTTAAGAATTGTACATATAATTAAAATCCTTACATGTCATAATTTTAGCGTTTTCCATTGTCCTTCTGCTTGGGAACTTTGCAGGGCTGCTTCCACGAAAGCCATTGCACGCACGCCATCGTCCAGAGTGGGATGGTCCAACAGTGGGGCAAGCGGTTCTCCCTCGTGGTGTCGCACCGCCTCGGCAAATCCGCGGTAAAGATTCGCCAAGGCTTCTATGAACCCCTCCGGATGGCCACAAGGCAGACGTGAGGCTGCGATGGCCTGAGGACAAAGCCGGTCGCGATAATTTACGCCGCTCCGGAGAACTTCGCGGCCACGCCCTGCCCATTTGACAACAAGAGTGTTCGGCTCCTCTTGGCGCCACTCAAGAGAACCTTTTGTACCGTAGAGGCGGATGGTGAGGGCATTCTCTTCGTCAATGGCCACTTGCGAGGCGCAAAGAACGCCTTTCGCTCCATTTTCGAAACGCATAAGAACAGCGGCGTCATCATCTACCTGACGACCTTGGACGAAAGTCGTTAAGTCGGCCGAGACTTCTCGCACCCGGAGACAGGCAACGTATTCAGCGAGATTAAATGCGTGGGTGCCAATGTCGCCAAGGCAGCCCGCGGCCCCTGCGCGCTCCGGATCCGTTCGCCATTCAGCCTGCTTTTGGCCATCCCTTTCGACGGGAAAAGCTAACCACCCTTGGAGATACTCAACGAACACTTTACGTACCTCGCCGAGAGCCCCTAACCCAACGAGATGCCGCGCATGTTTCACGAGGGGATAGCCGGTGTAGTTAAAAGTCACCCCCACGAGACGTCCGGTTCGTGCTGCCACATCTTTCAGGGCAAGCGCCTGTTCGAGTGTCGTGGTGAGCGGTTTCTCGCACAGGACGTGAAACCCAGTTTCCAAGGCTGCTCGTGCAATCTCATAGTGGAGATAGTTCGGTGTAACAATCGTGACGAAATCCATTCGGGCGTCCGAAGGAAGGGTAGACTCGACCTCTAGCATTTGGCGATAATTCGGATAGGCCCGCATGGGTGCAATCCCAAGCGCGATGCCGGACTTGCGACTGCGTTCAGCACTGCTTGAGAAGGCACCGCAAACCAACTCGATCTCTCCGGTGAGCGAAGCAGCCATACGGTGCACGGCACCGATAAAAGCCCCCTCTCCCCCACCGACCATTCCCATTCGCAGCTTGCGCATCGTATCATCCTTTGCGAGGCTAATGCGCGCGAGCCGCTCTGCGCGCTATCGTGCTGCGCATGCTCGGCTTACTTCATTGCTGGACGCCACAACACCGCGCTTGCCACATGAAAAAAGATGCAGGCAAGTAATTAGTGCGCCACGAGACGGGCCACATTTTCTGCTTGGGCACGTTGCCGTCGGCTCATTGTTTTTCTATTTCTTGGGCAAGTGTCTCGTATTTGAAGACGGCGTGGTGGGAAAATCCCATTTCGCGTACGAGTTTCAACTGTTCCGTGTAGGGAGGATGCGGGCTATAAAATTGCCCGACGGCAAGGCCAGGAATAGGTACGACTGCGGTGCCAGCGTGGGTGCTGCGAACCTCCTGAAGTTCTTCGCGAAGCCCGTCAATAGTAGGGCTGTAGCACATGGGGGTAGAGAAGTCGAGAAGCCCACGCTTGACCCACACCACCCAGTTCTGGAATTTGGGGTTGCGCCCGCGCTCTTTCTCGTAGCCCGGGAAAAAAGCAGCAGACACCGCAATGCGACGGTGGTGTTGGATTCCTCTTAGGCGAATGCGGCTTGCAAGTTCATCCACTGTTTCAGTGACCATTTTTTCTCGAAATGCCACCCACTTCATCCAATTGCTGTCTGGACGCGTGTCGGGGGTCAGAGAGCGTGCGTCGAGTCCTGTCTCATTGCGAAAACGTTCCACTGCTGCGGGATTGTAACCGAAATCAGGCTCCGCGAGCGGGAAGCGGATGTAATCAATATTAACACCTGCAATGGGACGTTGACACAGCTCATCAATCAGCTTTCCCAACATTCGGCGTACCTCGGGGTGGGCCGGAGAAACGAACACATAGTCTTTTTCTCCTTTTTCAGGCGGCCCGCCGGATCGTGACACCTCGACCCACTCGGGATGGTCACCAACGAGGGTTCCGCTTGTGATTTTATCCCGTCCATAATGCCAAAAGAAGGTGTGAATCCATGCATGAACTCGGAGATTGTGGCGAGCCCCGATTTCGCAGAAAATCTGGAGCCAGTCTTTGCCATCAGACGTTTTTGCGGGGAAATTCGGAGAGGGGAAGATCGTTTGTCCTGACCAGAAACTCTCAACAAAAATGTTTTTGAACCCCCACTTTTCGAGCTTACTCATCACCGACTCAGCAACCTCTTCGTCGAAAGTTGGACGCCACCAGACACCATTACCGATGATTTCGGCGGATAGAGGGCCGGTCAGAGGAAAGGCTAGAGCAGGAGTCGTCTCTTCATGGGTGATTTGAGAGTTCGATGATGGATGATCTTGCGCTCTCGTAGGAGTATAACTTAGGCCAAAGAGAAAGAAGAGTGCCACGAAGGGAAATGAGAAACGCAATATCGAGGACGTCGAAGAGTGCATTCGCATTGGAAGAAAACTCCTCTATACTATCTTTTTGAAACCACGTTTTGAAAGCATGCGTAATAGGTAGAACGATTTATTCAACCACAAAAGAAATGGTACAAAAACTCTACCCCGAGCAAATCCCCCTGCCTGTCTCTTATACACATCTCCGAGCCCACGAGACC
>JANZZJ010000046.1 GCA_026419455.1 Candidatus Sumerlaeaceae bacterium | reverse complement strand
AGGGTAGGCCATGAGCGTACGCTGTGTCGAGAAACTTTTCTAGCCTCTCCAAGGCCTCTTCCACACGCAGGCCGTGCAAGTCTATATCGAAGTTAGCTTCTGATCTAAGCGCGTATACCACTCGGCTGCCTCCGTCGGGCTCTTCGTTTTGGCTTTCTATGGACTCGATGTCGTGGTACGAGACTTGGATCTGTTTGCCTCCTAAGGCCACGGTGACTTTGTCGCGTTTTCTATCTATCTTGAGAATTTGACCTGAGGCATGCAAACTGGCCACGCGAACCCACTGCCCCTCTGCAAGCTCACCGGGATCCACGTTCGGTTTTGGGGTTAGCGCCAACTGCTCTTTCTCCATTTGGCCAATCATCTTTTTCAGTTCATCGCGTTCTGCCGCTAGTTCTTGCTTACTGGGTTGGCGCGCAATGAGTTCTTCGATTTTCGCCTTCTGCTCACGTAGAAACGATTCTGCTTCTGCCAGCAACTCCCTCTTGAGCTTGCGGCGCATTTCTTGCAGTTCCTTGCGCGCCTCCTCGATCATCGTCCATTGGATGGCAATGTCCTCCTTTTCCCGGGCCACTTTTTCGAGTTCCCGTTTTAGCTCTTCTTCTTTCTGCTGAAGTGAAAGCAAGAGAGCTGTCGCGTCGTGCTCGACCTGAGGCCGCAAGCTCCGTGCTCTGTCGATAATTGCAGGGGGCAATCCCACCTGCTCGGCAATCACCAACGCTTCACTGATGCCCGGCAAGTCCAGAACCAGCTGGAAAGTGGGCTTACGGTCCGTGGATGACAGGCGGAACGAGGCGTTGCGTCCCCCCGGGTGCTCTGCGGCCCAGTTCTTCAACGAAGCTAGGTGAGTGGAAACAACCGTCAGACCGGCAACTTCTGCCAACCGCTCAAGAATGGCCACCGCCAAAGCGCCACCCTCGGCCGGATCGGTCGCAGTTCCCAACTCATCAAGAAGCACCAGGGACGCACGCCCTGCCTGAGCGAGGATGCGTGCGATACGCTGCATGTGGGCGCTAAAAGTGCTCATGCCCTCAAGCACGCTTTGTTCGTCGCCAATGTCTGCCAGCACATCGCTAAAAATCGGAACCACGCTGCGGGGATCTGCGGGCACGGGTATGGCACACTGCACCATAAGCACCGTTAATCCAATTGTTTTGAGTGCCGTAGTCTTGCCACCGGCGTTGGGCCCGGTGATGACAAGTACTTTGTTTTGAGACTCAAGGCGCAAAGATAGCGGACGTGAACTCACGGGTGACGCTACGCGCAGAAGTGGATGATGCGCTTCTACAAGCCGTAGGGGACGCCCCGGCGCATCCAAGTGCGGAAAAGAGCAGCCGTGCAGCGAACCGAAGCGCGCTCTGCCGTAAATGTAGTCCAGCTCAGCAAGAATCACAAGATTCATCTGCAACGCTGGCAACTCATCGCGCATATGTCCCGCCACTCGCAGGAGTATGCGGTAAATCTCTTCGCGCTCCTTTACCCGCAATTCGCTGAGACGGTTAGAGTCCTCCAGAATTGCGTACGGCTCGATGAACACCGTCTCGCCGGTATTCGATGAGTCATGAATGAGCCCCGGTACCCGGTTGCGATTTGACGTTTTTACAGGCAGGACGTAACGGTTATTGCGGAGTGTGTAAAAAGTATCCTGAAGGTCGCCGCTTTCGCTAAGCTCTCGAATCATGCGTTGCAATACCGATTGGATTCGCTGCTCGCACGAGAAAATTTCGCGGCGTAGAAGGCGAAGATTCTCACTCGCCGTGTCGCGGACGGTACCGTCGGGCGCGATTTTCTCGTCAATCGAACGCTGCAACGCAGGTAGGCGCTCTAGCGCTCCCGCCAGCTCAGCGAGGCGCGGGACCTCGACTGCTTCGGACTGAAAAAAATTCTGCACGTACTGCGCCGTCTGCAAAAACTCTTTCACATCGAGAAGTTCCAACGGCTCAAGAACTGAGCGCTCGCGTGCCACACGAGCTATATGCCCGGATACGTCGCGCAGCGTGTGAAGCGGTGGTTCACGTCGGCGATCAAAGAGGCTCATCATTTCGCGAACCAACTCAATTTCCCGGGCGATTGCTTCCTGATCGTTTCGAGGCTGCGCTTCGGCCATCCGGCGCCGTCCAAGATCGCTCACGCATTGGTTAGCGACCAGCTCGCGAATCTTATCAAATTCTAGGACCCTCTCATCGAAGACCATTCTCTGCGCTCCCTCAATCTGTGCACGGCCTCGGCATCATCTCTCGCAGTTTAGTACCACCGACTGACCACAGAAATACGCTTGATTCTCAGCACTGGTCAATACTACCAAAAAAGACGAAATCTAAGGAAAAAGGGACCGCCATGAGTCTTTCGACTGAAGAAATTATCAAACGGGTACAGGCCAAGATCGCGGAACAGAACGAAGTGATCGTGGAGCAGCAAAAGCAGATCCACGAGCAGGAAACAACGATCAAAGAGCTGACCAACAAGATCGCTGAGCTCGAAGCCAAACTAGCCGAGCTTGAAGCTGCCGCGAGAGAAAAAGAGGAGTTGGTTTCCAAACTGGCCGAGCTCATAGATTAGTCACCCGCGAGTCCCTCGCTGGCTACGCCCTGCGTATCGCTGGTGGGGGTTTTGTGTTCCATGGTGACGAGATGTCGCCCTTTGCTGCAAATCCTACCCAACATTGGCTAGCGGCGGCGCCTCCGTGCTCCTGATTTGCGGCGGTCCAGGTGGGCTCGCTGTGGTTGGAACATTTTCCCCATCGCGGTTGCCGTTGTGGGGGCGACGATGATTTCCCCACCCTTGCGGAGCTGGTCTTCGTAGTAGAGAATCTGATCACGCAACTCTGCAGCTCGTTCAAACTCGAGTTTTGCTGCCGCCTGGTGCATTTCTTTACGCAAACGTTCGATGAGCTTTGGCACCTCCGCCACCGCCAAATACTGCGCTTCTTCCTCTGCAACGATAGGGATCTCCGGATAATCGGCCTCATAGACCGTTTCCAAGATTGTTTTAATTTCCTTGCGCACAGTTTCAGGTGTGATGCCGTGTTCACGGTTGTATTCCAGCTGACGTTTGCGGCGCCGCTCGGTTTCTTCCACGGTTTGGCAGATTGCCTGAGTCATCACGTCAGCATACATAATCACTGTGCCATTCACATTTCGGGCAGCACGTCCGCAGGTCTGGATAAGTGCGGTTTTCCCGCGCAGAAACCCTTCCTTGTCCGCATCGAAAATAATCACAAGCGAGACTTCCGGCAGATCCAGGCCTTCACGTAACAAGTTAATGCCAACAAGTACATCGAACTTCCCCAGACGGAGATCACGAATGATCTCTGTGCGCTCAATCGCATCAATATCGGAATGCATGTACTTTGCTGCTATTCCGAGCTCACACAGATAATCTGTTAGATCCTCCGCCATTCGCTTAGTGAGCACAGTGATAAGCACGCGCTCGCCTCGTGCAATACGCTGGCGGATTTCGTGAAGGGCATCCTCCACTTGGCCCGTGGCTGGCCGAATCTCGATGCGTGGGTCCACCAGTCCTGTCGGACGGACGAGCTGCTCAATCACCACGCCTTGCGCTTTTCTCAGCTCGGTTTCCGCAGGCGTCGCACTCACGTAAATGACTTGATGAACGCGCTCTTCGAATTCGTCAATTTTGAGTGGCCTATTGTCCAGCGCACTGGGCAGGCGGAAACCATAGTCCACCAGTACCTGCTTACGCGAACGATCACCTTCGTACATGCCCCGCAGTTGCGGCAGAGTGACATGGCTCTCATCTATGAAGACAAGGAAATCCTTCGGAAAGTAATCGAGTAATGTGTAAGGTGGTTCGCCTGGTTTTCTCCCCGTGAGGTGACGGGAATAGTTTTCGATGCCTTGGCAGTAGCCCACAGCTTCGAGCATTTCGATGTCGTAGATAGTGCGTTGCTCTAAGCGCTGCGCCTCCACCAACTTGTTCTGGCGTTTCAGCTCAGCGAGGCGCTCCTCGAGTTCTGCTCGGATGCTAGCAATAGCACGTTCCAAGTTGTCGCGTGAGGTCACGTAATGCGACGTAGGGTAGACTAGCGCACGCTTGAGCCGACGCAGCCGCTGACCCGTAAGGGAATCAATTTCGTAAATTGCCTCCACCTCATTGCCGAAAAACTCCACGCGCACCGCCACACTCTCTTCATAAGCAGGAAAGATATCTACTATGTCACCGCGCACCCGGAATGTGCCACGGCGAAAATCAAGATCATTGCGCTCATACTGAATGTCCACCAAGTGGCGAAGAAATTCCGCGCGTGTGATGCGCTGCCCCTCCTCGACGTAAAGTACCATCATGTGGAAATCCGTGGGAGAGCCAATGCCGTAAATACACGACACGCTTGCCACAATGATCACGTCGCGGCGCTCAAGCAGATGCTTTGTTGCCGCAAGCCGCATTTTGTCGAGCTCTTCGTTGATCGAGGCATCTTTTTCGATGTAAGTGTCGGTCTGCGGGATATACGCTTCAGGCTGATAATAATCGTAATAGCTAACAAAATACTCGACCGCGTTGTGGGGAAAAAGCTCTTTGAATTCCCGATAGAGCTGAGCCGCAAGCGTCTTATTGTGGGCTAACACAAGGGTAGGACGGTTCACACGGGCGATGACGTTCGCCATGGTGAACGTCTTGCCACTGCCCGTAACTCCGAGAAGCACCTGGTGACGCACTCCACGCTCCAGGTTCTTCACCAATGAGTCAATGGCTTGCGGTTGATCCCCCTTGGGGGTGAAAGATGTCACCAGTTCAAAATTCATTGCAGATTCCCGCGACGTAGGGACATTGGCGGCGCGTCCTAGGCGACACCTGCGACCCCTAGAAACCTAGAATAGAGCTTCTTTCCTCACACCACTCTTCCGCCTTTGCGGAAGCATCGGGAGGTCATCTTTTCTCCGAGCTCTTGGATTTTGATGTTGCGGAGCCTTGGGTGGATGCGCCTGGTTTCGATTCCTTAGATTTAGATGGCGCTGTCTTGCTGCTGGCGCTTTTCGAAGCGTTGCTTGCCGTCGATGTTTTCTTCGTTGTTTCCGGCTGTTTCTTCAAACCGCTTGTCGACGGTTTGCTCTGTGTTCCACCCGATTTTGCGCCAGAAGCACTCGCAGGCTTAGTGGGTTGGACAGCAGTTTTTCCCGTCCCTGCTTTCGAAGTTGCCGTCGCCACAGGGCGGCGCTGGAAACTCTTGGGATCCTTGGGAAGCTCTTCCCACAGGCTTCGCGCCAACTCTCGATAACGGGATTCTGGAAATTCCTCGGGGAAACGATCGAGCAACGCATGGGCCTCAGCGTAGTCCCCCAAATCCGTGGCCAAAATGGCGCGCACGATTGTGTAGTAATCCTTATGCGGGGAATTGGGATAACGCTTCAAGAACTCTTTGATTTTAGCGTGAGCAAGGCGCCGTTGCTCGTCATCGTCCCGGTCAACTGTGAATGCTACCATGCGAATAAAAGCGAGGTCGCTCTTGCCGAACTTGTTTTCTGGATCACGCTCGACGATTTTAGCATACATCGCCCGCGCCTCTTTTTTGTAGCCCGCCTTCATTTTCGTCTCGGCATCCGCAAACCACCCTTCAATGTCGGCGGCGGTCACACTTGGGCGTGCAGAGGCCTTTTGCGCTTGCGTGGAGGTCGGCGCAGGCTTGGACGATTTTGCCGCTGACTCAGCCGCTTTGCCACGAGATACGCTACCCGTGCCAGACTCAGGGGAGGCTGCCGCCTCGGCGCTTTTTGACCTCACCGTAGTTTTCTGCTCTTCTCGAACAGCAGTAGGAGATGGTTTGACCTCCGGTGTCGGCGTCGGCGCCGCTGGTTTGGACTCAGGACTACTCACACCCTGCAGTTTCTTAACCGACTCCGGCAAACCCGAGGTTTTCGCTGATACTGGGGACGCCGTCGCCTCTGGCGTATTCTCGGGCTTGATGTTCACAAGGGGGGCTGGTGTCTCGACATTTTTCGGCACAGGAAGCGCCTGAGCAACCAGTTTCTCCTCCCCACCCCCGCGGCCTTCTGCGACCAACTCGATCTTTGATCGCTGGTCAGTTTGAACTGTATGCACGACAGCGTTGCGGGTTTTGCTAGCATCCGTCTTCGGCTGTTGAAGCGAAGCATCTATCGCCTCATAAAGATTTGTCTCCGCGACGAGTTTTGCAGAATTCCTTGCAGGTGGCACAGGTGATTTCGCGGCCATAACTGAAGGTTCCGCCTTCTTTGGTACTGCAGTGGCCACTTGCCGCAACACAGACGTCATTTCATCGGGCCCCACAAACCCTACTTGACGCTTAAGCACCTTTCCCTCAGGGGACAAGAAGACAAGGGTGGGATAATACTGGACACCGAAGCTTTGCCGCAGACTCACCTGCTCATTGCCATCCACATACACACGGACGAAGTCATTAAGCTGTCCCTGAACCTGCGGATTGGTAAGAGTTCGGCTTTCTAACATGCGACATGCTGGGCACGTCGCGCTGCCAAAATCCACCACCATCGGGCGCCCCTCTCGCTGCGCCTGTGCCAACGCAGCTTTAAAGTTCGACGACCAACCCGGCAGTGCTTCCCCCTGCTGAGCCGCGATGATTACTAGGGAAACCACAACAGCTCTCACCAGGTCGCGCAACCACGTCTGCATCATCATCGCTGAACCGTTCCCACTGTGTCCTTTTTTGAACTGGGTTCTTTATCTACATTTGCCATCGGACGTCAATTTCAATTCGCGTCAATTGGGGCTGCCGGACAAGGCATCCCCAACCGCAGAGAAGTAAATTTGTAATAATCTTCGGCGATCTTCGTTGGCGCTGAGAAATTGTGCCACCGCGTTTTCCCTACGAACTGATCTCGAAGTGGTGTTTCGCCCAAAACGAGTGTTGCTCGCCAGCATGGACAACATTGTTAACGCTGTTTCAGACAGTGGATGCTATTGAATAGTTCCGCAATTTGCTCGATGTTGTTTGGGCTCTAAAGTGTGTAGGGAATCACTTTTCTATTTTGCGGTAAAATAAAGGCGAAACGCATGCGGGCCCATAGCTCAGCTGGTCAGAGCGGCCGGCTCATAACCGGTTGGTCCTAGGTTCGAATCCTAGTGGGCCCACTAGAATTTCCTGCGATTGTCTGCGAAACTCCCATCATCGAGCGTATGGTAAGGGAAAGTGTACGCCCTGTCGCGCGGTAGGTTTCCCCGTGAACGGACTCGACGCTGGCAAGCCTAAGGCGCCCGGCCAAAGCCGAGCGCCTTTTGAACTCACCACCCTGCTTTCACACCTCATTGCCACTTTACTCATCGGCTTCATCATCATCTAGGAAAGGAAAGCGCCGCAGGAACACCTTAGGGTCCTTCTCGCGACCAAGGCTCCGCTGCAAAAGGGCGTGGCGACGGTATTCACTCATCTCCACTATGCCCCCTAGCTCAGGCTTGCTCCAGACAACATCATACAACCCCCCCGTCTTGAGAATGAGTTCCGTTAAAACGTAGGCACCTACCCTGAATTGACGATGATTGTGGGTGACAGCCACTGCCACCCGCTGCGGAAGAAACAGCCTTACGACTCCGCGCAAATGTTCCACCAAAATTTCAACGAGCTCTTCCACGGCACCCATCGTCGAATCTAAGTCACAAAAAAGAACCACGTTCTCGAGCGTCCCCACGCAATGCTCTAGGTGCTGGCGCAAAACTGGCGCAGGATTGTTGATTTTATTGAAGCGCTCGCGGGCTTTGCTGTCGTGACTCGACGATTTGTGCCTTGCCTTTTTCCACTCCTCGCCTTCCATCCCCAATAAGAAAGCAAAAGGGTGGGACGCCTGCGGTAAAGCGCTGCTTTCCGCACTCGTCAATGCCAGATGGTTCGTTTCCTCCAACCATCCAGCAAGCGTGCTGGTTCTTCTCAAAGATACTATGACTATGGGCCTGGCGAGTATCTGCCAAAACCTCTTAGGTGCGTCAACAGTGGCCTTTTCGCTTAGGTAATCCAGAACCAGCGTTTTGGCCCATACAGGGCTTTCTCCTCCTGAATCCTCACGGCTGTTCTGCAGATGCGACATATTCGAACCTCCTCGTATGAATTGATTCTGTCGTCTTGATTGATTCGTCTAAAAATCCGACGCCGCGCTGACGAACGTGCTGACGCACCGTCAGCACGGCGCCAAGCTTCTCCTGCAACCTCACTCAGAGCCCAGAGTTGCAAACCGCCGCATCATCCCCCAAACAAGTGGCGACAGGTTTTTCACCGACAATGACGATCCATATGCCCAGACCTTGATCGTGGCTCCTTTCTGTGGAAATCAAATCGAGTTTAAACTTTCTGTCCGTGCTTTATCCCTCCTTTCTTGCCACAAATTCACACCCCATCATACCAGGAGAATGTGGTCTCTTTCCCCTACGACGCCGGTGAGGGGGAAAGGTGCTGCGCG
>JANZZJ010000001.1 GCA_026419455.1 Candidatus Sumerlaeaceae bacterium | reverse complement strand
CTTTTCAGCCTCGGCCCCGACCGTGTTTATGCTGTCCTGACTCCAGCTTACCCAGGTCCGTTTATCGAATACGATCCGACGAATGGAACCATTTCGCCTGGCGATATCATTCGTTGGAAAGGAAAATCAGGTCGATAGTTTCTAAAAAGCGTTGTCCGTTGCGCGCCTTGGCTGGGAAGCCAGCCGAGGCGCTTATTTTTTTGACCGTCTCTATATACCGGCACGCCCTAATCTAGAGCGATTGCTCCGTGAGGCGAAGATTCAAAGCGAACGGAATACTGCAAAGCACAGCATATCCTGCACCCAGTCCAATACTCAGAAAAAGTGTACCTGCAAAGCTAGTCGGCAGTGAAACTTGCACCGTCGAAATTTCTGCAAGGATGATGGCAAGGCGACTATTAACGGCCTCAACGATCGCTTGAGCGACGCACCCCGCGATAAGTCCGCCAAGAGCACCAGTAAGGAAAGCTTCCCAAAGCAAAAGGCTACGTAAATAACGGGGCGTACCTCCGACTGCGTACAGGACGTACAATTCTTCTCTCCGCACCATGAGGGAGAGCGAAGAGGTATTAAATACAGCGACCATGGCTACAAGTGCAATCAGTACGCCAAACCCTCCCAGCGCAAGTCGGGTCATGCTAACTACAAAGAGGAAATTCTCCAGCGCTTCGTCCTTACTTTCGGTCTGAAATCCTAACGAACGGATCGCACTCGTTACGTCATCGTGTTTGTTGAGGTCGCCAAGTTTGACATGCAGAAGATTGTACTCATTGGCCGCACGACCATGGTACCAGCGATTGAGTGCCTTGGCGTGCTCAAGGGGGATAAGTACTCCAACCATGAGTGCGGTTTGGCGAGTTAGACCTACAATACGACACTCAAATCTGGCGCTTTTGCCGGAGGCGCCTCCCAGGAGATAAGTCTCCCCAACAACAAGAGAAAATGTTTTTCCTATCGGATAGCGCTCACTAATTTTGGGTAACCCAAGCGAATCGGCATACGCTAGGTTGTACATATCGAGGAAAAACCGTGGCACAATACACGGTATAGGCTGAGAAGTGGCATCATCGTAGGCAAATCTGTAACCGGGCTCCACATCAGCTTCAACGAGTTTGGGATCGATTCCGACAACGACCACATCGCTCACGGCGCTTTGGCCCATGATGTCGCCTTCGGCCCGTAGCGGCATCTTCAAACTAACCTGAGGTGCAACAAATTCCACTCCGTTAAGTCGCGCGATAGTTTCAACTGCACGATCATCCAAAACGGTTGCATTAAATTTGAATGCCATAAAATCGAGAGCCTTCGGACGAACAGTAAGCAAACCACGGGGAAATAGTTGTTCTGCATGACGTACCGACTGTCGGATGACACCGAATCCATGAACGAAAGTTAAAATGTTTACAAGAGTGGCAACAGAAACCGCAGAGATTATGAGCACAGATCGCGCCCAGCGTTCGCGCAAGCCCAGAAAAAGAAGATACAGGAAATTCAGAGCATGAGCTGACATGAAGGCTGTTTGCCCCTGCCCGCAGGCAAGATCAAGTCGCTAAGTGCTGGCCATATTTTGCGAATTGTTGGTCTACGCTGCCGCCCCCACATTCCCCCTGTGACAAGCGGTTCAGAGTGCTTCAGCCTGCGCTGTGGTATGGAGCTTTTGAGTTTTCGGCTCTACGGCAAGTTTGTTGAGTTCTTCAAATACGCTTTTCAGCAACTTGACTTTAGCCCGGTACGGGAGAAACGCGCTTTTGAAACCGAAGACAATAAGGTCCACTATTTCGTCCATAGTGAAACCAAGATACTGGTGAGCCCGCAACAGTTCCTTGGTAATCGTCGTGTCGCTCATTAGGCGGTTGTCAGTACAAATCGTTGTCCGGAGGCCGTAATCATAATAAAACCGCAACGGATGCTCCTCAAAGCTTTTTACGGCTTTCGTTTGGACGTTGGAAGTCAGACAAATCTCAAGGGGAATACGGTGATCGTTCACGTAATTCAGAAGATCACCATCCTCCTTAAGACGGGTCCCGTGGCCAATACGGTGCGCTCCGCAGTAATGGATTGCCTGATGGATAGACTCGGGACCGTAGCTTTCCCCTGCGTGGAGAGTGCAATTGATGTTGTTCTTCAAAATGAGGAAAAAAGCGTCTTTATGCTTTTTCGCTGGATAGTCTTCTTCAGCGCCGGCGAGATCGAAAGCAACTACTCCGCGATTTTTGTACGCGATGGCCAACTCTGCAAGCCGATATGAAGTTTCCGGATTAATGTTGCGCATACCACAAATGATGACTCCCGTCTTGACCCCGAACTCTTTTTCGGCGGCATTGAGGCCATCAAGCACTGCATCAACAATGTGAGTAAGGCGAAGCCCTTTCTGCGTGTGAAGGATAGGAGAATAACGAACCTCGAGATAGCGCACGTTTTCCTTGGCGCAGTCCTCCACGAGCTCGTAAGCGATGCGGGTAAGAGCCTCGGCCTCCTGCATTACAGAAAGAGTAATGTCAAAAGCCTTGAGATAATCCACGAGGCTCGGGCAATCATCCGGGACCACGACATGCTTGCGAAGTCCTTCCACATCGTCAGCAGGAAGACGAACTTTTTGTTCCTCGGCAAGCTCAAGGATCGTTTCAACTCGAAGCGAACCATCCAAATGGCAATGCAGCTCTGTCTTCGGGAGTTTGCGTAAGAGATCTTCTGAAACTGGTAGGTTTGCGAACTGTACTTTCTTTTCCATAAGCCGTTTTTTTACACCAATTAATGATCAATGTTCAATAAGGATAGCACTTGGGGATGTGTAACGGCCAGGAGTTTCCCACAAGCAGCCTACTCCCCGTGGTCACTTGCAAACAATGCGGCCTACAC
>JANZZJ010000260.1 GCA_026419455.1 Candidatus Sumerlaeaceae bacterium | reverse complement strand
GGTACAATTTATGAGCTCGTACGCCCGGAGGCGAAAGGCACATTGCCTTTTGAATTAGATGACAGCTACCAGCTGTTTCACGCGGAACTGAGGGAGTCCCCATGGTAGTCAAACATGTAGAAAGGATTATGGCTCTCGATGTCGGTGACCGCTGGATTGGCGTGGCTGTTAGCGATGAGCTCCAAAAATTCGCTCGCCCAGTAGAGGTCATTGATCGGCGCAAGACAGATGCTCTTCATCGGTTGATAGCGCTGGCGCGGGCTCATTGTGTTGGGACCATCGTCGTCGGCTTGCCAAAAAATATGGACGGAACAGAGGGCTCACAAGCAGCGAAATGCCGTAAATTTGCTTCGGCCCTTCAGGCCGAAATGCAAAATGTGAGTGTGGTGTTTTGGGATGAGCGCTGGACGAGTCAGCAAGCTAAACAGGTGGCGCTCGAAACAAGATCAAAAAGGCAAAGACAGCGAGAGACACTAGATGCCGTAAGTGCTTGCGTGATTCTTCAAAACTACTTGGACCATTTGCAGCAGTTCTCTGCTACAGGTCCTAGTGGACAGCTAATTGATAAGCCATGAGAACTTTGCTGCATTATTGTCGCCGTAATATGTTTATCCCCCTCTCGTTTCTCGTCATTGTCTCTGGGACACTTGGCTACCGCATCCTTGAGGGCTACACCTGGCTGGATGCGTTTTACATGACGTGTATCACGGTCGCGACAGTAGGATTTAGAGAGGTTCACGATCTATCCCCAGGTGGAAAGCTTTTTACGGTGGGACTTATTGTAGCGGGGCTAAGCACTGTTGTCATTGCGGCCACCCGCATTGGCGAAGACATGATAACGCTGACAACTCTCAAACGGAGAGAGCGCATGGAAAGGCGAAACCGAGAGCTGAAAAATCACTACATTTTGTGCGGCTACGGCCGGATGGGGCGCGTCATCGCAGAACATCTGCGTCAGGAAAACGTGGATTTTGTGGTTGTTGACAACCGTGCGGACGTAGCTGAAGCTATCTGGGAAGGTGGTGGTTATGCAGTGGTAGGTGATGCAACGGCCGATGAGACGCTCGAACGGGCCGGAGTACATGCCGCACGGGGGTTGGTGACCGTCTTATCCAAAGACGCGGAGAATGTTTTTGTCGTTCTCACAGCTTCCCAATTAAATCCGGACCTTGTCATCGTGGCGCGAGCCAACAATGATGAAGCAATCCCAAAACTCTATCGTGCAGGCGCTACAACTGTAATCAATCCTTATGAGAGTGCCGGTGCCCGCATTGCTCAAACAGTCCTCCGACCTGCTGTGACGGATTTTATGCAAGTGGTCTCGGGGAAGATGGGACTCGAGGTCGGGATTGAACAAGTCGAGATTCAAGCTGGCTCGTCCTTGGCTGGTATCAGCTTAAGAGATAGCAATCTCCGTCAATTGACAAATGCCATGATCGTTGCCATTAGAAAGGCATCCAACCAGCAGATGCTGTTCAATCCGGATCCGTCCACCGTTTTGGAAAAAGAGGATATTCTTATTGCGATCGGCAATAAACGGGCTCTTGATAAACTCGCAGAGTTGGCGCGAGCTCCTGCGTAGAAAACTTTGAACCTAACGTTGGTAATCGCTGTGCATGAGAGCTTATTTAGCTAAATCAAGGAGCAACCAATATGAGAAAACACCTTTGTGTAACTCTTTTCGCTGCTACGGTGGCCATGATTGCATGTGCTGCATGGTCAGCGGATAGCACGACTTCCCCTCAGGCCAAGTTTAGAGTGGGACTTGTTTTCGACGTGGGGGGATTAGGAGACAAATCTTTTAACGATGCCGCCTTTGCGGGACTAAAACGAGCGGAAAAAGAACTTGGGATTGTTGGGGAATATCGTGAACCGGGCGAGGGGGCGCACCGCGAAGCCCACTTGAGGCATTTCGCCAAAGGCGACGCAGATTTGATTATCGGTGTGGGCTTCCTCTTTACGGATGAGATTCGGTCGATGGCTTTCGATTTTCCCCGAAAGAAGTTTGCCTGTGTGGATTATACGGTAGATGACCGCGAGATTCCCGAAAACCTTGCCGCGCTAACTTTTCGTGAAGAAGAGGGGTCGTTTCTCGTCGGAGCTATCGCGGCCCTGAAATCACAAACGGGAAAAATCGGATTTGTTGGCGGCGTTGAAAGCCCGCTCATCAAAAAATTCGAAGCGGGCTACACGCAAGGTGCAAAACATGTACGACAGGACGTCGAGGTGAAAGCTGTCTATGCAGGAGTAAGCGACACTGCCTTCAAGGATCCCCAAAAAGGCAAAGAATTGGCTTCGAGCCTTTATGATGCTGGTTGTGACATTATTTATCACGCCTCGGGGTCGACGGGACTTGGTGTTTTCAAGGCAGCTGAGGAGCGCAATAAATTTGCCATTGGGGTGGATCGTGATCAGTCCGATGAAGCCGCACCGGGGGTGGTGTTGACTAGCATGACTAAGAACACCGACACGGCGGTGTTCGACGTGATTCAGAGTGCGGTAAAGGGGAATTTCCGTGGTGGTGTGATAAGTCTCGGTCTTAAAGAGGGCGGAGTGGGCTATGTTTATAACGAAAAGAACAAGCCTTTCATTGGCGAGGAGATTCACCGCAAGGTGGAAGATTTGAAAAACAAAATCATTAGCGGCGAAATCAAAGTCTCGAAAATGCCCTCAAAATAAGCTGTGCCAATGTTTTTTAGCGCAGGCTGATTGCTGGGATTTTTCACTCAGCGACGACGATGATTTTCTCACGGTTGTCGGGGATGGTAATGCGCAGTAGGCCGTTTCCCCATTCGAAGGGAGCCGGGCGAGTGTTCACATGCACTACTTGGGGGGCGTGTGGTAACCCGTGAAAGACGACCACCCATTGTCGGCGCGGAGGATTATAGTTGCCTTTCGGTTTATGGATTACGAACTCCAACGTCCCATTTTCTATCTTTCCTGAGAAACTGGTACGCAATTCTTCTCCGCTACGATAAGCGAGGGTTTCGCCATCGTCTTCCACGAGGTGGCCCGCGATCACGGGATCACAGAACACATGTAGCTCAGTTTGCCGAACCGGTTTTTCACCTACAAACTGCTGGACCTCTTGCATGGGGACAACGGTCCCTGCTTTTGCGAAAAGCGGGGGCTGTGCCGGCGGGGCCTCGACAATGTAATAGTTCTGCCCCTCAAAACGCGAATTTGTCCACCAATGATACCATCCTCCGGCCGGCAAATAAAGCATACGGCGATCTTTGGCTGGCTCAATGACGGGCGCCACGAGGAGGGCATCACCCAGCAAAAACTCGTCTGCAAGCCTTTGGCAGTTCGTGTCCGTAGGGTATTGCAAAATCAGCGGCCGGTTCACAGGGAGGCCGGATTCAGCGGCCTCAACAAACGTTGTGTAGAGGTAGGGGAGAAGTCGCATCCGCAATTCAATCATTTGGCGGGCCCTACTTTCCACAGCGGGACCGAATGACCACGGCTCTTGTGGCGATGTCCCAGCTGCGCTGTGTGTTCTGCAAAATGGCTGAAAAACTCCCCATTCAATCCAGCGCGCATAAAGTTCTCCATAGCAGTCGTGAGCGAATCCTCCAATGTCACAGCCGACGAATGGGATTCCACTGAGGCCCATGCTGAGGTTAAGCTGTAAGTCGAGGGTCATGCTTGCCCACGTGGACTGATTATCTCCCGTCCACATAAGCGCATACCGTTGCACGCCGGCCCATCCCGAGCGCGTGATAATGAAAGGCCGCACATTTGGCTTAGCCTGGCGCCATCCGTCGTGGGAAGCTGCGGCCATCAAAAGCCCATAAACCTGATGCACTCGCGTGTGGGGAGTCATCAAACCAAAGTCATAGTGCAGAACACGCCCAGGGAACTCCTTTTCCTCAAAGATGTGGGGTTCATTCATGTCGTTCCAGATACCCGCGACACCACGGTCTAGCAGTGCTTCTTTTTGATACTTGCCCCACAGTTGCCGGACGTCGGGTCTTGTGAAATCAGGAAAATGTGTTTTCCCTGGCCACACTGTTCCCACAAAAGGTTCACTTGTTTCCGGGTCTAAACAGAAAAAACCAGGCTTCGATAGAAGGTTCTGATAGACTTCATACTTCGGGTCAATTTTGACACCAGGGTCCACAATGGTGACAACCTTGAATCCTTCTTTGCGAAGATCAGAGAGAAGCCTGTCGGGTTCAGGAAATCGTTGTGGGTGCCAGGTGAAAACGCGGTAACCATCCATGTAGTCGATGTCCAAATACAAAGCATCGCACGGAATTTTACGTTGCCTGAATTCGGCCGCGAGCTCGCGCACCCGGCTCTCTGGATAATAGGACCAGCGGCACTGATGATACCCCAACGCCCAAAGGGGAGGTCGTTCCATATGACCCGTAAGATCAGCCCAGTCCTTGAGTACTGCCGGAAGCGTTCTACTAAAAATCAGCCACAGGTCAAATTCCCCGCCAACTGTTTCGTAACTGAAAACTGAGCTACGGGTTTTGCCAAGGTCCCAGATCTGCTTGCCTGGGTTATCAATGAACACACCGAAAGCCTCACCGTTGCGCGGGTTCACGTGGATAGCAAAGGGGATTTGGCAATAAAAGTTCTGTTTTGGATTGCGCGAGAAATCATCAATATTCCACAGCAAGTAGCGGCCACCACTACGGTCGAACGTCTCTCCAACTTCCCCCATGCCAAAAGTAAGTTCCCCCTTGCTAGAACGCCGAAGAAGCGCCGTTCCTTGTCCTTCCAGCCGAAGCGCTCGACTCGCTGTTTCAAAAAGCGTTCGACCGCTTGGGTCTTTAACAACTAGTCCGAGCGGTTGAGAACGCAATTCCACTTTTAGTTCACCTGTCTCAAGACGAACGAAACCCATATCTTGGGTGAGGTGGTACGCGGGAATGCTCCACTTAGTGCGAATTACTGCGTAGCTTTGCGGACGTAGTCGCTCTTCGGGAGCTCTAATGCGAAGACGCAAAATGTGGGCGGACGCAACTTCGAGCGAAATATGACGGCCATCTTGAACAACTGACCAGACTTCCTGCGGACATTGGGCCATAGGGGAATACCACTCCTTTTGCGGACGGGTTGTTGGATCGTCTTTTGGTAGGCCTGCTCTTACAACGGAATTGGTTACATCGAATAGCAAAAAGACACCAGCAAGCAAGAATGGCTTAAGCACAGGTCGAACAAAACTACGAAGTGCCGCGAAATCCCGTGCCACGGGTGCTAGCAGAGGGTTGTCATATCGCTCAAACGTATATTTAATTAAACTTATCACGTTTTTAACAGGGCCTGCTGAATAGCTTGAGTTACAAGTATGGCAACATGGTGTTTCGTACGGGGCAGCCCGCCCAAAAGTTCTTCTATAACCTTGGGCGCCAGCGCAAGAACCTCGTCTCGCGTTTTTCCGATGATGTAATCAGAAACCACGGACCCTGCAGCGATGGTTGGCACACAACCTTCAGCCTGATAGGTACAGGCTTGCACCGTGTTGTCACTAATTCGCAGATAGAAACGCAGCCTGTCGAGACATGCCTCATTGACAGCTTCCCCGCTATGGGTTGCATCAGGGAGCTGGCCGACATTCTTGGGTTGGCGAAAATGTTCCTGGATGATTATACTGTAATTCATGCACCTAATTAAAACGATCTAATTCCGTCACAATCAAGGATAGACCCGACGTGAGAAATGATAATTGAGACTCGACAAGGGCTTTGTGCGCGGTTTAGCCAACAGGTTGAAATGAAGGTGTCCATGTTGCAAAAGGTTTGGGCGATTTGTTTTTTCTTTTTTTTCTACGGGGCGGCCCATGCGTGCCTCTATTCATCATATCATTTCAACACCACGAGCAATTCGCAAACCGATCTCGAAGACCTCCTCCTGGACAGGTATGCAGAAGAAGAGAAAAGTCGTGGTGGGAGCAATTTTTACGCGCGCGAACTGAAGCAGCTCGAGAAAGAGTCGTCACAACGCCGAAAAGATCCTACGTTTCTGAGAGACTATGGCTATCTTCTACATGTCACTGGCAATACGCCACAAGCGGTGCGGGTTTGGGAGGAAGCATTGGCGCTAGCACCGAATGATTACGCTTTGCTGTGTAATCTCGCCACCGGATACCAAATTCTCGGTGTTGCAAACTATGAAAAGGCCAAGAGCCTCCTCGAGAGAGCAACAAGATTGAAACCAGGGTTTCGTCACCACGCTGAGGAATTTCATCTTCGTCTTCTAAACCACCTCATCGCGCAGAGTCGGGATTGGCAATACATTAAGCGTGAACTGCTGTTTCCTGAGCTCACAAAGGAATGGAGAAACCGGAAAGATCCTCCAAACAAGTTCCGCGTGGAATCAATGCCGCCGGACGCCATCAGTGGATTGACAGAGCTCCTAAGACAATTTCCGCGGCAGGGAGACACATGGATGGTACTCGGGATGCTCCTAGAATCAAAGGGCAAGTGGCGAGAAGCCCGATTAGCCTATCAGAAGGCTCTCAAATTTGGGTGTGGAATGAGCGAAGAGCTCCATGCCTATTTTGAAAAATATCGGGCCTTCGCAGAGAAAAAAAATCCGGTGCGCTACGTCGGTTGGCTTTTTCTCAGTGCGTTTGTATTGATGATCTTGGCTCTCGTGGGCCCTCGAGTCATTGCGACAATCAGGGCGGTCGTCGAGGATATTCAGGAGGTGCGGCGAAGGACAACAAATTCGCGCGTTCCGACCGCTTCAAAAGACGTTTCAGTGCCACCGGCTTCTAAGTCTCGTAGGGGAAACGAGCCGTGAGTGATCTTTTTGAAGCAGCGTCTCAACGCGAAGAACTGGTAGGCGTAGTTGATCGTATCGTCTACTCGAGTCCTGAAAGCGGATATACGGTAGCCGTTTTAGTGCCGCAGAATTCTCGCTCAGAGGTAACAATCGTCGGCGCGCTCGTAGGCATCCAACCCCAGGACGAGATCCGGTGCGTGGGCGAGTATGTTTTTGATAGGAAGTATGGCAGGCAATTTAAGGTTCATTGGTTCGAAACTCGCTTGCCTACGTCTCTTGAGGCAATCGAGCGCTACTTGGGAAGCGGGGCGTTACGCGGCATTGGTCCTAGCTACGCTCAGAAACTCGTCAAGCATTTTGGCCAAGATGTCTTCGATGTTTTGGACAATCATCCCGAAAGGCTGCGCGAAGTTCAGGGGATTGGTTCCAAGAAGGCAGAACAAATCAGGGAGAGTTGGGCAAAGCAGCGTGCTGTCCGCGACATTATGCTTTTTCTTCATGAGCATGAAATTTCGCCGTCGCTAGCTCCCAAGATTCTTGCTCATTATGGCAGCGATGCTATCCGGCAGCTTCGGCAAAATCCGTATCAGCTTGCGATGGACATTCGTGGGATCGGATTTAAGCGGGCAGATGCGATAGCACGAAAATTAGGCATTCCTCCCGACAGCTTGGAGAGAATAAAGGCAGGAAGCTATTACTTTTTGCATGAGCTTGCCGAAGAGGGCCACGCGTATTTCCCGGCAGAACCCTTCGTAGAAAAGGCTGCAGAGGTTTTGGAAGTTCCTCCGGAAAGTGTGGTGCAGGCTCTCAATTCGCTCAAAGAGCAGCGCTATGTAGTTTTGGAAAAATTGCCCGACGGCACAGGTGCCGTGTACCTACGAAGCTTGCACCTGCACGAAGTGGGTGCTGCCCAGCAACTCGCGGCTATCGTCACCACCAAGAAGCGTATTCCATCTATTCCGCTGCGCGGCGAAATTAAGTCTTTTGAGGCGGCCTATCGTTTTGAATTAGCTGAGAACCAAAAACTCGCTCTTGAGACCGTACTGAAGGGTGGTGTCTGCGTCATCACGGGCGGGCCAGGCACAGGGAAAACAACAATTGTACGTACGCTGCTGCGCATACTGGAAAAATATGGTATACGTGTTGTCTTGGCTGCGCCAACTGGCCGAGCAGCCAAACGCATGCAAGAGTTGACACATCATCATGCGTCGACCATCCACCGACTGCTTCAATACTCGCCTCGGGAAGGACGCTTTCTGCGAAACCGCTTAAACCCCATTCGCGCTGATTTCGTAGTGATTGACGAGGCTTCCATGGTGGACATCTCCTTGGCTTACCACTTCCTGCAAGCAATCGAGCCGCGTACGTCTCTCGTCTTTGTCGGGGATGTTGACCAGTTGCCCTCAGTGGGACCTGGAAATTTTCTGCACGATATCATAACGAGTAAGTGCATCCCCACCGTCTCCTTGAGAGAGATCTTTCGGCAAGCAGAGCACTCGCTGATTGTTCGTAATGCCCATAAGATCAACCAAGGCGAGATGCCGACGGTATTTCCGGAGGAAGAGAGGACGGATTTCAAGTTTCTCCGTGCGGATACCCCCGAAGAAATTCTTTCCCTTGTGAAGGACCTTGTCGGCAGGATTCTCCCGGCCAATTTAGGGCTGGATCCTTTGGCGGATATCCAAGTGCTGACCCCGATGCACCGCGGAGTCATTGGAGCCCAGAATCTTAATCGCGAACTCCAGGCTATGCTTAATCCTAACGGGGCATCTGTTGAACGCGGCGGGACAGTCTTCCGTGTGGGCGACAAGGTGATGCAGGTGACGAACAACTACGATAAGGAGGTGTTCAATGGGGACATCGGTATCATCAGCACCATAGACAAAAACGAACGCTTTATGGCTGTTCGCTTTGACCCGCGTACAGTTGTCTACGATTTTGGTGAGCTCGATCAATTAGAACTTGCCTATGCGCTCACAGTTCACAAGTCGCAGGGAAGTGAGTACCCCGCGGTCGTGATTCCGATGCATTTCACCCACGCAGTCATGCTGCATAGAAACCTTCTTTATACCGCTGTTACAAGGGGACGCCGGCTTGTCTGTGTCGTGGGCCAATGGGGAGCAATCCGCATGGCTGTTCAAAACGCCCGAGAAGTACCGCGTTATTCCGCTCTTGGCCAAAGACTACAAATGTTTCTGCAGCGCCGGGAAGAGCTTTAAGGTCGCCCACGTGTAAGCCAGTTCTTCGCCGAAAGCCTGCTTTGCCGTGAGCGGAAGAAGGGATGCAATAGCGCAGTCAAAAACCTTGCTGAAAGAGCGGCCAATGCAATCCCAATAAGCGCGATAAGCGCAAAAAGCGTGCTCACGCAAACCACTAGCAAAGGAGGGATCCAACGGAAACTGTTGCGATGAAAGCTGCCTTTTTTTGAGCCGCGAGGAGCCTCAAACGGAACTGCTTCGCACTCGATAAGTTCCTCTGTTGTTTTTGCACGTAACTGGGCAGATGGGGTGTTGTGTCTCTCGGCCATTATGCGAATAAAAGTAGTGCGAAGCATCGTTTTGAATTCACCATGACGCTAGCGTGACAATTGGGCGACATTCATGTGGGGCGTTCGACGGACTGAATAATTGCACCTTGCTTTCTTTACGCACATACAGAGAGGAAGGTTGTGGTCGCCTCTAAGTGACCGCGATTAATACAAATGCCGAGTAGTTTGTTAAACGAGAGCGTGCTGGTTTTGAACCGGCACTGGGTGGCAGTACACATAACGAGCGCGCGCCGAGCGCTCGTCCTTCTCTTTGCTGACCATGCGCGAGTCGTAACCGAGGACTTCAGCACTCACACGTTCGACAGCTGGCGTGAACTTTCTGCTGCAATGGAAACGGTCAAGAAAATTGTTACGCCAAGCTTCGAGATAGCTGTGCCAGAGGTGATCATGCTGACGGAGTTCAGCAAATTTCCACCTCGGCACGTTAAGTTTTCGCGCCGGAATATCTACCTGCGCGACAATTTTACATGTCAGTACTGTGGGTGTACGCCGCCGCGGGAGGAACTTACGATCGATCACGTGATTCCTCGTTCTCGTGGTGGCAAGACGGTTTGGGACAATGTGGTACTGGCCTGTGTGCGTTGTAACATGAGGAAGGGCAATCGTCTGCCGGAAGAGGCAGGCCTAGCTTTGCGCACGAAACCACATAAGCCCCATTGGCTTGCTTGTACCAATTTCAACTTGCCCCCACGCCCAAGCTCGTTATGGCAGCGGTTTCTCGATAACGCCTACTGGAACACGCCGCTCAAACCTTAGCGT
>JANZZJ010000140.1 GCA_026419455.1 Candidatus Sumerlaeaceae bacterium | reverse complement strand
AGATTGGCCGGCACATGATTGTGGATCATGTGAATGGTGATGAAACGTGGAGTATCCGTTAGCATGACTTCTTTCCTCCTGTTAAATTATTGGGTACATCAAAATTTTTTTAACAAAATTATTCTTTAATGAGTCAAGATACCGCAGCTCTTCCAGCAAGAGGCTCCATGCGTGGCTTGGCCACCTGCCGGGCAAAAGTGGATGACTCGTGGAAGAGAGGTTTAAACTTCGCCGTACGGCGGCGAACAGCCAAAGCAGGGAAAATTCAAATTCGGCGCCTTTCGCTGCCATGAGGCGGTCGAACCTTCGCACGAGGGAGGGAAGAAAATGTGCTTCTCCGTGAACTTGACGCCATAGTTGAGCAGCATAGCGGGAGATGTAGGTGCTTTCATTGTCCGATGGCACCCATGGGAATTTGCTGTAGACTTTTGTCACAAGCCATGCATCTTCGCGCTGTGGAGCTCTCGGCGATTGCTGGCGAATCGGCCAGTAAAGCCCGCTGAAGAGGTCAAAGGCTTCTACGGAGTGGGCGAGGTCTTGGCCGGAGAGAGCCCGCAAGACAGCAAGATTTCCCGCTTTCAGGCCGGAGTCGCCAGCGAGACGGCGAATGTAATCGCGTACCTGAGACGGTGGAGATGAGGTTCTCTTCTCTGGCAGGTCGGGAACGGTCGCGAAAATTTTATACGCCAAGTGTCGCGAAAACGCCGTTGGGACAACGCTGTGATAGGCAAAAGTTCTTAAAGCTAATTTGTTCTGTGTTGTTTGCCATCTCTTTAAAGCTTCGGGTGTTTGGGGAAGTGGAATTTTTGTTGTTGTCACGTAAACAGCTGGAAGTGGAGAGTACCGCTTTGTTGACTTTATTGACAGGGTTACCTTCTTGGGATCACGCCAGACTCTAAAGTATGTATCGAACTTTTTCTTCGTTTGCTTTCCCCCAATTGTTGGGGCAAGAAAGAGAGAGTAATCATTGCTCACTGCGGCAGCAGCCGTGGAAATACGGCATTCGAAGAGGGTGAGACCTTTTGCTTGATCAGCATGGAATGTAACACACCAAAGGCTCGCTTGTGGCGTCGTTGGCGGGGTAGATTGGCTTGTTTGGTAGTTTCCTAAAAATTCTGACACGCGCCCCCGCAACTCGTGTAGGCGGGAAGCCCGCTCAAAATCATCAGAAATAAAGGGAGGGCGAATATCGTCGGTTAGCCAAAACGGATCATCCATCTTATTTTTTTATGGTGCCGGAACGTAACCAACCGGTGTTATGAGCTGTGAAGAGTTTCCACACATAAGACACGGCTTAATGTTACTAGATGGGTCGTGAAGCCACACCCAACGTGGAGACATGGTCAACTTCTCTAAAAAGCCCGATGGCTGAGGATTGCTGGACCACACGGGGTCGCCGAGTGGGGTGTTTGTGGTCGATGCAATTTGCAGTATGCGCGACGCCCCCCAGCTGATAGCCTCCGCCAGACACTCGGTGTGAGCAAATGCATACGTGCCCGTTGGACGAGGCGATGGGGAATATCCCTTTCCTCCCACAGTTGAAAAGACGGGCAGCCTCAGCAACGCAACCGTGCAACAACCAGGACAAATGCCATATCCCCCCTCATCCGTAACGTGCATGAAATGAGCGATATTGGTTCCGGTAGGAATCTCATGAAACAGTTTCCCGACGGTGTCGTTTTTGTTTTTTGCCGCTGCATCTTGATAAAATCGCGGACCATCACCAAACAGGTTAAAACACTGCATATGCTGCTCCAAGAAGGACGGAACGCCAGAGCAGATTTCTTGCCAGCGTGGCAAAGTTTGTGAGGGGCAAGACCATGCGGCCACGATAGCTAAGAACCGAAGCAGGGCAAACCGGTCGAGTGGATTCGGCGCTGCGACGCTCCGGATTTCTTCGGCACAGTCAAAAACTTCGAGCAAGGTTAGTCGGTCTTGCGTGCCATTGTTGAATAGCACGGGAAGCCATGGATCTTTGACGAGGCTGAATTGGTAATTGGCGTTGGTCACGGAAGAAGGTCCTCCCACCACTTCGACGATAACATTAAGAACTCTGCTAGCTTTCAGTAACGCCCACGTGCAAGGTCTTTTCGGGTGGTGGCAGCAATGTATGACCTAATCTGTCGCACTCGGGCGAACAAGGCATCTGAGCTTCGGGCTTGACGCGGGGGGCTGGGAGCGGTGAGGTCGAGAGCGCTATGAGTGAGATGCGACGTAAGCCATGGCGGCGGGTACTGCTGAAAATTTCGGGCGAGGCACTGAAGGGCGATCAGGAGTTTGGCATTGATTATGCCTTTGTGCATCGGCTGGCAGGCGAGATACGCGAAACTCTTGAGTGTTCGGGCGTTCAGCTTGCGATTGTGATTGGCGGCGGTAATTTTTTACGTGGGGCGAATGAGAAAGAGATCGACCGCGCTGTGGGCGACTACATGGGCATGCTGGCGACGATGATCAACGCTATGGCGCTGCAGGCGGTGTTCGAGAAGGAAGGACTGCAGACACGGGTGCTGAGCGCGCTGGAGATTAAGGAAGTGGCGGAGAGTTACATCCGGCGGCGTGCCATTCGTCATCTGGAGAAGGGCCGCGTGGTGATTTTTGCGTGCGGAACGGGCAATCCCTTTTTCACGACCGATACGGCGGCGGCTCTGCGCGGGGCGGAAATTGATGCGGATGTCATTTTGAAAGCGACAAACGTGGACGGCGTGTACGACTCGGACCCAAAGAAGAATCCCGATGCTAAGCTGTTTTCGACGATTTCGTTCACCGAGGCCCTGAATCGGGGGTTGCGTGTAATGGATGCGACCGCAATTTCCTTGTGCCGGGAGAATCGGCTGCCTATTGTGGTGTTCAACTTGCTCGATAAGGGTAACACGAAACGTGTGATTCTTGGTGAAGAGATTGGAACTTTTGTCGGAGGAGAATGAGACGATGCCCCTGAACCAAATCTTTAAAGATACTCAGGAAAAGATGAAAAAAGCGGTGGAGGCAGTGGAGCATGAGTTTAGCACGCTACGGACGGGGCGTGCGTCGGTAGCCCTGGTGGACAACATCCATGTGGAAGCTTATGGGGCGTCGATGGCGTTGAAGCAGCTGGCGGCGATCTCCACGCCGGATGCGCGGACAATTCTCATCACGCCCTTTGACCGCAATCTTATAGGGCCCATCGAAAAGGCCATTATGGCGTCGAACATTGGGCTGACGCCAAATAACGACGGTAAAGCGATACGGTTGACCATCCCTCAGCTCACGGAGGAACGGCGCAAGGAGCTGGTCAAGGTGGCCAAGAAAATGGCCGAGGACGGACGCGTGGCAGTGCGCAACATTCGGCGTCACGCCAACGAGGAAATCAAAAAGACGGAAAAATTACACGAGATTACCGAGGACGATCGCAAACGGGCGATTGAAAAAGTGCAGGAACTTACGGACAAATTTATCGAGGAAATTGATAAGCTTTTAGAGCGCAAAGAGAAGGAGATTATGGAGATTTGACAAGGGTTCCCTCGCGGGAGGGTTACCGAGCTTGCAGATTGGCGATTCTCGGCGCCGGAGAGGCTCAAGGATGCTTCCCCGGCGTTGTTATTTGTGCAGCTCAGGCGGCAGCTTCGGAATGGCAGCCAGTGGGACAAGCTCAGGCAGCAGGGGAAGTTCGTCGCTGAGCTGCGGCGCAATTTTGTGATTTTTGTTTTGACATCAAACTTTATGGCCTATTGCTTGTAGCGTTCTCCACAATGGGCTGGAGTGCACATTAAAGCTCAATACCGTTGAGAGGGGTAGAAAGGCGGAACAATGGGAAGATCAACATTGCGGTCTTGCTTCTTTGGAGTGACGATAACGGCTTTCCTGGCATGCGCTTGCCTGTCGAAGGCACAGGTTCCTGTCCTCCTCTACCATGCTCATTCGTCGTTTGGTTACTCGGCAAGCCTCTTTACGCAGCATATGGATTTTCTCAAGAACAACGGATACAACACGATTACTCCTGACGAACTTTTGGACTGGATGGAATACGACGCCCCCTTGCCCCCCCGCCCAATCCTCATCACCATGGACGATAATTACATTCCCGTTTATGATGAGGTATTCCCAATCCTGAAGGCGCGCGGGATGGTTGCAGTTAATTTTGCTCACACGAATTATGTGGGTGTGATAACGGGCAGCGGCGATCATTGCGATTGGAATGAAATTAAGACGATGGAAAATGCTGGGGTGATTTTCACCGAGAGCCACACGAAGAGCCATCAATATCTGACTAGTTTGAGCAATACCGTGGCGCAGGACGAGATTGTGGGCTCGAAATCGGCCATTGACTCCAACCTGCCGGGAAAAGTCTGCCGCTACCTTGCCTATCCTTACGGCGTCTACAGTGCAACGCATGTGAGCATGGCGATGGCGGCAGGCTATCGCGCCGCCTTTACGACCACCGACCAAAAAGCCTACCGGACGACCCCACGTTACGAAATTGGGCGCACAACCATTGGCAACGATTCTGTCGCAACTTTTGCATCAAAAATTGGCTTTTCCAGCCTGCCGACACCGCCAGGCGCAGGTTTTACGCTCGATAACACGGACCCCAATTGCACCATCACAGCAAGCGGAGCGTGGACGGTATCCACGGCAGGGTCGCCTTATGGAACAAACGCGGTTGTAAAATCTGCAGGAACAGGTACGCACAGTGTGCGCTGGGCTGTAAAGCTTCGGCAACCGGGAACGTATAAAGTTTATGCCCGTTGGACGTCGGCGCCTGATCGCGCAACCAATGCGACATATCAGATCACTCATGCCACTGGCACAAGCTCGGTAGTTGTGAATCAGCAAACCGGTGGTGGGCAGTGGCAGGTTTTAGGCACTTTTGGCTTTTCGCCGAGTGCGCCCGCGCAGGTGCTCATATCGGACGCAGCCAACGGCACGGTGTCGGCGGATGCGGTGTGGTTCGAGCCCGCCGTGTCGAAGTGTGCTCCTGGCTGGGAACTCTACGACTAACATTCCATATCCCAAGTGTAAATTTAATTGCCGAGAAGGCAGGGGTTCCCATGCTGGCCGTTGTTGACACAGAAATTCTGGCCAGCCAACGTTCGGGTTGCTAATGACGTCGTCAGATACCATTTCTAGCGCACCCGTCACAGTGATTGTGCCCGCTCACAATGAGTCGCAGGCCATAGAGCGGGTGGTGAGAGACATTTACGGTGTGCTGGTTACGCCAGAGAGGCCGGCCGCGAAGGTCGAGGTGCTGGTTGTGGACGATGGATCCACGGATGACACAGCGCGTCAGGCGGAGATGGCTGGAGCGCGCGTGGTTCGGCATGAGGAGAACCTTGGCTACGGAGCGGCCCTCAAGACAGGTATCCGGGCGGCTTCGCATGAGATTATCCTTACCACCGACGGTGACGGTACGTATCCTGCGGCTGCTATGCCACGGTTGCTCGAAGAGCTCGCGTGCTGCGATATGGCAGTGGGAGCGCGTACTGGCACCGATGTTCACATCCCATGGGAGCGCCGTCCTGCAAAATGGTTGCTCACGAGGCTTGCCGTGTATTTGTCGCAAAAGCCGATACCGGATTTAAATTCGGGGTTACGCGCGTTTCGGCGTCAGGACGTACTGCCCTATCTTCGGCTTTGTCCCAGCGGCTTTAGCTTTTCGACGACGATCACACTGGCTTTTTTGTGCAACGACAGGCAGGTACGTTACGTGGCCATAGACTATCATCCCCGGGTAGGGAAATCGAAGCTCAGACCGTTACGCGACACGAAAAACATACTGCTTACGATTGTGCGAAGCATCATATTTTTCAACCCCCTGCGCGTTTTTGTCCCGTTGGCCATGACTATGTTTGCGGCAGCGACAGTGGTAGCGCTTTTTGTGCGCGATTCTCACGGCAATATCCTTGATGGCACCATTTCCATCCTTGTCCTCGGCGGCATCCAGATGATCATGCTTGGATTTCTCGCCGAGGCTATAGCGCGGCTGCGTTAGAGGGAAGGTCCTTATGCGACGTTGGGATGATTACGAGGAAGATGCGGAGGTTGTTTACGAAGCGCGAGTTCCACCGTCGGAGATTCATTACGTGTGCAGCATCACAGAAGCTTACGAGGGACTTGCGGTTGTGAGAACAAAGGATGAGAAGCTGGGTATCGTGCAGTTCTGGGTGCCCATAGGTGTGCGCGGCGATTTTGAGGAGTTTTTGGCACGGCTGAGCAGCGAAATTGAACTTCGCGTGTCGGCGCCGCGTCCGCATGAGCCTCACGACTTTGATTTTTTTGCAAACCAGATCAGCAATAAAGAGAACGAGCCATGAGCAAAACCCACCGGTCTACTTCCACTGGCCAACGTCGTCGGCCGAGCTTGGAACCAGAGCTTCGCGAGCTGATTGCCCCTCTCCCGAAAGAGAATTACACATCCTACGAGTGGATTCTACTATTTGCGACGTACGTCGTGATGACACTGATCTTTTTCCTTTTTACGCCCTATACCCATCAGCTCGATGAAATCAAAAATATGTTTCTCATGTCCCTGCCACCGTTTCTTTTTGCGGCAGCCATTTACGGCAAAGACTTTCGGGAATTTAGCTGGCGAACACATACTTCAACAGTCTTGCTAGGCTTGCTCATCGCCGAGATGTTTCTTTCGTGGATCATTAATCCCCCACCCCGCGGGGCTACGGGATTCTTTGATGCCATCGCCAAGTGGATCGGGAATCCGATGCGGATGACCTCTGAACGTGTCGTGTGGTTCCAACTGGCCTGCATGACGTTTACGATTGTATTCGCCTGGTACCTAGACAGCGAAGCGAAGCTGCGAAAGACTATGCTCTTTTATGTTCTGACGAGCTTTGCAGCGGTGATAATCGGTCTCTTCCTTTTTGCGGGTCGCGGCTTTACGGATATGATTTATGCTTCGATGAAGGGTTCGAAGTTTTGGAGTCCGCAGGCGAAGAATCTCGTGCTGACACTTGCGACGTCCAAGGAAATGTACTCGACGATTCTCAACTCCGACTTCTTCGCTGCGTATCTTGTTATGACGCTTCCTATCCCCCTCTCGATGTTCTTTATCGAGAGGCGCATCGCGTTGCGCGCCCTCGCGGCTATCACGTTTTTGCTAATGAACGTGTGCCTCGTTTTCACCAACTCCAATGATTCATTCATGTCGGTGGTGTTTATCACATATCCCCTGTATTTTCTGTTAATTTTTAGACATTTTAAGAAAATAAGGTTATCGCCGAAGCTGATCGTAACCTTTCTTATCGGATCTGGTATTCTTTTTTTGACAGTGTTTATCCTGATGATTCCTAAGCTTTCCCAAACATGGGATTTCAAATCCGCCGCGCTTGATGGCAGGAAGATCCTTTGGTCAGGTGGGTTTTGGCCATGGCTCTATCGGGATGACCCAACGAAAAGTCATCTTGATTTTCTTTCCATCCTCTTCGGGACAGGTCCAGGGGGGTACCGGTTTTATTTTCCCGTGTTTCGGCGGGCTGACTTCTTCGACAATCAGATCAACAACGTCACAACTTTTGGTCACAATTACTATCTTGATTACCTATTGGAGTTCGGGCTGGTCGGACTTGTCCTTTTCCTATGGTTTTATGGGCGTGTCCTATATGATGCCATCCGTCAGTCGCGGGAATCCGCTAACGAACTGATTTGCCATTATCAGGTGGCGCTTGTCGCTGGACTGAGCGGGATAGCACTGCAAAACTTCTTCAGCCCGAACAACCGATGGGCGGTCTGCGGGATGATTTACTGGTCACTGTTCGGGCTTAGCATGGGGATGAAGAACATGGAGGTGCCCAAGGCCTCTGTCCCCGCCCGAACAAGCTGGCCCGTAATTTCCAAACGCTTTGCCCTCCTGGTAGCTGCGCTGTTTGTTTTCCGAAGTGTCCCACAGGGAATTGATCATTTCCAAGGTGCCATGGAACATGGATTGGCGCTCACTTACATGGAGCTGGCCGATTATCGCGAGGAAGACAAGTCGCTCTACCTCGAGCGGGCAAAGAAGCATTTCCTCCAAGCCATTGCTTACAATCCCACATTTGCAAGTTCCTATTACAAGCTGGGACACGTTTTGAACCAGTTAGGGGAAATTGATAACGCGATCAAAATTTACGAACGGCTGGATGAAGTGTTTCCGCACTACTCGGAGATTCATTTGAATCTAGGGATCATGTACTCGGTGAAGGCCATGGAGCTCGAAGGAGCAGCAAAACTGCAAATGCTGGAAAAGGCCTACGCCCAAATAAAGGAGGCTGCTCGGCAGGAGCTTAAGCCTAATGTTCAGTGGATTGCAGGAATGATCGGACGACAACTCGTTGATGCGTACGAAGCCGCAGAAGAACCCTCTGCCAAAAGAGAACTCAAGGAGTTGGCTCAAAAACTAAATCCGGATGGAAAACGCGTTAAAGAGATTCAAGAGGAGCTCAAAACCTACTATCGGAACATCATTTCGTACGAACCAAAGCTGGAGGAGTACCGCGTTGAACGGAAAAAATATTACGATCGCGCCCAGCGAGAACTGGTGGCGCTAGCCTACGCGACGGGCAACTTGGAAGAAGCCGAGCGTATGCTCGCAAAGATTTACAATGAAGATCCCTCAAAAGCGGAGTACCTTGCCCAGTTGTTAGCCCTGTATGACAAGCAAGGTAAACAGAAAGAAAAGATTGAATTCCTCGAAAACATCGTCCACGGGGCGCCAACGGATGTGGCACTTCGCCAGATACTTGCAGAGGCCTATCAGGAATCCAACGACATGAAGAGCTACATTAAGGAATTGCGACGGATCGAAGTTCTCGATCCACAAAACAAATTTGCTCTGACGCACTTGCTTCAGGCGTATCATAAGCTTGGCGACGCTTCCAAAGAAGCGGAGTATCGCGAAAAAATCAAACGCTTGGGGTGGGACCCGAATGCAGCTATTGCTGGTGTGGCCAAACAAACAACGCCATCGTTGGAAGCGCTGGGGGATGTCGAACAGGCACTTCTCAAGTCAGAAGAAGCCAAGAGTTCATCCCCCGAGATGCCGACAACATCTAAAACGGTGGAGAGCTCACCGTCGCCCGAGCGCCAGCATATTTTGGATGCTGTGTTGTCTGCCGCCGAGGCACTTACGACTCGGCCGTAAGCCGGGAAAGCGGCTTGTGCGCAAAAGCGAATCTAAGGGATAGCCAATGTCACTAACGTTGAGAAAGCTCGAAGCAGCCGATCTTGCTGCCATTACAGAAATTGCCAAACGAAGCCTCATTCTCGATCCTGTCGTCGAGGACGTCGTCGCCGAGAAGACGGTGGCGGCGCCCGACAGATTTCCTGAGCTAGGGATAGTGGCCGAGAAGGATGGCTCTCCTGTGGGCTTTGTGCAGGGAGCGTGCGGGATCGGTGCGAGTGACCTGCATCGCGGTTATATCCGACTCATGGCCGTAGATCCCCACCATCAGCGTCGCGGTGTTGGCTCTAAGCTGTTGGAGGAGTTGGAACATCGGCTACGCGAGCGCGGAGTAACTGAAGTCAGCGTCATGGATGTGCCACAGAATTACTTCATGCCTGGCTTAGATTTCCGTTACACGTCGGGCGTATGCTTCCTCCTTCGCCACAACTATGCTATGGTCCATGAGAACCACAATATGCTTTGCGACATAACTCCGGATCGCTGGGGAGATCTCGACGCTCAAGCTCAGCAGCTGACAGCGGATGGGTTGTCTATCGAACGTGCGGCACCCACCGATTGGGAGTCCCTTTCAGGTTTCTTGCTGGAGCACTGGCCAGCATGGGTCCAAGAGGTCGGGCGTGCGCTGAGTAACACTCCCCCCGGCGTTTTTGTTGCGAAACGCGGCGACCGTGTAGTCGCCTTTGCGGCATATCAAGGCAATAACCGTGCTTTGAGCTGGTTTGGCCCTATGGGAACGACACCGGAGTGCCGAGGAAAAGGCATTGGAGCCTTGCTGCTGCGCCTGTGCCTCCGCGAGTTGGCACGTCAAGGGTGGAAACAGGCAATTATTCCTTGGGTGGGACCAATTTGTTTCTACGCGCGCTTTTGCGATGCCTGGTTGGATCGCTGCTTCTGGGTTTATCGCAAGAAGCTTTGAGGAAAGCTCGATTCTTATGCTACAAAAGGTTATCTCTTGGTTTCGGGGCGAGCGAGGTGCTCGAGCATTGGCGCACCCTTTTCGCGGACTTGTCTAAAATAGTTCTCGCCCCAATACAATGTAGCCACGACACTCAGAGAAAAGCATAGCGCGATAAACGGCCACTTCCACCAGCGTCGCGTGGCGAAAACAATAAACGGCCAGATCGCCACCAGGTAGCGGTCGAAATAATCGGCAAGCAGCAGGCGACTTCCGTAATAGGTAAGACTTTCCAAGCACACGTGAAAAAGCAAGAACATGAGAGTAAATGAGGCTGCTGCATGCAATAGGGGGTCGTTATGCCGTCGCACACTTTCAAATAGCATTTTGACTGCCCCAAAACAGGCAGCAATCGTGCATACTAGCAAATAGATGCCCCGCACCCAACCTCGGGTGAGAAAGTCTTGGAACGCAGCGAATGGAAACGAAAAATGGGGCTGGTGGAGAGAGAGCGGTTGGACCCCAACCGCCGTCTGCCGCCATAGCGTGATCCCCAAAAATGGAATGAGTGCGGTGCTGACGAGCCAAGCACACTGCCGCCCTTTGTCTTGAAAACGTCCCTGCTGGAGCACACAGGCGAGCGCTAGCGCCGGCAGGAGGAAGATTGCGGAAGCCCGACCGCTTGCCGCGGCCCCGGCTAGAAAACCGGCTGCTCCCCAACGTCGCAAACCGGCTACATAGAAGGCAGCAACAACAGTGCAGAGAACAAGTGGTTCTGAAAGAGCAAAACACGAGTAATACACAGCTGCCGGATAGCCCAGGGCAACTGTTGCGCCAAGCCGAAGAGCTTCCTCGTTAGTAGAGCCAAAGTGTTGTCGCGCAAAATGAGCAACTAGGGAAACCGTCACCGCCGAAAAGAAGAGTATCCACACGAGCGCAGCAAGCGGAGTTGGCATGACGAAGCCAAGAACGCTTATAACGAGAGGCCAGCCAACGTCGTGTCGCCAGACGTCAACCGGAAGCTCACGAAAACTACCCTTGATCACCGAGTTGGCAATCGCTAGATATTCGACGCCATCGTGCCCCCCCAGAACGTCGGACCACATTAGCTGTGTCCGCACACTCAGCGCAACTATCATCGCACCGCGTAGGAACGCGACGAGTCCTGCTAACAAAAAGATTTGCCGGTAGAAAGCCTGTTCGTCTTTACTCGTTCGGCTGACCTCGGAATTTTGGATGTCTCGCACTCCACCAACTTCCTAAAGTGCTTCTAATCAGAGTAGAAATGTGTAAACAGGAGAGAAAATCACGAGCAAGAAGGAAGAGTCGGTAGCACGCCGTTGTCCAAAAAACAGGTTGGCCGCAACAACCGCGTGCATGGCAAAGCTAGTTCAGCCCTGTCGTTTTGAGGTGTTTGAAGATTTCGTTGGGAGAAAATGAGAAAATAAAAGGGGCGGGAACTCCCAGTGCTAAGATTTCCCGCCCCACCGCTCTGTGGGGAAATTTGATTCTGAAAGTTAGTTTTGTTTCGCTTCGTTTTTGGCCTGCTGGGGAAGGCGAACAGGCTCAGGTTTGTAGGAGAGCGGATCGCTGTTGATGTCGCCGCGGTGGCGCCGCTCGCGAATTTCCACCGAATCGTCGAAGAAGTAATCGGGGAGGTCCCAGTGTGCATCGAGCCGCGTATAGTTGTAGTTTTCGGAAGCCGTGAGGACCGGCGTCTTAATGATATGCGGGGTAACAAACAGCATAAGGTCGTTTTTCAGGAACCCCTTGGACTGGCCTTTGTAAAACCAACCAATAATGGGCACTTGGCCCAGCCATGGCACCTGTGAGCGGGCATCGGAGCTATCGATTTCACGCAGACCACCAATGACCACCGTGTCTTCGTCTTTGACGATTACGTTTGTTAGTGCTTCACGCTTATCGATGATGGGAATGTTGGAACCTGTTGTGGGGTTCTTGAACTCGCCGGCAAAGATCTCCTGCCGCGGCATGAGTTTCATCCGGATATAACCGTTGTCAGTAATGTTCGGCGTCACCATGAGCTCTACGCCGGACTCTTTAAATTTCACGCTTGCCGCCACAGCTTGCTGTCCTACGCCTTGTTGGGCTTCAATATAAGGATTATCCCGCTTGATGTTTATTTGAGCTGTTTCGTTGTCGAGCGTGATAACTCGAGGATTTGCCAAGATGTTGGCAATTCGTCGGGCTTCTAAAGCATCAAGCGTTGCAGCTACGTCGAAATCTTTTCCCAAAATCGAGATCACAGTACCAAAGCTAAGGCTGGGCGCTCCGCCGCCTACGAGAAGATTGCTCACGAGTGTGTCAACTGGTTTAGCCGGGACGGTGACCTCTTCGGTGACGATTGTAGGCTTACCGTTTTCATCAATTTCTACGCGCGTAATGGTTTCTTTGTGCTCGGCATTCTTCCCGAGCTGGCCCTCCACTTGGCTATTTCCGCTCGAGTCAGCCCGCTCCAGGACAGTCTTGGAGCCAAGCTGGCGGCCGTTGTTGATAAGTAGCTCAACCATGCGTGCCTCGATCATCACCTGTTTCTGCGGAACGTCGAGTTGGGCTACGAGATCACGCATGAGCTGAACGTTGGTGGGAGTGTCAGTGATAATAAGGGTGTTGGACTCTTTGTGCGCTTTGACCTCGCCAACTTTTATGCCGGCGCCTGCTCCCATGATGTCCTTAAGAGTATCGGCGATCGTCTGCGCAGGAACCCAATTGACTTTGATGTAGATGGTTTTGGTCTCTACGACGGTCTGCTGGATATCCTTGCGGCGAACGATGCGGAAGACGTTCGCACCTTCGCGGACGATTGCCAGATCATGGGCGGCAAGTAAGCTTTGGAGGGCAACGCCTAGAGGAACGTCGCGGAGATTAAGGGTTACGCGCCCTTTGATCACTCCCTCAGCGTAAATGAAATTGAGGTTGGCGCGTTCTGCGAGAAGACGGATGACTTGAGCCAGATCTTCGTCGGCACCAGTGGTGATCGTCACCAACTGATCAAAAATCTCGTCACCGAGCACCCCACGCAGTTCACGGCTGGCTTCTTTGGCCCGCTCTTCAGAGCTTTTTTGAATCGTAGGCGGCACGAACGGTGCTGCTCCCTCGGTCACGCGCGCCCATGGCGAAGTTTCGACCTGTTCACTTGAGGGCAATGCATCGTCGCCAACTGGTTCGGCCTTCTTGGTCACTTCCGCGGACGTTTCAAGTTTTACAACAGACTCAACAGGAGCTGCCGACTTGGGAGCGGTGGATTCTTCCACCTTAACCGACGAAGGTCGGGTGGCAAACTCCACATCTTCGCTGATACCAGGCTGGGCAGTTGGCGAAGCTGGCTGGCCGTGCACCCACGCACACGTCGCTAAGAAGCAGGCTATCATTGCGACACTCGTAGTCGAAACAACACTCCGTCCCATAATTGTCCTCTCACCGGTTTTGGGCAAAACCATAACCTCAATCTTACTCCGACTTACTCCGACCGCTTGATGGGGATGGTAAACTCTTTACGTTGGCCCATGGCCTCGACCTCGAGCACTACCGATCCCTCCATCACCTTCACAACACGATGATTCGAAAAACCCCGAACTACGTCGCCGGCCCGATACGCACGACCGTTGATCATGACGCGGTTTTCTTCGGGATTCTTAGCGTCAACGAGGATGCTACCGACGCGAATGTTGGGGTCAACCATAATTTGGATGGGAGCAGGTGTCGGCGTAGCTTTAACCGTCGCGGGCCGGTCTTTTGGCTGCGCGGTCTCTTCCTGCAATTTTGCGAGAAGCTCTTGTGCCTGTCGGGCATATTCCGTGTTGGGGAACTCTGTTATAATGGCCAGCAGTGCTTCGCGTCCCTGCTGGATGCGGTTCTGCGCCAGCAGGGCCACAGCTTCATCGAAACGCTCTTTGAGCACGACAGCGTTGCGCACCCAAGGAATAATCATGGGATCAGGAAGAGGTTTGCCGTCATAAACGACTTGGTATACAACCGTAGGCGATTCGCCGAGCAGGCGCCGAACCTCTTCCTGACGGAAAAGCTCGGTGGGTGTGGTCTCATCCACCTCACGCACACCTTTTACCAAAGCTTTCGGCGGAGCGACGATATTCAACTTTTTCAAAAGTTCAGCGCCGCTTTTGACGTCGACGATTTCGCTCGTTCGCTCATCACTGACCATGAGCTTATCGCCGGTGATTTGAACAGAGGGGGTTGGCACAGCGACCTGACCTGGTCCAATCTCAGGGTTTTCGGTGGATTGCACCGGCGCCCCAGGCGGCGCCACAAGTTTTTCGGCAGCCTTCGCAGCTTCGGCATCGGCCAGAACCGCTGTTGCAGGAGCGGTGGTGACCGGTGCCGCAGCCGTCTGCGCCACAGCACGATTTCCCCATAGAAGAAGCCCCGCTATGGCCGCGACGTACAAAACTGTTTGCACGAGACGCATCACGATCACCCTTTCTTCACGAACATAAAGGTGGTAACTTCGATTGTCACAGGATGGATACTTGGCCGATTGTCCTGATTCTCGATCGTGAACGTTTTCACACGCATGAACCGTTTCGGGTTTTCCTCAATGAGGTTAAGAAAATGTCCAAAGTCATGATAGCGGGCTTTGCATTTGATTGTATAAGGGATCTCGCTATAGATAGAACGGGGAACCTCTTTCTGCGGTTCTAGTTCCGTGTACTCAATATTCGTCACCCGCAGTATGTCCACCAAAGCCTGGAAGAATCCCGGAGCGTCAGGCTTGTCAGGTAGTTTTGCAGCAATTTTCTCGAGAAATTCCTTTTTGGCTTTGAGCTCTTCGGGGTTTCCTAGTTGCGCCTGAATATCGCGCAGCTGCTGGTCTAAGCTCTTGATCTCGGCTTGGAGGTCTTGAGTTTGCTTGGTTTTTCTCGCGATCTCATCTTTAACGAAAAAGCCGTAGTAGTAAAATCCTCCCAAAAAGATGAGTACGGCGAGGACAAAGCCGGCTTTAACAACGTCCTTTTGCTGAGCTGTGAGAGCCTGCATCATGATCTTTTCTCTCCTGCAGGTTGCTGGGTCGAAGACACTTGGCGGTCTGTCTGCGGTTCAGCATTGATAATAAAGCCGAAGCGCATGACCTCAACGCCGCCGACATTTGCCACTTTTTGAGGGAGCTGACCGAACTCAGGATTCATGCCATCGAGGAATCGTACGATCGTCCCATTCTCACGCCGCCATTTCAGGTTCTTTACAGCATTTTGGAAAGCGACGACGTTGTTGAGTTTTTCTTGGGCGTCACGCCCGTATGCAACGGCTTCTATCGTGAGCCACTGATTGATGATGGGACGTTTGACTGGTGCAGGTTCGGGACCGGGGAGCTTCTTGTCGCGATGTTCCTGTCGTTTTCTAACGGATTCGGGTGTTTCAACCTCTTCAACTTGCTCCGACAGGCTTATCTTGGTGATGTAGACGGCAAGGTCGCGACGGGCAAGGGCGAGCATGTTAAGTTTCTCGGACCAAAAAACGCGGTTTTCGGGGCTAAGAGCGCGTGCAACTTCATAGCGCCGCTCGATATCCTCGATTTCTGCTGAGCGTTCCATCAGCTCACGTTTTGCGCGCTCAACTTGTTTCTGTTTTTGAGTTTTTCGTGAGCTAACTTCCTGATAGGCCCGGTTGACCTTTGCACTTTCGCGGTAAGCCCAATAGAAAACACCCGCCCCCGCCACGTAAAGGAGAACAAGAACGAGGATAAAAGCGAGAAACGGATCAAAGCCAATGCGTGCCCCGCGGGACGCGCCAGCACTCTCTGTCTTTTTGCCGGCTTCGCGTGGGAGAAGATTGATTTTAATCATTAGACCGCTGTGCTCCCCTATTCATCGAAGACTCGCAATCCCAAGCCAATGGCAACTCCAAGATGCGGACGAATCTTTTCTACCTTCTGCTTTTCCACTCCCGCAACGCCAACGCTGCGAAGGGGATCCATGAGGTCCACTGGAATTCCCAGTTCATGACTAAGAAACTCGCGCACATTCTTCGTCAAGGAAGTGCCCCCGCCCACAAAAAGTTTTTGGACAGAAAGGCCCGACTGGTTCTCAAAAAATGCCAAGGATCGTTTCACTTCCTGAGCTAAGTTCTGGAAAACTCGTCGAATGACGGTGGAGGCAATGAACTCGGGTGTCTCTTCCGTGAGCGTTTCGCCAGTAATGCGTTCCACGGTTCCTCGGATGGTATCCAGCAAAGATGTCTCTGCTCCGAAATCCGTGTCGAGGTCATCGGCAGCTGGTGCCGGAAGTCCCTCCTTACGCTTAAGTTCTTCGGCGCGTTGGAAGCTGCACCCCACCCGCTGCTGAATCCCAGCTGTCACGGTATCGCCTGCAATGGAAATATCGCGGGAGAATCGCGACCCGCCCGCGTGGAAGATGTTTATACTGGAAACTTCGGCGCCAATGTCGAGCAGGGCGACTACATCGCTCGCCGGCGGCATGTAATTGAGTTCAAAACAATTGAGAAATGCAAACGAGTTGACGTCGACAATGGCCGGCTGGAGCTCAAGCTCTTTGAGCATGGTAATATGGTCCGCGACCAGTTCCTTTTTGGCAGCGACCAAAAGAATATCGATTTTGGTTTGGCCGCTGACTTCGGAGCGTCCCAACACCACCCAATCTAGATTCACTTCGTCGAGTGGAAACGGAATATAATCCTCGGCCTCCCAGCGAACAGCCCCTTCGAGCTCATTCTCTGGCATGTCCGGTAGCTGAATGTAACGCACGATAATGGATTCGCCGCTTACCGAGGAGACTACAAATTTTGCCGAAATATCGCCTTCGGCCAAGGCCTGCCGGACCGCTTCGAGTTTCGCAGCACGGCGGTCACTCGCACTCATTTTCGCATCGAGGCTCGGGTAAATCTCCGCAAAACCAAGCTTTTCTAGCTCGTACGTGCGGCCGA
>JANZZJ010000138.1 GCA_026419455.1 Candidatus Sumerlaeaceae bacterium | reverse complement strand
ATAAGAGACAGAGTGTACACTGGAGCCACCATTGCCGCCACAATCATTTCGCTACCAGGTCCCATTATATGGCTTATTGGATTAAAGTATGGCCAGTTCTCCGTTGAAATATGTCCATCGGAGCTAATTGTCAGGCGCGGGAGCCAGACCAGGGCAATCCCGGCTGATAGCATCGCAGAGGTCAGCGTCGCCCGACGCTATCCTCCGAAATGGTTATTGGCTCTTTATGCCTTAGCTGCACTACTCAGCCCGCGCTACAGTGGGACGTTTCTTATAGCTGGCAGCCGGGGAAATCCGATCCTTCGTCTCGTGCTCAAGAATGGCGCATGGGTCGAATTCAGCCATGAAATGCTTCAAGGAATGGATAAGCTCAAAAGCTGGTTTTTGCAACACAACATTCCCACCGCGGAGCCCCTCCGGTCGGTGAAAAAGGAAGATGTCTCCCGGGGCACGATGTTGCTGTCACCAATTCTTTTGCACCCAGGGGGCTCGGTGCGCATTTCGTATGTCCACTTGCTGCTTGGCACCACGGGCCTAGTCTGGTCGGCCTTTTGGCTATCGCAGTGGAATCCGCTCCCCCCTCTGTAATGCTATACGTAACATATTATGCGTTAACAAGATAATAAATTGTAAAGGGATCAACATCATGCAAACAAAGCGCACAGGGCGTTTTTTTAAAACTGTTTATTTTCTATTTTCCTTACACGTGTCTTTGTTCGCTGCAGGGGCTGATATTTCACAAATCCTGCAGGCATACCAGAACAGTTCCACGCCTCAAAGTAAGGAAGCAGCACTCAAACAAATTCTAAACAACTATGACTCTTTCAAGCATCATGTGGCCCAACATCTTGGGGCAGGAACCATGCCGCCTGACCTGCGAAGTACTGTGAAGGAGATTGACGACCGCATCATTGAAATGACGAAGCAGGCATGGAGCGATGTGATTAAGAGAGACCCGCAAGGCGTCACCCATGTTCTTCCCATTGGATCGTTAGGAGAACATCTCAGTAAGCCCGAAGGCTCGAAGTACGTCCCGGGGAAAAGCGATAAAGACCTTGTTCCCATGGGTCCGGGCGCGTCGCGAAGTGTTGAACAGTTCAAGCGTGCCTTTGCCACTAAGTTCGGAATTTCGCCGGAGAAGCTAGATATCAACATCCTTGATCCCACCAATCCATCGAGCTGGCCCGGTCGCGTGGAAGCGGTGGTCAACCCGGAAAAGTACAACACAATTGGTGGCAACAAATACTTACAAAGCAGGAGCTATGAGCAGAATCCCACATTGTGGCATTTTGATCCAAAAACAGGTGAGTTGAAAGAGAAGGATTTTCGTTCGCTTTTTCCCAAGGGGGCTGAACCGCCACCTCTCACAAAGGCTGATGCCGCAGGTTTTTTCAGCGACAACACGCGCTTTCGCAATGAGCTCGTCTCGAAATGCAGCGATCCGGCCGAGCTCATCCTCAAGCAAGCCAAATATGATGGCCGCAACGCAGCAGCTTACGCCCTGGCTGGTGGGTCACTGACAGCAGAGGAACAGGCCTTGATCAATGCAGCCCGCCTAGCTGAGCGCGGCCAAGTCGCCGATGCCATCAGCCAGTACGCAAAAACTGTGGGGCTAGATGTCTCGACAGAAGCGGGCAGACAGGCAGCCATGAAAGCCTACCTCGAAAACATGAACAGCCTCACGGAAAAAATAGCGCAGAAGGTTGTGGCGACACACCTCGACGAAATCGCGAGAGCCGGAAAAGGCGCGGGAAGCCTCATTGCTGAACTAGGCGGTGCACTCAACAACATACCGCCAGCAATGCGAGAATCACTCATAAAGGAATTTAGTAAGGACGTCTCGCGGGCTGAAACCATTCGACTTGCCAACCAAGTTGCCAACACTCTGGCCAAAGATGTGTTCATCAAGAAGGCTTTCGACGAAGCCGCTGCGAAACTCTTTGGCAAACCTTATGACCAACTGAGCTCGGCCGAAAAGCTCATCGTTCACAACGCGGGCGAGGAGTCGGCGGGGATGCTTTCAAAGTTCGGTAAAGGTGCTGGGTTAACATTGATGGGCGCGGCCATTCTGATAAGCATGCAGCAGGCGTATGCTGGGGAGGTGTCGCGGGGTACGGCTATCGGAGCAAGTGCCGCCCTCGGCCGCGGAATCCTCGATCTTGTTCAGATGGGTTATCCACCTCTGGTGGCGGCTGAGCTGGCTGGTCGTGCAGCCGCATTTGGAATTTCCACAACAATTGACAGCTATAAAATGGACGTCCTCGAGAAACTTTACGAACAATATCGGCGCACGGGTAATTTAGACGACGTTCTTAACGACGCCGAATTTCAAAAGTATTTCCCCGGCGGATTACGAGTTTTTCGTAATGAGCTTCGGGAAGCTGCCGCACGCGAAGGAAAGACCCTAACTGAGGACCAACTCGATAAGCTCATCCGTGACTACTTCCTACAGCGCGAAAAGATTGACCAGGAGACGGCGAAGGTACAACGAGAGCTCAATTGGGCGCGAGCATTCGTCAGTAGCCGACACATTCCGCTTGTACCGGGTTCCGATTCAGACCTTGATAACTCTAAGCTTTCTGATCAAGAGCTCGAGGCAGCTCTCGCTCAGGTCCTTCTCACGAAAATGGGGATTGAAAATCAGCTGCGGGGCGATGGCGTGCCATTCACCCGACAAGACATTTTGCACATCCTCTTTCTTTATTACCGCAGCACACCCGACGAATTAAAGGCCTATATGGCCAGCATCTACCGGCGAGTGGGAAAGACTTATCCACAAGAACGCAAAAAAACAAAAAAACCTACGGTAAAAATGGACGTCAGCGACCGAAAAACAAGCCCACCGCAGCAGATAACTTCGAAAGCCCTGCAAGTTTTACAAGCCACCAATGCTAAAGTAATTCGTGGACCGAAGAGCCAGAAACAATGCCCATCAGGCATACTCCTCAGCGGCAGCGGTTCATTCAAAGAGCACCCAGTTGACGCCCCATGCGACCCACCGATTTTCTTGGGGAGCACGGAGATTGCATGTGGTGGCGAGCTCCGCGTGGTTGTGGATGTGGATCGGGCCGTTCCCCAAGTGTGGAGTTTACGCAACACCAATACATCAGTTGAGGTCTTTTACACCCCGCGCTTGGGTGGCAAGCTAGGCATGGAGACTGGCCTTGGCGCAGCATGTGGAACCTGGCCGACTGGTGACACATCAGTAACGCTGGTGGCGCCAGGGCCAGGAACAATCAAAGCTATTGCGGGGGCACCTAGCGGAAGTGGGCCGCTTTCGGGCTCGTGCTTTTCTCAAAGTTTTAATGCGCATGTCGAACTCACAAAGCCCTTCAACGAAATTCCTGCAGAGCAGACAACAGAGCTACAAGACGGCGATACGCTGCGCACTACTGGGTGGCATTCGCTTGTGACGGTCGGTAGCACTCAAGGCGAGCGCGTAACCGTCGGAAGAGGAGAAGCGCAAGTTGCTGTCAAGCAGACAGCCTCAGGAGCTACCCAGTTCGTTGTCGAAAATGCGGCCAATGGAACCATGGTGCGTTACGCGAGCGCTCCTTCTAAAAAAGCGACCGCACAACAACCAACCTTTCGTGAAGGCCAAAACAATATTAAACCAAAGGGCACTGATTTCCTTCTCACCCATGAAGGCGAAACGACGCGTGTGGCGGTGCTAGAGGATGAAGTGCTTGTGGAATCAGATGACGGTTATAGCACAACTGTTATGTCGGGGCACGTTTTTGACATGAAGCGTCGAGTCGCAGAGGCTTACCAGCAACCGCAAGATAATCCTCTTGTCATCGACGGTATTCCTCCCACCCAGATTTTGCACGAACCGGCTGAGACATCACCTACGCATGTAGGTGTTTTTTATGAAAGCGGAGAAATTCAGCCGAATTGGCGCTGGATCGATGGGAACACTGACGCCAGGATTGAAGCTGGGGATACCTCCACCGTGCTTACTATTTTAGTCCCGCCAGGAAACGAGCTATCAACTGAACATGTTACTGCACCCGTGCTTCTGCATGACGTCACAGGAGACTTTGACCTCCACGCTACCATTGATGCAGTGACAACGGCCACCGATAGCGCTTTGGTACATTTTGTTGTCCACCAACCTGGGGGATTTCTGGGTTATCACAATCGCCAACGCGATGCCAGTACGTATGCCGCACACTTTTGGACCTTGGGTGGCTTGCAGCTTATGCAAAATCGGTGGGAACTCACTACTTTAAGCGGAGAGGGCAAACGACCTAACTTTGAGACATCGCCAACGGCCGTGCGCTTGAAGCTAACACGACGTGGCAATTTGTGGAAGTCATACGCGTCAGTTGATCACGGAATCACTTGGCATCTCTTGACTCGAGCCGTGACCGATTGCGCACCCAGTTTATACGTCGGGCTAGTATTCCAGCGTCTTGCCTATGATGGTCTCACTAAAGTGCCAGTGAAGTTCGTGCTGCGGGACGTCTCTCTCGTGTCGGCTCCGCGTGGAGGCATGCCGATTCCAGAATGGGATGTGTGTGCGCCTTATGGTGCTGCTGGTGTCACGGACGAAGCGATCACACTTGCGATACCGTCCGGACAATCGGGAGTCAGCCGCATAGAGACAGGCGCGCCTTTTGAAGGGGATTTCGACATCGTTGCTGAGTATGAACTTCCAGCGTGGCGTAACAATTCTGCTCAGACAGCCAACTTCTTGTTTTATGTGTGCAATCTCTCCCACTCGAACTTCGCTTACATCGGGCGAGGAGCAACGCCGCAAGAGGGAGAGCGGGTACAAACAGACCTCAGGCAGGACGAAACCTGGTACCGCGGGTATCAGTGGGTCGACAACAGGGACCGTGCCGGACGCATTCGCATTAAGCGTGAAGGGAGTAGCATCACAAGCTACTACTGGACAGGCGAGCGTTGGCAGCGCCTAGATCAGGGGTTTCGCGGCGGATGGACGGAGCCTGTTTTCCTTGGCTTCATGGTATCGAACGAAGGCGCTCAACAGGCAACCGTAGGGGCACAATGTCGCGTCGTGCAAATAAGACAAGGTAACACTTTGCCCCCACCATCGGTGGCGCCCGAGGATGAAGTTCCCATTCCGGTCGAGCTCACGCCTGTGTCTGTTCAGAGTGCCCTTACTCTCCCAGATGGGTGGGATGTCAGTCTGGTTGAGACTCCCTACGAACTGGGCACGCTGTTTCCAGTCAAGGAAGGTGGGGTATTTGTCTTTTCCGGCGACAAAAAGGTCGCACGTCTGATCAAAATCGCGGACAACTTGGCTGTCACGGACTCGATCTCAACACAGCTTCTTAGCGGCATTAATCGCAAGGTTGGGTTGGATCGCGGACAGACACTCCTCATCGCTATAGATGGCTGGTGGGAAAGTGGCAACCCTTTCAGCGGTGTTTTCGAGTTGGCGAGTAACGGCAGCTCGTGGCGGAAGCTGGATAATGCTCCTTCCCTCGATGACATTGGTGCAATGATGGGATATGGTGGCAAGAGTATTCTTGTCGCAGATTTCAGCTACGGCAGTCTTCAAGAATATCTACTTGCCGACAGCAAGACTGTTTCGCTGATAGCTTCCTGCCCAGAGTTAAAGGGGGTAGTGAGCTTTGCCGTGGATTCGCAACGTTCACTTGCCGTTGCTGCGACATCGAAAACTCATGGAGCATCTCGCAGTGGCCTTTATCGCATCGATCTGAAAACCAAGCCAGTAAAGCCTGTGCCGATTTGGACAGCTGAAGATGAGAAATGTGATTTCCGAGCTGTGGTGTGGGATAAAACGACGTTGGCTCCCAATGATGTGTTGGTTGGTGTAGCAAACGAGAACGCTATTTGGCGGTTCGATTTAGACAGGAGCGACGTCCGAGAGACCGTGGTAGCCGAGCTACCTGCCCCGCGGGCTCTCCGATGGTCAGGAAACACTCTCTGGGCGGTTTGTGGTTCACGTAATATCGCAAAGTTCACGTGCCCGGTACCCCACCAATCACAGGTCGAGAAAAGTTCATCTGCCTCATCAGTACCTTCGGCACTAACGCCCAAGCCGCCACTAACAACAGGTGATTCGCGACAAGAGGTCGTGGGAGACCAGGCGAGCAAGAATAGGCCGGCCACCGAAAATAGCATCACCGAACTACCGGCAAGCGAACGAGATAAGGCTGTTGGGAACACTTCGGCGACTGGATCACCAAGGGGTTTTGTCATGCGCTCACCGAAAGACTCTGTCTTGCTGAACGTCAAGTATCCACAACGAGATTTCGAACTGAGTCTTATTGTTAATTGGGAACAGGCAGGGACGATTCTTGATACGGTGGGCATTGATGCAGCTCCGCGCGGAGCTTGGGTTGTCCTTGTGGATCAGACGGGTCATTTAATGTTTCAGATATATGACCCGCAGTCGCCGAGCTCGGTACGCGCGGCTAATGGATGGCACATTCTGCGCTCGAAGCGGTCTTTAGCTCGAGGAAAAGAAGCCCTGGTGCAGATTGTCCACGTCGGTGCCAGTAACACATATCAGCTCGCCATTGGCGGCAGTCTCGAGGCTCAATTAGCTATTCCGACAACCCTTTCTGGGAAGCCAGTGTACGTTGGCGACTATCCGCCGGATGCACATTGGGCACCGCGTTACCCAACAGAGAAAGGGTTCATTGGTATGGCGAGGATTACATACTTCGGCCCACGCCGCCAAGTAGATAAATCTCCGCCAACAAACGCCCGTCCACACGCCAACCCGGTAAGAAGTGCTGGTGAGCTGGCACAGCAAAGCCTGGCAGTTGGCCTGGAACATTTTGTAGGCCGCTGGGAGATCATTCCGGAGCACCCGTCGGCGGAAAAAGAATTCATCGTTCTCCGAATGGTTGACGGAAAGGTTCTGGGAACGGGTGGGCGTGATAGCGACGTGATCGTTTTCGACAAGATGGATAACAACCAGGTTATAGGGAGCGTGACTCCACGGGAAAGCCGAGAGTCTCTTCCGCTGAGAGCATGGCTAGGTGACGACGACAATCACTTGATCATTAGAATTGCCCCTCCGGCAAGTGAGTACGTGCTCGTAAAAGCACGACGAGTTGGAGGGAGCCCAGCACCCGACCGACGAAAAGCTGAATTGGAAGAGCAGCTTCAGGCAGCACTTGATGAATACTCGAAAGCTGTTGAAGGCGGGACAGATGATGAGGTCAAAGCCGCCAAGAGACACGTCGATGAACTCAAGGCAAAACTACTGGAGATAAAAACAAAGTGATCTTTCATTTTCGCACGCGGTGCTAAGGAAATAGAACAGAGCATTGGGTGTCTGCCCCTGGAAAACGACGCGAAACGGCGTCTTGGATCACAAATAGTTATCGTTGAATGAGAAACCTATAGCAGTATGGCAGCAACAGCAGCTTTGTGGAAAAGAGCATATTTGGGTCTGGGCGCCAATCTTCCCACGTACCAGAGCCCTGATCAGACGATTGCGGCTGCATGCTCGCTGCTTGACCGTACGGCTAGCATACGGATTGCCGCAGCTTCCTCCGTCTACCGAAGCAAGCCTTGGGGAAAATTTGATCAACCTGATTTCTACAACGCTGTGGTGAAAATAGAGACTGTCTTGTCACCGGTCGAGTTACTTCAGGTCGCCAAGGGGATAGAGCGTGAATTGGGACGAACGCCTACTTACCGCTGGGGACCTCGTGTGATTGATATAGACGTTCTCCTCTATAACCGCACAAATTGGAATCAAGAGAACTTAATAATACCGCACCAGCATCTGCTAGAACGTCCCTTTGTTTTTGTGCCGCTGCTGGAAATAGCTCCGGACGTAATGATGCCCGACGGCCGCCTAATTATGCATCTCGTCCCTCACCAGCCACCGGAGTTCTTTGGTTTGGCAAAAGTAGGTGAACTGCAATGGGAGAAATTGCCATAAAAAAGATTAACTGGGGTGGATAGTCGGATTTGAACCGACGGCCTCCAGAGCCACAATCTGGCGCTCTAACCAGCTGAGCTATACCCACCACACTCGACGTAACACCGATACATGTTTGCGGCGAGCCTATTCGCCCCAGCATAGTCGCGAGGCGCGTAAGAAAAAACTGATGGTTCTACCCTAAATCGTGTAAACAATAGCGTTACGCCGGGGGAGGCCACTAAGGCCTGAGAGCGAGCCGGCGCCCCAAAAGCGCGACGGGCTCCAACCCCTTGAACCTGATACGGGTAATGCCGGCGGAGGGAAGGCGTGACATTACACTCCCCCTGTCTCTTATACACATCT
>JANZZJ010000111.1 GCA_026419455.1 Candidatus Sumerlaeaceae bacterium | reverse complement strand
AGATGTGTATAAGAGACAGGTATCAAGTGAAGGGCACCTCGAACAAGTGATCTGCGATGATCCCACGCAGTGGCCAGCCCCCCACATTGATGGGAAAGTGGTTCTGAGTGGCGTAGCATTTAGGCATCCTATACTGAGGCTACCCGTATCTGACATTGGGGGCGAACTTCGGGTAGAAAACACGAAAGTTTTCATTGATGGCCTCGCAGCGAAGCTGGGTGGCAACATGATAACCGTGAAGGGACTCCTGCAGGGGGAGCGCTATTTTTGGCGAGATCCGATTCTCACCGCCACCGCAGTTCTGTCCGCTGATATGGCAAGCGTGCGCCAGGTGCTTGATCCGGCGCTGAGCGAGCGTTTAGCTCGCTATAAACCTGCGGGCCAAATTGGCCTCAAGTTGCAGGGACTCTTCCCCATAACCCAAGCTGAGAAATCTGAGATTACGGGCCGAGCAGAACTTCGGGGATGCAGTCTCGAATTTACCAGTGAAGCGGCAGCAATCAAATTGGCAAACGCTGATGCTGATTTGGAGTGGGACGGCAAAAGTTTTAGGGTTGCCCGGTTTAATGGTACCGCAAACGGGATTCGTGTGAACGCCAGTGGAGCCATGGATTCTTCCAAAATCCGTATGCATATCGAGGCCGAAGGAGAGCTTCAGGATCTTCAAAGCGCCATCCCCCGCTCCACCCCCTATGTTGAGCTTCGCGGACCGGCAAGGTGTGATCTCCATTTGACCCTAGACGAGTCGGTCCCCGCCACGCAAACCGCTGCTAATTATCAATCATTGATTAAATTATTATCGTTATTGCCCGAGAGAGTCATACGTGGGTACGAAAATGGCCGCCTTTCTGCCCAGGGCGAGATTGTAGTAGGCTCTCCGACTCAGGGAGCCGTTTTCCGTCACCATATGATGCCACCTGCGCGCGTTCTCTACTATGGTTTAAGCGTCCCGCGGGCAGAAATTGCGGATATCCACGGCACTTTTTTGTTGAGAGGCACGACACTTGAGGTGCTCGACTCGGCTCCTTTAAAATGCGCCATGGCGGATACTCCCCAATGCCGGCTCTCGGGGAAGGTAGAGTTGGTGCCAGGCCATTACCCCAAGGTGATCTTCAGAGTTGAGACAGCGGAAGAAGCTAAATTGGATACCTGGCTTACAGGATGGAGCGAGGGGTTCCAGCCCCCAGCCCGGCGCCCCACACCGCCGAAAGGGAAACGGTTCGACTTGGAAGGTACTATCGTAGCAGCTCGTGCCACTTATAAAGGCGAAAAGGTAAATGAAACGTCTGGCCGGATCCTTTACACATATGTTGCAGGAGAACCCCCGTATAGGACGGAATTTCGGGATGTCGCGATCAACGGCTTTGGTGGCAGCATGCGTGGCAGCGGGATTATCGAATCGTGGCGGCAAATGCCTAACGATTACCCGCGTTGGGAGGCCAGCGTGCAACTTGAGCACGTACAGATACCCCCGCTGAGCAGGTGGGTATTCCGAGATCCAAGATTGGTCGAAGGAAAAATCAGTGGCCAGCTCCGCCTTCAGGGAGTGAAAACTGACGTTAAGCGACTTCGTGGAAATGGTAGCGCATCGCTGGTCGGAGTCGAGGTTGGCCGCCTACCGTTCGTGCTTAAACTTTTCCAAATGTTGAACCTGACTCAAACGCGTGGACTCTTTGAGAAGGCTGCATACAATTCGAAGCGTGAAGCACGTTTCACGATCGCTGACGGAGTAGTTTCGTGTGACAAGGTGGAACTCGAGACGGAAGGGTTGCTGCTGGAGGTTTTTGGGCAATATTTTCTAGAAGACCATCGAATTGATGCTCAAGTGCGTCTGAATCTTTTCGAGTCGTCACTCTTAGGGGCTCTGCCCGTTGTGGGAGAGTTGGCGCGTATGGCCGACCGGACGGTGGGCAAAGCAATTATGGCTTTTCGCGTCAGCGGGCAGGCAGCCCAGCCTACCATCACTCCCATTCCGCTGCCCATGTTTCAAAACGCCTTGCAGAACAGGCTCTGAATGTAGGCGACTTGTGAGTCGTAGTGAGCAACGATGCAACTTCGCTTGTCCAAATTTGGATGCGGTAACGCGGTCTTTTACTACAGGTGCCGCGTTGGACCGAGACCCCTATGAGGAAAAGCATCATCGTCATCGGAGGTGGTGTTGCGGGTCTGGCATGCGCTGCTCGCTTGCTGGAAATCGAACCTGCCTGTGAGGTAACCGTCATTGAGGCTGAGGAACAATTGGGAGGATTGGCTTCGCTGTGGCGCTGCAATAATTTTGCGGCGGATCTGGGGCCTCACCGGCTCTACACTGAACTGCCAGAGATCGCCGAGCTCTTACCTCAACTGATTTCGCAGGAACAAATGCTCGAGGTGCCACGTCGCAGCCAATTGCTACTCGATGGGCATTTTTATGCTTACCCGGTAAGCGCCTCCGAAATCTTGAGAGTGATGGGTCCGCTCAAGTTGGCCTTGTACGGAACGTCGGCCATGCTAGGACAAATGCGTGCGATAGCGGTTAAACCGCGCAGTTACGCCGACGCTATGCAACAGGCGTTCGGCAAGGCCCTGTATCGGAAAATCATCGAGCCTTACACACGCAAAGTGTGGAAAACAGCACCGGAGGAACTAAGCGAAGAAGTAGCACGCGTGCGCGTTAGTGCCGGCAATACGCAGCGCCTTGTGAAAAGGCTTCTTCGGCGGGCGGAAAATACGGCGAGACCCACAGCACTCGACCGTTTTAAGTATATTCGGGGTGGCGTGGAAGGGCTTGTGCAGGCTCTAGCAGCAAAAGTTTTAGAAAGAGGTGGAGCCTTAGAGACGGGACTGGCAGCAACACGGTTTGAAGTTAGTGGCAACAGGATCTCATCGGTATGCGCAGAGGCAACGAGTGAAGAGGCCAGTGACGGATTCTTCGAAGCGAGTGCAGTGGTATCCACAATTCCTATTACGAAATTAACTTGTTCTCTTGGCGCGGTAGCAGATTCATTGCGTGAACATGTAGAACGTCTCAACTACGTTGGAATGATCCTAGTCGGCGTGGCACTTGGTAAAGACCGGATGTCGCCAAACACGTGGTTCTATTTTCCGGAAGAGCACATTGTGTTTAATCGCGCTTACGAGCCGAAGAATTTTGACCCAGAAATGGGGCCAAGAGGTCAAACTCTGGTTGTATTCGAGGTGACTGCGCGTTTGGACTCGGCACTTTGGCAGAAGCCGGATCATGAACTGGCGCAACTCGTGGTGCACGACGCACTCGACTGCGGACTTTTTTCGCGGGAGGAGATTTTAGAGACCTATACGAGACGGCTACCGTATGCTTACCCCATTTACACGCGCGATTTTCGCACGCATCTCGACGCTGTCTGCCGAGGACTGGCAAAAGTGGAAAATCTGGTGACCACTGGCCGACAGGGGCTGTTCAATCACAACAACATGGATCATTCCATGCTCATGGGAATGAGGGCGGCCGAATGTGTGGCCGAAAAGTTCCCCGCCCCCGCCCCAAAATGGTATGAGGGGCTAGGACAATTCGCCCATTTTAGGATTGTGGATTAGTGCGTCAGTTTACGGAGCCTTTTCCTCGTCATCGGGGGGAAGTAGCGAAACCATTTCCCTAACTTCCGCTATGGTCCAACGGTTCAAAAACTCGTGAAGGCGCACCAACTGTCGCTCGTCGGGTTCAAACTCGATGATTCGGTGAATTTGCCCTGAGGCATCGGAAATCTCAAACCGAAATGTGGGGATGGGCGTGGTGGAGCTGCCGAAGAAATAAGTTTCAATTTTCTCGATTGCTTCGCGCCGCGCTCGTTCGTCGAGTCCAATCCGCACAAAGCATTCGAACTCGTACTGCAGGTATCGAGCACGGTCGCGATTGATTTCCATAACGGTAACTTGTACCCGCCTGGGCGGGACAGGCAAGAAATTTACCTCGCGTCAGAACGTGCGCCAGGTGGAAGGTTGTTCACGGTCTGACCTGGAAGCAAAGCGTTTAGGCTGCCAGTACGATAGCCGATCAGATCCAGCGCCGTAAAAACAAAGCCCAAGGCGCGGAAACGCTCGGCCACTTTGGAGGCCAGGCCATTGCTGAACATTCGTGGCATTTCTTCAGGGAGAAGTTCAATTCGTGCCACGGTGCCGTGATGGCGCACTCTGACCTGAGAAAACCCTAACTCGCGAAGAAATTTTTCTCCTTGCGCGATTTGCTCGAGTTTCTCCCGGGTAATTGTCTCGCCGTATGGAACGCGCGACGAGAGGCAGGCACCTGAGGGTTTATCCCACGTGGCCAGACCGAGTTGACGAGCGAGTTCGCGCACTTCCGCTTTGGTAACACCAAGTTCCAGTAAAGGCGCCCACACACCGTGCTCGCGTCCGGCCATCATGCCAGGCCGATAGTCACCACGATCGTCAGCATTGGTTCCTTCGACCACAACGGAACAACCATTTTCGGCGGCAAGCTTGCTCAGGCGGCTGAACAGCTCGCTTTTGCAAAAGTAGCACCGATTAACAGGATTGGTGGCGTAATTCGGGATTTCTAGCTCAGAGTATTCGATGACACGATGGTTCCAACCGCGCTCACGTGCTAAATTGCACACCGCCGCGAACTCTTCAGCTGTGAGGGTCTCACTTTTTGCTGTGACGGCGATAGCATTGTCGAAACCGAGGGTCAAATGTGCGACTTCTTGAAGAAGGGTTGAATCCACCCCTCCCGACAGCGCAATCAGCACCCGTCGTTTGTCGCGAAAGGCCTTCTGCAGGGCTTCGAGTTTCTGGACTAATTCGGGTCTCATTTCTCTTCTGTGGATACTTCAGAGAATCGCTGTTGTTCACTGTGGTTGATGGCCGCGCCCGCTTGGAGTCTTTTCTGAAGCCACTCGCGGTACTCTTGGAGAGCCTTCTCGAGGTCAGTGAGAGTTTCGATGTGCATAAGCCTCTCACGGAAAGTGCGGGCTCCATGGAGCCCTCGCAGATATTGCACAGTATGCTTTCTCATCTCAAGAATGCCGCGACGCTCGCCCTTGGTCTGAACCATCATACGGGTGTGTTGGAGTACGAGTTGAAAACGCTGATCGAGATTCACGTCGAGAAGGTAACGCGGAACGCGGATGAGAGCCCGTGTGCTGCCCTCCTCGCATTCTACCATTTCGTCACTGGGGACATCGTCTTCGGAGCTGATAAGCCCCAGGCAGAAGTCGAGCATGGCACGCTCGCATGCTCGCAGAAGCCACGGATTGCCAATGAGGCCTCGGCCAATCATGACAGCATCGCAGCCAGTTTCGCGGATCATACGTACTGCATCCGCAGGAGATGTCACATCCCCATTGCCGGTAACCGGGATTTTTACTGTCTGTTTTAGGGCGGCAATGAGGCGCCAATCTGCTTGGCCGCGGTAACCTTGCTGGCGTGTTCGGGCATGGAGAGCGACAGCATCGGCGCCTTCGGCCTCGCAGATACGGGCAATATCGAGTGCAAGAATTTGCCCATCGTCCCAGCCAGCACGCATTTTCACGGTAACAGGTATTGAAACGGCGTGGCGCATGGCGCGCACGATGGCAGCCACACGCTGTGGGTCGCGCATCAGGGCGCTGCCGCAGGCGTTGCCGGTCACCTTGCGTGCAGGACATCCCATATTCAGGTCAACAAGCGCAGCGCCTTGGTCCTGTACGATTTTGGCAGCAAGAGCCACCCGCTCGGGCTCGGAGCCAAGAAGCTGAACCGCCACGGGGGGCTGTTCGCCCTGAATGTCGAGTAGGCTCCACGTGCCTTTGTCGCCGCGAATAAGCCCCTCAGCGGAGACCATCTGCGTGTACACGAGATCTGCGCCCATTGAACGGAGGATTTCCCGGAAGGGACGATCCGTGATGTTGCACATGGGCGCCGGCAACACTCGGCTGCGCAGTTTTAGCGGGCCGATGTTCCATTGTGCGGGCGGATGCGGCACTGGTGATGTACTTGAGGAAACCTGAACCATGGAAATGCGTCTCCGGACTATCTGCCGTTTTAGTGGCCTTCTCAAATTTAAGACGCCTCAGCAAAGTTGTTTATTTAGGTATCGGCAGAGTGTTCGCGCCGCTTGAGTTGGCGCTTAGTTGCTGCAACGAGCCACCGGGTGAAAAGGCTATTGGCAATTACGACGCTAAAAATGATGGCAGCTTCCATGATTTCAATAATATCTTTGGGGATTTCCCCAGCTGCAGCAACTTTACCGTAGTTCAAAACCCCGAACAGAAGGGCCGTGAGCAGGACGCCCAAGGGATGATTGTTGGCCAAAAGCGCAACAGCTATGCCGAGAAAACCAAGGCCTCCGGAAAAGTTCTCTTCGAAATATCCCTTGTGGCCCAGAACAAAGGACACGCCAACGAGTCCAGCGAGTGCGCCGCTTAGAAACATCGCAAGAATGGTTATTCTGCGGGGGGATATACCTGCAAGACACGCAGCCACAGGATTTTTACCGACTGCACGAATTTCGTAACCTAACTTTGTGGAGCGCAAGAGCCACCATATCGCCACACTCGCCACCACTGCGAAAAATAGTGAAGCATTGACCACGGATCCTTGAAAAATTGGAAGCCAGTGCGAAAGACGCGGCAAGCGCAGTGATTCAGGAAAAGCAGGGGTGCGAACCGTCGCCGGTACGGCAAAGCTTTGAGGATCATAACGCAAAAGATAGTTTATCCACGCCAGCGCCACGAAATTAAGCATGATGGTGGTAATGACCTCGTGGGCACCGGTGAAGGCCTTTAAAATACCCGGGATAGTAGCGTACAGGCCCGCTGCGACCATCGCAATTGCCGTAAGCGCCATAATCCACAATACCCATGGCACCCACTGGATCGTCTCTTTTGGGAGTGCTCGGAGATAATAGCCCACAATGCCAAGTGCCATGGATCCCACGTACAACTGCCCCTCTACGCCGATGTTGAACAACCCGGCGCGGAAAGCCACTGCAACCGCCAAGCCCGTGAAGGTGAGCATGGTTGCAGTGTGGAGGACTTGTCCCACCCCATACCAGTCCTGAAAGCTCTGCTGAACGATGGAGCGAAAGGTGGATAAAACGGGGTAGCCTGTCACGGCAAGGAACGCCATACCCACTATGATAGAAAAGGCAAGGGCGACCGCGGGAGCCAGTACGTTACGAATCAGCCACTGCTTCATGACTGGCTCCCCCCTCCGTCGACAACCTGGGCCACTGTTCCTCCAGCCATATAAATACCGAGATCGCGCTCGCTCAGACCGCAGTTGGGAGCTTCGAACACAATTTTTCCGCCGTACATCACCAGCACCCGGTCGCTCAGCGCAAGGATTTCGCCTAGTTCGGACGAAATAAGGAGGATTCCTACACCTCGTGCTCGCAGCTCCAAGAGTTTACCGTGGAGGAATTCAATGGCACCGAGATCAATGCCACGTGTTGGGTGGGCGGCAACAAGAAGTGTTGCTCCTCTTGTGAACTCCCTTGCAGCCACAAGTTTTTGCTGGTTGCCGCCGCTGAGCTGGGCAGCGCGCATTCGCGGATCTGGCGGCCGAACGTCAAAATCTTCTAGCAAACGGCGGGCTCGTTCCCACGTGAAATGTCGGGCGTTGCGCCAGTCGTGATGTCGCCCCAAAAGAAGATTCTCGCGAAGATTAAAATCTAGAATGAGACCATGACGTTGACGATCTTCAGGGACGCACGCCATTCCGGCCGAAAATTTAACCCGCGGCGAAGCGGTGGTTACGTCGTGGCCGTTGATGAAAATTCGGCCACTCGTGGGAAACGCGAGGCCCGTGAGAACCTCGATCAGTTCCTTTTGCCCGTTGCCCTCAACACCAGCGACGCCTACTATTTCTCCTGGGCTTACCGAGAAAGAGATGTTGCTGAGTACTGGCCTTTGGCGTCCAGCGCGGCGCAGTTCCACACCCTCGACCCGCAGAGGTACGCATGGCGCGGAATTTGAACCAGTGACAGCCCGACTGCATTCTTCCCCTGCAGGTTTGGAGTTTTGCTGTGCGGGCGTGGCGACTGGCAACTGGCGCAGTTTTTCAATGTCCCGAGCCAATGTCGGTAGAATGACGTCACGCCCAACCATAAGCCGCGCGATCTCTTCCGGCGTTGTGGCATTTGTGTCGAGCGTGGCGATCCATTTCCCAGCGCGAAGCACGGTGAGTCGCTCGGAAAGAGCCATGACCTCATGCAGTTTGTGTGTGATAATGATAATGGTTTTGCCAGATTCGTGTAACCGACGAATTGTTGAAAATAGAGTCTCCACCTCCTGTGGTGTGAGCACCGCAGTAGGCTCATCGAGGATAATCAGCCTAGCGTCGCGATAGAGGATTTTGAGAATCTCGACGCGTTGCTGCTCGCCCACACTGAGGTCAGCCACGCGGGCCCTCGGATCGAGCGCCATAGCGTATTGCTCAATGAGCGTTGCGACACGCGCCTGGGCTTCATGGGGTCGGTAAATGCCGAAATGCACACGCTCGTCGCCTAGAGTGACGTTTTCAGCAACTGTGAACGGTGGTACAAGCATGAAGTGCTGATGGACCATGCCAATGCCAGTAGCAATAGCGTCCGCGGGGGAGCGAAATCGCACGTGGCGGCCAAAAATGCGGATTTCGCCGCTGTCGGGGCGATAGAGCCCGTAGAGAATTTTCATGAGGGTTGATTTTCCAGCCCCGTTCTCGCCCACCAGGGCGTGGATTTCGCCACGGCGAACGCGAAACGTGATGCGATCATTCGCCACCACGCGCGCAAAAGCACGCGTGATCTCCAACATTTCCACAGCCCATTCGTGTTGTTGTTCCATTTTCATCACGCGCAGTGCAGGCGACCGTGCCAAAGGAAGCGTAGTTTTGCCAAAGAAAAACTGCCAGGGGGCGAGCCGCGTCGCATTTCTCTAGCAATGCAGGCCGCTAATGTGATGAAACGGTCGAGAACAAAAGCGGAGGTGAAAAGAGCATGCGACAAGTTCAGCCAGACTTTCTTGTAAGCTTTTTCAGCGGTCCATGGATTTACGTTATCATCATCGTCGTTTTTTACCTCGCCAAGTGTATCAACGTGCTCAATGAGTACGAGCGCGGTGTGGTGTTCCGTTTGGGGCGACTTTTAGCACGACCTAAAGGGCCGGGGTTGGTGCTGATATTTTGGCCAATTGATCGCATGGTACGCGTAAGTTTGCGCATTGTGACGCTTGATGTGCCCCCGCAGGATGTCATCACGCGCGATAATGTCTCAGTGCACGTTAACGCCGTGGTCTACTTTCAGGTCATGGATCCTGCGAAAGCAATTGTGGCCGTAGAAGATTATCTTTTTGCCACCTCTCAAATGTCGCAAACGACGCTTCGCAGTGTGCTGGGCCAGGTGGAACTGGATGAACTCCTCGCGGAACGCGAAAAGCTTAATCTCGAACTACAGGGGATCCTTGATCGCCAAACCGATGCATGGGGCGTAAAGGTGACGGCTGTGGAGATTAAGAAAGTTGATCTTCCGCAGGAAATGCAGCGCGCCATGGCGCGTCAGGCCGAAGCCGAGCGCGAGCGGCGCGCTAAGGTCATTAGTGCCGAAGGAGAATTCCAGGCTGCAGAAAAACTTGTTGCGGCTGCGGACATGATGGCGGCCCACCCCATGGCCATGCAAATGCGCTATCTGCAGACCCTCGTCGAAATCAGCGCCGAGAAAAGCTCAACCATAGTCTTCCCCTTCCCCATGGAGATGCTGCGCACATTCGGCCTTGAGAAAAACCCTTCAAGGCAGGCTTGACACGATGCTCTCCCGCAAGGGTTGTGGGAAAAGATGATGACTGGCAACCGAGACACAACGGAGAACCAACGGGGCGGAGTTACCGTGCGCCGGGCCACTCGCAACGATGCACCGACGATGCTCGCTCTGATACGCGCCCTGGCAGAGTACGAGAAGCTTGAGCCCCCGGATGCCGCTGCGCAGGAGCGGCTGGTGCGTGATGCTTTTGGAGAAAAACCAAAGTTCGAGGTCTATTTAGTAGAGTTCGATGGCACGCCGGTAGGATACGCCTTCTTGCTCGAAACGTATTCTACCTTTTTGGCGCTGCCGACACTCTACATCGAAGATATTTTCGTTCTTCCGGAGTATCGAGGCAAGGGACTCGGCGATGCGCTTTTCCGCAAGTGTGTAGCGGTCGCTAAGGAACGTGGATGCGGGAGAATGGAATGGGTAACGCTTGATTGGAACGTCAGCGCTCAAGACTTCTTTAAGCGCTACGGAGCCCAGCACTTGAAGGAGTGGTACTTCTTCCGTCTTACCGCAGACAAATTTGACCAAATCCTCGCGAGCGGAGTTCTGCCGGGTTAGCAGCCGCCGCCAACTATGGTGATTATTTCAACAGAATCACCATCGTGGAGAAGGATGGATTCGTGATCGGCGCGGCGAATTACATCACCATTGACCATAACCGCTACTTGGTCGCGCTGAATGTTGAGAGCATTCAGCAGATCGACGATCGTTGAAACGTTCTCGAATGTTTGTTGCTTCCCGTTTACTGTGAGTGAGATCATGATGCGTTTTGGTGTTTTAGCCCTTAAATCAGTAGTCTTAATCTCGTCGTGAAAAGCTTACGTTCGCTTGAGCATCTCATTCATGGCGGAAAGTTCCACTACCGTGAGCGATGGCCAGGCTGTCGGTTATGTGACTTTTTGTTGACACCGATTGTGGTCATTCGTAACACAGCAAAGCAGTAAGGCGACACGACTTGATACCTTACATCAGATGAGCCATGCAACAGCGGGCCTGCAGCGAGCAGGCGGTAGGTAGATTGTTGAAGCAGAGACCGATGCTGATCGGGTCGGGAGCAAGGTTTCCCGGCGACATGTGGATAGTGGAGGCAGAGGCTGCGGATGATTCGACGATTTTCAATAAAGCAGGTAGCTGAGCGAACGGGTCTTGAAGAGGCCGAGATTCGCTATTACGAAAGCGCCTTCCGCGAGTTCTTAACCTTCACGGAAATGGGTCTCGATAAGAACGACTTTACGGAAGACCATATCGCCATTCTAGCCCGCATTAAGGAGCTGATATACAAACGCGGATTCACGATTGATGAGGTCAAGCGCGAGCTCAAAGCCACTATCACTGATATTCGGGCCAAGATTCCCGTTCCTGTGAAGGGAAGTAATTATGCGCGTGTCATTGCGGTGACAAGTGGGAAAGGTGGCGTGGGAAAAACGAGCATTGTCGTGAACTTGGCAGTCACCATTGCCCAGACTGGGCGTAAGGTGGCCATTTTTGATGCGGACCTTGGGCTGGCCAATGTTCATATTCTCATGGGTGTTAAGCCGCGGTTTAACCTGGCCCATTTGATACAGAACGACTTTCCCCTGGAGGACATTATCACGCGAGGACCGCTCGGGATTCAAATCATTAGCGGGGGGCAGGGCATACGCGAGCTGGCTAATCTCACGGATGAGCAGCGAAGAGTCCTATTGCGCCAGCTTGATAAGCTCGAGCAGGAAGTGGACGTTTTGTTAGTGGATACAGGCGCAGGCATCAGCGAAAATGTCCTTCGGTTTGCCGCATTTGCCGACGAAGTGATTGCGGTGACCACACCAAATATTGCCGCCAACGCTGACTGCTTCTCTATCATTAAGATCCTTTTGGAAATGGAGCCGAACTCAAAGATTGGGCTGCTCACCAATATGGCGAGTGATTGTTACGAGGCGAAAAACGTATTCAATAAACTGCAGGCCGCCACAAGAAAGGCTCTCAACTACGAACTCAACGATCTGGGTTTTCTCGTAAACAGCGAACAGATGCGCGTTGCCACCGAGCAGCGCCGGCCGGTAGTTTTCGCCTATCCGCATTCAGAGATAACACGTAATTTCCGCGATATTGTCGATACGATTTTCAATACGCGCGTGTTCGTAAACGAGCGCAAAGAGTCGAGTTTTGCGGATCTCATGGGGGCATTGAAACGCAGCATGGTGCAGTCGGAACGAGCTGCAGCGTTCTAGGGAGACGTTGAGGGAGAGAGGCAATAGATTCGAAGGAAGACATGCAAAGGAGAAGGAACGTGGTTTGGCGAACGATGACAACGTCGGAGCGGTGGATAGCCCGGCTGATTGTTGGAACAGCCAGCGTATGCTCGCTGTTGGTGGCGGTGTACGTGTCGCTGTGCGATATTGTGCAGGTATGATCCAAACTAGCGGTGCCGAGGATAAGGCCGCCCTTCGCGGATGCCTGCCGATTTCAGGGTCGGCAGGCATCCGCCGAACCAACCAAGGGCCGGAAAGTTGGCACAAAGCACCGCTATAGGAGAACGACACTGATGAGCGAAAGCTTCAATATCGTAGATTTAGTGGATCACCACGCAAGTAGTGGCTCTCCTCAATTTGAAGAGCGCACGACGTACGTGCTCAAGCACTTCCGGTTCGAGGAACACCCCTTTGGCGACAATGTAAACCCTAAATTTTTCTTTCGGACGGAAGCGCATGAGGATGCCTACATCAAGATGAAGCGGTGCATCGAGGAACACGTTGCCGTGGGGCTAACGACCGCTCTTAGTGGAACGGGGAAAACACTCCTCACCCAAATTCTGATCTCGGAACTCGATCCCGACCGCTATGAAACAATCCTGGTTCTCGCCTACCCCGGCATGACTCGAACCGGATTACTGCGTGAGGTTGCTCAGGAGCTGGGTGTTTCGGAAATTCCCATGCGAGCACCTGTTCATCAACTCATGAGTGTCGTTCAAGAGCGAATCCTCGCTTTGTATGCGAGTGGCAAAAGGCTCGTTATCGTAGTGGACGAATGTCACTTTCTAGGCATAGACGCCCTGCAGGTTATTCGTACTCTTTCGAACATGGAGCTCCCTGAGCGGAAGCTGGTGACGCTGCTCCTATTCGGCGAAGAGTTTTTCCTCCAAAAACTGGCCAAACCTGAGTATGCCTCCATCGCTAACCGCATGTTTATTCGGGCCCGACTGCGGCCGCTAACTCAGGAAGAAACAGAGCAATACGTAAAGTTCCGCTGCCTAGTAAGCGGCGGACGCCCCAACGTGTTTTCTCCCGAAGTTTATCCGTTGATATACGAGCTTTCGGGAGGGATTCCGCGAGACATCAACCGATTGTGCCACACGGCACTCTTCGAAGCCGCCCGCAGGGGGAAGATGATTGTGGACGGGGCTTTGCTGGAAACCACCAGGATTTGAATGGCTGGCCGACTGCCAAGCCAGTGGTGACAAAGTGATGATTTTTGCTTTTGCTTACAGGTTGTTCTTGCGTGTGGCCGGGTATAGCGTCACTAAAACGAGCTAACGTGGAGAAGAAGGAAAACACAAATAGTGTTCCTGCCATAAACGGCGGCGTTGAAGATGTTTTCGTGACGCCTAAGCGGCGAATAGGTCGGGAAACCATGCTCATCGCCGGCGTATGCCTCGCTATTGCAGCGCTGCTGAGGTTCGTCGCCCTTGGCAGACGTGACCTTTACGGCGGCGAATATTTTGGTCTCGACTACATCGAGAGCGACCGACCTAACCTTTTCGACGAAATTTTTCATGGTCACTTGCCGCTCTATTATGAATTTCTGCGCTTGTGGGGCCGAATCGTAGGGACGACGAGCGATGCGCTTTTGCGCGCCCCGTCCGCAGTGTTTAGCCTAGCGGCTTGCGTGGCGTTCTTCCTTTTTGCGTTTCGATTTCTCCGGGGATTGGCTTTTGTCCTGTGTCTCGTTGGGTTTGCTTTGAATCCCACGCTGGTGCGCACCGGCAATGATGTTTCCTCGTATGCCCTTCTCAGTTTGTTCGTCGTAGGCTCCCACTACTACGCGGTGCGAGCACTGGACGAAGGGAAAAAGCGCCACTGGGTTTGGTGGGCCCTGACCAGCGCTTTGGGTGCGCTGACGCACCCCTTTTTCTGGTTTGTTTTACTTGGCCAATTCCTGTTCGCACTGACAAGGCCTAAGAAAACGCCGCGGGGTTTTGTGCTGCTGGCAGGAGCTGGAACGTTCGCGGTCATCGCGCTGATGCTCTTTGGAGCGGTGTATGCAAAACGCCATTTACAAGGTCTTGCGCCGGATGCGCCGTCGCTGGCCGACCTCGCCCGAGGCCTTGTTGCCGCAACAGTCGGAGACTTCCCCCGCTACCGTTATGGAGATCGAGTTTTTGTGCGGACTCTCTTGTATTTGTTTGTCTTTGTTTCGCTTCTCCTGAGTTGGGTTTATTACAGGCTGCGACAAGCCGAAGCAGAGGCGTTGCCAGAAAATGTGGTGTTTGTTGACGAAACACAGGATGTTATTGGCCACTGGACGCGCCTGAGTCTTGCCTCATTTCTTCTATATCTTTGGGTGACATTCCTGGTGCCCGCGGTGGCCATCATGCTCGTCGGAGGGTTTGCCTCGGGCCACACATTGCGCCCCGAATATTTCATAGTGTGCCTGCCGCCGATGATCGTGCTCATCGCGTGCGGTATTGATGGTGCCCCCGGGCGAGCCGGAACCGTTGTGTTGGGACTTCTCTTCGTGCTGATGATGACGACATACAATCTTCTGGAGCTCGACGATCGTGGCTACGGCATCAAGGAGGCAGCTAACCGCACGAAAAATGCCGACTTTTCAGTCACCACTGACACATTTCTTGTGGTAACGCCAGGGGGTATTGAGCGAGCGCTGCAACGTTATCTGAGTTTCGTCCCCTATACGGAATTACGGCCACCATCACATCCTGAGACTTGCGACAAATTTCTGAGCGAGAAGACACAAGATAAAGAGCGTGCATTCCTACTTTATCATGACGACTTCCGCCGAATTGGAAAATCCGATAGATCACTTGTTCGCGAATGGTTTGGAATTCGCAAGGATAAGTGGGACACGGATAAGAAGTGGATACTCAGCGAGCCCGAGAAAACAGAGCTGCGAATTTACGTTCGCATTGATCCAAACAAGACACCGCCGCGCATTGATTAGATGAGGGCAGCAACACTATCGCCCCCAAGCGTAGGGAGGGACCATGAGGCGCCACAGAGTGAAATCCTGTTTATATGGAATCATCAGCCTTGTGCTGACTTTCAGTTCAGGACGGATGTGGGGAGATGCGATCTTGTCATTTCGCGTCGCATGGGGCAACCG
>JANZZJ010000081.1 GCA_026419455.1 Candidatus Sumerlaeaceae bacterium | reverse complement strand
GCTCAAGGTAGCCACTACCGGCTGATCGAAAGCTACTGCCTGCTGGTTAACGCGCGCCGGTGGGGAAGCTGGGGTAAGATCGACGGAAGCTTTTTGCGTCAGACGATCTGCTGGCTCCATTTCGCGGGAAAAAAGCCTTTTCACCTGCTGAGCCACTGAGGCTTTCTTAGTGGGCTCTGCAGATTGATGAGCTGTTTGCCGCACTGGGTTCTCATTGGGGAGCTTATTCGGCAAATCAAGCCTGGGTGTTGTCGGAGAAAGTTCGGTCGTCTTTTGATGACGCTCGATTTGTTCCAAATACTTCTTGGCTTCAGCATTGTTAGCGTCAAGCGAGACAGCTTGAGCGAAGTGTTTTCGTGCTTGGTCAACGTTTCCTTCCTTGAGGGCACGTCGCCCTTCCACAATCAGCCGTGAAACAGCCTCTCCTGAACTAACGCCACCGCCTGGGGCAACCGGATCACCTTGACCGCCTTCACCGGAGGGCGGATTTTTCATCCGTGCAATCTCGGCAAGGAAAAACGCTGTCTGCCGGTAGTCGCCCGCACGTTGGCTCACAGCATCGAAGAGTTTCTTTGCCTCATCGTACTGCTGGGCACGGAACAACTCCTGTGCTCGCCGGTACAGAGTCTCAACTTCCGCAGATGCCGTCGCTTGCGTTTGCTTCATGCTATCAACCTTGGTTGCGACGGGTGGGGCCGCCAAAGCACTCATCCACATCAGGCCCACACAAGCACTCAAAAGCAGCCGATTATGCTTTATCCACAGCATCGATTTTGGCTCTCTCCCTTTTGGTCCAACCTGCTTAACGTATTCCGCTTGTAAAATTGGGGACAGATAACATTCCTCTGCCGCCAAAAACCCATCCCCGCAACTTTCGCTATTACAGGCTGTCTGCGACTCTCCCGATGCAAAGAAGTCGAGACAACGTGCATATTCACGACCGAAGAGATTTTCAAAAGCAATCAAAATCATTCACTCCTTTTTGTTAAGCCATACTTTAGCGCGGCGACGTCGTCGTTCCCGCAGCCTGCGCCGTAGAAGTTTGTCCGCCAGTTAATTTGTTCATAAGTTCGCGCGCTCGCTGATGCGCGGGAAAAGCATCCAGCACTTCGCGCAGAAGCCGGCGTGCCTCCTCGTTTCGGCCTTCAGCAATCGCTCTTTCAGCGGATTCGACTTTAGTCTTCACCTCGCGTTCAAGAGCTTCGCGTTGTTTCACGCTTTTATACTCGAACATGTTAAACTTTGCGACTTGATCAATCTGGGGGTAAGCTGAGATGTCGGGATTTTTGGTATATTCTGCAATCATCTTGTACGCTGGATTTTCAGCGACTGGATCTTTTAGGACAGCGATCTTTTGCTCGCCCATCGTGGCTTCGGCGGGATTTTGCTCCACCCACCAGAAATAAACCAACACCGCGACCAACACATACATGAACGCGATGGCAATGCGGTCAATGTTGGCTTGTAGCAACTTCAGTATTTGTGCGGTCTTGTCGTTCATAACGTCGCCTCACAAAGCAGGCTCACCCGGAATACCTGCCCCCGCGCCAGCCCCCATTGCCGGTCGCGGTTGTGCAGGTGTGGCGGGTGGTGGCGTCGGATACATGAGCCCAGGCTCAAGTGTTTGACGCACTGGAGCTAAGCGCGTCTTTTTCCAATGAACTTGTAGGGTAATTGTTCCCGTTTGCACTTGTTTTCCAACGAAATTGGAAAAGCGAACTCGCGTAGGGTCACCGACGTTGCTGTTGACGACCGCTTTTACCCACTCCGTTTGAGCTTTGAGAGATTTTACAAAATCCAGGAGTGACCGGAGGTTTTCTGCCTCGCATTCAATAGTGACCTCACCATCAGGCTTCATCTGGATCGCTGTAATAAGCACATCGGCGGGTTTAACGTTTTGGAGCATTCCTAGGAATTCGAGCCAAAAGCCACGGTCCCCGAACGCCTCTCCTAGCGCGGTGAATTTGGCATTAACCTTGTCTCGTTTTTGACGCGCTTCGTCCACTTTTGCGCGAGTCTGAGCAGCCGTCTGGATTTTCATCTGGTTTTCATCGAGCCACCGGCGCATGTTAGTAATGTCCCGCTGCCCCACTTGCGTGCTCACTGTGATCATCGCAGCCAGGCCGGCTGTGAGAAGAGTAAGCTCGATGTTTTTCTTTTTGAACTCACGGAGGGTTTTTAGTTCGCGTGGCAAGAAGTCTATTGTAATGCGACCGTAGCCGAGGCCGGTGAGCCCAAGCCCGAGGGCCACGCAATAATTCACGATACCGGCAGATTCTTCCTCAGAGATCGGAACACGAAGTGCTTCGTTTTCAACATGCGATTTAATTTCGACGGGTATTCCCAGCTTTTCTTCGATGTAAGCGGCTAAGTTGGGTTGCACGGCCTGGCCGCCACTCAGGGAGATCGAATCTACCGCCACGCCATCGGGCTGAGAGATGTAGTAATCGAGCGACTTTCGGATATCGAGGATGAGTCGGTCCGCCCAACTCGTCACAATCTCCGACGCTTCGGGGTCAACATCCCCTCCTTCGATTTCCTGCTCACGGCCGGGGATGACAACTACCGCCCTAGAGCGCTTAATCTCTTCCGCTTCTTCAGCACTAGTGATCTCCAAACGATCCTGCAGAGTGCGTGTCAGTTCCATGCCTCCCCATGGCACACTCCGTGTGAATCCCAGCAGATGATATTTCCCCAGACGCGCAATCGCCAAGTCAAACGTCTGTGCCCCAATATTGATATAAGCTCTGACCTCCTCGAAAATCTCCTCTTCCGCAGGTGATTCGTCCAACGCAACTTCAGGCAGCTCGTCCGCATTCTCGCCCGAAGCTTGTGTCTGCGCTTTCTTTTTGCCAAAGCTAAAACTAGGCAATTTGAAGGTAAACTTTTTCCCTTTGTCTCCGGTTTCGCTGCCCTCAGCACCTACAGCAGCAGTTTTAGCTTTTCGCCTCTTAAGTAACCCTAGTTCTTCGCACAGGCGCTCAAAAGGTGTCGCATCGAACACCTGAAAATTGAAAAGCGCAAAGGAGCTCACCGACACAGTCACCGGTTTGAGACCCGTTTTGCCCACCAATTTCATAAAATCGTTAACCAGGTCTTTCTTCGCGGCAACCAGCAGCACCTCCAGCTCGCTTTCGGGACCCAAATCGAAAACTTGATATTCGACAATCGCATTTTCGAGAGCGAAGGGGATCTGTTGGCGAGCTTCGTAAGCTATGATCCGGTGCAAACGCTCTTCGGTTGTGCGGGGTAACCGCACTTTGCGCACAAAAACGTTCTGGCCTGAAATACAGAATACTGCGTGTTTCGTGGAGATTTTCTGATCTTTGAGAGCATCACGGATGGTCTTCGCTACTACTTCGATACGCTGGGGGTCCAGCGGACCGGGCGCTAGCGGAATCGGAACTGCAAAATACTTGGTGACGCGCGCACCCGTTTTTTCCGAGACGATTTCGACAACCTTTATCGAAGTCGTTCCTATATCAATTCCTAGGCACTTTCGTAAATTATGCATGGACGCTTACGTGGCCTCCGCCCAGCGTTTCCACCAATCCCGCAATGTTCGGCTTGAACCCATGGCCATCAATTCCAGCGTGGCACCCAAAAAATAAAGTCCCAACACTCTGCATCTCGTTGGTGCCAACTTTTTCAGCGTTTCGAACACTAGGTCAACCCTAGAATTCATCTAAACCGCGTGAAGAAAAACAAGAGCAAAACTCTTAACATGAAAACTCTTCACGCTCACTAACATGACACAGGTACGTGTTGTCAAGTGCGAGCAGCTCAACGAAAACTTATTGTTCGTCGCCCGCGATCCACTACAGCCGTCAATTGTGTGCTTGACTTCGCGCTCGAATGCCCAGCGCCAACGGGCATATAGAGTTCCGCATAAAAACTTTGTGGAAATGAGAGGATCGAATGGAACTGCCAAGCCGCTACGAACCCCAAGCTACCGAAACAAAATGGTATCCGTGGTGGGAGACTCACGGTTTTTTCCACGCCGATGAAACGCGCGATCCCAAAGACTCCCCGCCCTATTGCATAGTGATTCCTCCGCCGAACATCACTGGCATTTTGCACATGGGACATGCGTTGAACAACACGCTGCAGGACGTTCTAATCCGCTGGAAACGCATGGCGGGCTATAATGCCCTTTGGGTACCGGGGACCGATCATGCTAGCATTGCCACACAAGTGGTAGTCGAACGTGCCCTCAAAAAAGAGGGGCTCTCGCGCGAGAGCCTTGGGCGTGAACGCTTCCTGGAACGGGTGTGGCAGTGGAAAGAGAAGCATGGGAGGATTATCGTAACGCAACTCAAGCGTTTGGGATGCTCCTGCGACTGGCAGCGTGAGCGTTTTACAATGGATCCAGGTTTGTCGCAGGCTGTGAGGACTGTATTCAAGCGTCTGTACGACGAAGGTCTCATCTATCGCGGAAACTACCTTGTCAACTGGTGTCCACGATGCCGCACCACACTCAGTGACGATGAGGTCGAATTTTCTGAAAAACCGGGAAAGCTTTGGTACTTGCGCTATCCCGTAGAAGGAGAACCCGGCAAATTTGCTGTCGTCGCCACAACTCGGCCGGAAACGATGCTAGGTGACACCGCCGTTGCTGTTAATCCAACAGACGAGCGTTATCGCGACTGGATTGGAAAACATGTCATTCTGCCTTTGGTGGGACGCCGAATACCAATTATTGCTGACGATTTTGTTGAGAAGGATTTTGGGACGGGAATGGTCAAGATTACCCCGGCCCACGATTTCAACGACTATCTGGCCGGCAAGCGGCATGGGTTGCCTGAAATCAACGTTCTTACCCCGGACGCTAAGATTAACGAGAATGCTCCGGCCTATGCCGGACTCGATCGCTATGAAGCACGCAAACGCATTTTGGCTGATCTCGAAGCTCAAGGCCTGATTGAGAGGATTGAAGATTATACCCAGCGTGCTGGCGAATGTTATCGCTGCCATACGGTGATCGAGCCTTACGTTTCCCTGCAGTGGTTTGTGAAGATGGCACCACTGGCAGAACCAGCGCGCGCCGCTGTGGAAGAAGGCCGTGTACGGTTTATCCCCAAGAGTAGAGAACGTGATTACTTCCATTGGCTTGATAATCTGCGCGACTGGTGCATCTCGCGCCAACTATGGTGGGGACACAGAATCCCAGCATGGAGCTGCCTCGAATGCGGCGAAATCATCGTCACCGACACAGAGCACCTTGACACGCCATGTCCGAAGTGCGGCGGGCGCAATCTTGAGCAAGATCCCGACGTTCTCGACACGTGGTTCTCGAGCGCCCTGTGGCCGTTCTCGACGTTGGGATGGCCCGAGCGAACGCGTGATCTGGAGCTGTTTTACCCGACGGATACTCTTGTGACTGCCAAGGACATTATTTTTCTTTGGGTAGCGCGCATGATCATGATGGGGCTGCATTTTCTGGGGGAGGTGCCTTTCAAAGATGTCTATTTCAACCCCATAGTCGGGGACGAGCATGGTAAGAAAATGAGCAAATCCAAAGGGAATGCCATCGACCCGCTGGATTTGATGGATCAATATGGAACCGATGCTCTACGCATCACCTTGTGTGACTACGCGGCTCAGGAACAGCACATCGCTTTTAGCGTGAAGCGGTGCGAAGGCTATCGCAACTTTATGAACAAAATATGGAATGCAGCACGCCTAGTGCTCGCCAACACGGCTGATCTGACGGTTGAGGACCTAGCCCAGGCCGTAGCACTTGATCCGCGTAACGACGAACGAGTTGCAATCGAGGACAGGTGGATTCTGCACGAGTACTCGAACACGGTGAAAACGGTGGGGAGAGCTCTGGAGGAATATCGCTTCGACGACGCTGTGCATGCTATTTATGACTTCTTGTGGAAAAACTTCTGCGACTATTACCTCGAGCTGATCAAGCCACGACTCTATTCGAAAGAAGCGACGGACAAAGCGAGTAGACGTGAGGCACAGACCACCGCAGTCGTCATCCTCGAAGGCCTGCTCCGCCTGCTCCATCCTTTTTGTCCTTTCATCACTGAGGAGCTTTGGCAGGCACTTCGGGCACGATGGGGAACAGGAAACCCATGTGGTGAGGTCCAGTCACTGGGACAGATTACTTTGGGCGCACTGAATCACCAATCCATTATGGTTGCGCCTTGGAATGAACTCGCACCTCAATGGCACACAAGGTTAGAGAATGCAGCTGCCAAGGCAACGGTTGAGCTCCTTCAGGAAATCGTGTATGCGATTCGGAATGTGCGCGGAGAAATGAAAGTGCCACCCGCAATGGCCACTGACGTAAGTGTGGTCTGCGGTGATGAAGCAACGCGCGGCATACTCGACCACCACCTCGACTTCGTGAGGAGACTGGTCAACATCGGCTCCCTGAGTGTTTACGCCGAGCTTCAACCCACGGCCTTCACTGCAACAGCGGTGGCCGGTCCAGCTGTTGTCCACGTCGAGCTCCCCCAGGAAATGCGAGAGGCCGAGATAAGCCGGCTGGAACGCGAGGTAGCACGTGTTCAGCAGCTTATTGACAACCAGAAAAAGAAATTGGCTAGCGAAGCTTTTGTGTCAAAAGCACCGGTGGCAGTCGTAGAAAAAGAAAAAGCTAAGCTAGCGCAGCTTCAAACCGAATACGAGCAGTTCGCTCAAAAATTGGCGCAGTTCCGCAACGCGTAAATTGGCCGTCGTCAGGCCAACGCGGGCATGAAATGGGCGCTGGAGAGACATCTCCTAGCGCCCTTATAGTTCGTCAGGTCACCATTGGCGCCGCATATAATCTAAGGTTGGCCGAATTTTTTCTTTGGGCGTGAAGAACGTATGAACTGGCGTCTCAAACCGTTCAAGGAAGCGTTTCCCGGTGAGTTTGGCAATAAGGGCCACAGGGGCAAATAGGAAAACATAGAGCACCGCGAAAATCGCATGGCCAAACAACCTTGCGAGAAACACTCCAAAACGTTGCCACTTGTTCCACAGGGTTTTCAGCATCATGTTCTCCTGGCCACGAAAGCTAGAACAATGTATAAATGAAGGCGCTTACAGCTGAACTACTGGTTACGGCCACGAACAGCCCTGCGAGGGCAAACACAATCAGGATGGGGGCGAGCCACCAAAGTTTCCGTTCAGCAAGGAAACGCAAGAAATCGCGCAAGATATCGAATCGGTCGCGCAATTTATAAAAACCCCAAAGGATTGCTGCCCCCACTACGTGCAGAATTACCAAAAAAATTATGGTTTTGATCATCGCCGATCAGTGTTACTCCGTTGAGTTACTACGAGTTTTCCCAACAGTGGCCTGCTGTGGTTATTCGCTCAGAAACGCCATGAGGGTATCGGAATTTTGTTGTAGAAACATTTCTGGGAAATGTCACATAGGTTGTAATGAATAGTGGGCCAAGAATTGGGTTGCCGCAAACGAGAGTTGCGTGCGGGTGAGCACCACACTAGATCGGCATGACAAGAGTGTTGCGGTGATGCCCGGCAAACGATATCATCGGCAAAGTGAGACGCTGTCATGGCAGTGAGAAAACCAACACCCGAAGAGCGACGGTACTTCGAAAAAACAGCAGCCACCAAAGCAAAAGGGGGCGGTACGGGCAAGACTTTGGCATGGCTGCTGGAAGAGGCCGGCTTAATCAGTCAAGACATGATTAAGGACCTCATTCCGGAAGATGAGAGCGCCCAGACGGTTAAACATGCGCTTGTTTCTCAAGGTCTTGTACGTGACGACGATATTCTCGATGCGCTCGCCGCCAATCTTGGCCTTGAGAAAGTGAATTTGCGCGAAATTAAACCCACACCAGAACTTATTGAGCAAATCGACCCAAAACACGCCATTAAATATCGCGTCTTCCCTGTTCGATACGACGATGAAAACCTCTGGGTTGCAGTCGTGGATCCGCTGAATATTCAGGTCACCGACGACCTGGAACGTATATATCACAAGAAAGTCATCCCCGTCATTGCTTCGGAGGACGACATCAACCGCTATATTAAACACTACTACGAGGGCACGGACATCGCTGACCTTTACGCCAGTGCTGCAGATGAGGCTATTCAGGCAGAGTCGCGTGGTGAGGAAGAGGACGCCTATGCCAACATCGATCTGACGGGCACACCCGAAGCTGACCAGCCCCCTGTCGTCAAATACGTGGATCTGATATTTAAGCAAGCCGTTCACGACAGGGCCTCGGATATCCACATCGAACCTACAAAGACAGGGATGTGCATCCGGTTTCGGATTGACGGTGTCCTTCACGAAGTCCCAGCTCCGCCGAAACGTTGGCAGAACGCTATCATCTCGCGCATTAAAGTTTTGTCTGGCATGGATTTGGCAGAAAAGCGCGTGCCCCTAGATGGCCGCATCAAATTGACGATCCAAGGGAAAAAGCTCGACCTGCGTGTCTCATCAATGCCGACGATTTTCGGTGAGACCATTGTCATGCGTATTCTCGACCAAGCTAGCGTGCTCATGGGCTTGGAGGATGTGGGCTTTTTGCCTGACTCGGTTAGGCTTTTTAAGGAGCTCATTCGGTCGCCCAACGGCGTTATTCTATTAACGGGTCCCACGGGTAGCGGAAAAACAACAACGCTCTACGCCGCGCTTTCCACCATTAATAATCCCGAGACCAAGATTGTTACAATTGAGGACCCCGTAGAGTACATGATTGACGGAATCAATCAGGTCCAAGTGAACAAAGAAGTTGGGCTCGATTTCGCCCAGGGGTTGCGCGCCATTTTGCGCCAGTCACCGGACGTGATTATGGTCGGTGAAATGCGTGACCTCGAACCAGCCGAAATCGGTATCCGCGCGGCTTTGACCGGTCACTTGGTGTTCAGCACACTTCATACTAATGACGCTCCAAGCGCAACAACCCGTCTCATAGACATGGGCATCAAGCCGTTCCTAGTGGCCAGCTCTATCCAAGCCGTCGTGGCCCAGCGTCTCGTCCGGAAAATTTGCCACCATTGCAAAATCGAATATAAACCTAAACCAGAAGAAATCGCGTCGGTGGGCTATGACCCGAAGGAGTTTGCGGACCGGCCATTTTACAGGGGAGCTGGGTGCGACCGCTGTAACAATTCTGGATACCGCGGGCGAACCGCTATTCACGAGATCTTTGTCAATGATCCTGAATTGCGCCAAATGATCATTCGCGTGGAGCCCGCGACAAAAATAAAGAAGCGGGCTGTTGCCAAGGGCATGCGTACCCTGCGCATGGACGGTTGGGAAAAGGTTCTCCTCGGTCAAACCACCATTCAAGAAGTGCTGCGCGTGACGGTAGCAGACGAAGTTTAGTGCTTGCCAGAGAGTGTTTGTTCAGGTAGCAAACCTTCTATGATGAGCATTGGCGTGCGTCACGTCGCCGTTTTGCACTCCCCTGACAAAGATTCACCACACGCGGCGAGAGGATGCGGGATGAGATGGAAAGTTGCACCTGCCATTTCATTTTCCTGACTGGCAGTCGCGCTGGTGAGATAGCGGAATTCACTAGTGCTCGACTCACGGTTGGCAGAGCGAGTGTTGCGGACATCCAGTTTGACCCACAAGCTGACTTAACCGTTGCCTCCCTCCACGCGGAGATCCTTTACGACAGCGGAAGTTTCATTCTTTGCGATTTGGGTTCTCGAAGCGGAACTTTTGTGAACGGCGATCCTATTGCTGGCCCCTATGTGCTGAAAAATGACGACTACGTGCAATTCGGTCAAAACGGGCCCGAGGTTGTTTTTAGGACAGGACCAAAGCCTGGCACCGTCGTCCCTCCAAAGCCCCCCATTTTGATCTCGGAGCTTCATTTCCGCACGGGGAGCCTTGCAGGCAAAAGGTTTCGAATTACTTCCGAAAGGCCTGTAACCATTGGGCGTTTAGCTCATATGGACATCGCTCTTGACCCAGTGGAAAACATTCAAGTTTCCGGTCATCACTGTACTATCTTCTTTAATAACGGTCACTTTTGGGTCCGCGACCACAGTCGGAACGGGACTTTTGTCAACGATTCTCCAGTCAGACAGGAAAACCGACTTTCCGATGGTGATGTGCTGAAATTGGCGCCGGGCGGTCCGGTGGCCATTTTTCGGGTTTTAGGAAGTGTGCGTTACTATCCCAACAAGGCCACTACTCAAGATAGAGCCCGTGGGAATTTGCCTACCGAACCAGCAGTTGCAGCCAGTGCCCAAGGATACCCCAAAAGTAATATCTTAAAAGAAAGTGGTCAAGCCACGAATTATGAATCTACTAATTCGACTGATCCGGATTTGGTTTTAGAGGGCAATCGCGAGAATAAGCCCGCTGCCACGGGTGGTACCACGAAAAACCCTCCCCCTCCCATTTTTCCCAGCAAACGCGTTCGATTTTCCACTAAGTGGGTGACAGTAGGAACCATGCTGGTGGTACTTGTAGCCTCTGGATGGGTCATGCAGAAGTATCCCAGCCTAGTGAGAACCTCGCTGTTTAGATCACACGAGCAAACAAGCGGGGCAAATCTCAAAGATTATCTCGAGCAAATAAATAAGGGGACAGTGTGGGAAAATGCTGTGGGGGGCTACAGTGTTGTCATTCCACGTGAGTGGGCAAAATTGCGAAATGGAGCAATTATAAGCATCGAATCGCCCGATAAAGTGATTGCCGTGGACTATGTCGTGGATTCGCGCCTTAACGAAGATGCAGTAGTTCAGCTGCTTCGCGCAAAGGGGGCCCAACCCAAAAAGGTTGCCGAAACTTCCGATTCAAAAGAAAAAACCGTGACTTTTGTCGGCCGTGGTGGCAATCGCGTCTGGTTAGCAGTTTTAAGGAGCACATATGAAGTGCAGATGCTTGCTTTATTTGATGTTAGCATAGACCAATTCAACCTTATTCCTAATGAGGTCTACACCCAATTGGCGTTCCAAAGTTTCAAGCCTACCCGCCTGCCGTCCCCTGGAACAGCTGCAGGACCTGTTCTGCGGCCAGACGAAGAAACGTCGCTAAGCCTGCCCCTAGAGAACAAGGATGTCCGAGCACAACTTTCATTAGTAACGAGTGAAGAACTTTCTTCGCCATCCGCACAACTAGGACTGACCAGCGGAGAGACCACGGAATCTTTGGTGATCTGTGAACCAGCTCGCATTGGACTTTACTTGCCGGGGGGATGGACAGCCAAAGCGATCCCTTCCGAAGGGGTCCTCCTTGTTGACACGAGGGGTGGGTTGGAAATTCGGGTGACACGCGACTCCACCCCCCTAGACGCCCGAGCTGTTTTTGCCGAAATGCAAAAGGATGGCTGGAAGCCGTTGGACAAAGATGAAGAAGGCAAGGCCTTAGGTGGCCTCCCCGTGAGAATCTACCTGGCCTTTATGCAGCAAAATGTCCAGCACGCATGTTTGGGACTCATAGACCAACTCGACAGCTCCACACTTGTGGCTTACACCCAAAAGCCGGAGCCGTTCTCCGATGATCAGAGAGATGAAATTCGCGAGGCACTAGTGCGCTTAGCTCAGTTTTCCACTACGCCATCGCGCTGAGGACTCTCAGCGGGAGGCGGAAAGACATTGGCACTCGAAGACACTAGCCGCTGTTGGCCATAGAGCTCGACCAGACGCCGTTTCATTTGCTCAAAATCCGTAAAGACCTCTGTCGCACACGCGAGAATCCACCCGGGAATGTCAGTCGGCGATAAGCTACTGACCAAGTAGACGGGTATCTTGCTCCAGTAAGCGACGGTCAATTCGCCTGCTGTGCCTGCCCCACGTGCCGCGTACTCATCCCATAAGCAAACGACAAAGCACGTAGCCTTGAGTAGCTGCCGGAGATCGTTGTCCACAAAGCGTCTGATAATAGTCCGAAACCGGTTAGGATCGGTCGCCTTCCAGCCCCGAAGGTGTACCTTTTCCTGCGGCGATAGCAATGCGAGTTCCTGAACGCACGGGTCGAAAACATCGAGTTTAAGTTCTTCTTTTAGCCAAGTAGAGATTGTCTGACGCCATCCCCGCCCTCCATCTGGAGCATGCTCAACGGCGCCGGCCAAATACACCAATTTTCCGGCCAAGGGTTTTAATCCATCCACTTTTTCTTCTCTTGCTCGTCGGCTTCTTGCGCCAAGGGACGACGCAGCCGTAAACTGGAGGTAGATGGGTCCGTAGGCACTGGCGTGGAGTTGGATTCTGCTTGGGGGCTAACAACAATTTTTTTTGTCGTGATGAGGCGCATTCGCAGGTGTACGTCGCGCAATGAGAACGATTTATGACGTGGCTTGCCCAGAGCGCTTGCTAACATTTTAACGTTCTTGAGCAGATAATCTGGCTTGAAGGGTTTTGTGAGATATAGGTTTGCCCCTATTTTGTAGCCATATTTGATATCCACGGTCTCTTGTTTGGCGGATAAGACTAGAATGGGCACATGCTTGTGCTTTGGGCTTTGCCGAATAAGTTCAATGAGCTGATAACCAGTAACTTTCGGCATCATGATATCCACCACAGCGATATCCGGCTCGAAAACGTCCATGATCTCCAAAGCATCGACAGGGTCAGCCAGAGTAAGCACATCGAAATCGCTGGACAAGCTCATTTCCACCAGGCGCAGAATGTCTGGATCATCATCAATCACCAGAACGCGCATACGCTCTTGTTCTGGCTTGGTTTGCTGAGTCGTCATAATCATTGCCCCGCAATGAATTACGAACCAATTTGTGCCTACAACCAGATGTGGGCTGAAATCGTTTGCGGACTCAAGAGAATTCGACCACAAAGGAAACAATGATGACAAAGGGTGTCTCGCGTTCTCAAGCAGCGAAGCACAAGGACGTTCTTCCTTTGAGCCGGTTGGTAGCTCTCGCGCTGGCAGAAGATGTGGGCACAGGCGATGTAACCGGTGCCATATTCTGTGAACGGCCGCGAAAAGCTGCAGCCTTCTTTCTGGCCAAGGAAGGAGGTCGTATGAGCGGGGGGCAGGTGGTCAAGGAAGTGTTTCGCCAGCTTGATCCGTCGTGCCGCTGCGTGCAAATCGTCGCCGACGGGAGAGACTTCTTTAAAGGCCAGCACCTCATACGTGTCGAGGGGAAGTTACATTGTCTGCTTGCTGGTGAAAGAACAGCATTAAATTTTCTGCAAAGACTATGCGGGATCGCAACTCTCACGCGAGATTACGTCAAGGCTCTCGGTAAATACGCCGACCGCATTGGCATTTATGACACGCGCAAAACCACACCCCTACTCCGGTCACTGGAAAAGAAAGCGGTGCGCGATGGGGGAGGGAACAATCACCGCTTTGGACTGTTTGACATGGTCCTACTAAAAAACAACCACATTGACGCCGCAGGAGGTGTTGCCGAAGCTATGCGACTTTTGCTCGAACGGCGGGAGTTCATCAAACGGCGCTTACGCGTCTGCATAGAAGCACGCACGTTCGAGGAAGCCAAGGAGGCGCTCGTTTCGGGTGCAGATATTATCATGCTAGATAATATGGACGCCTCGCAAATCCGTACGTGTGTGAGATTGCTCCGCCAAGTCTCCCAGAAAACTGGCCTCAGTTTACCCGAAATCGAGGTGAGTGGCGGGGTAACTATCGATGATATCCGACACTTGCGAACGTTACCGATACAAAGAATTTCAGTGGGAAGCCTGACCCATTCAGCACGTGCGCTCGATATTAGCATGCGCATTGAGATTTAAAAGATCGAAACACATCAGCTTCGGCAGTAAGAAAGAGAAACCTAGGGTTCCTTTTTAGGTGTTAGGACGTAATGGCGCCATTGTCGCTCCTTGCTCTTTATCGGAGCTACCTCCGCAATAAAGTCGAAAGGTACCCAGTGGCGTACCGGGGCGTAAAGTCTTTCGCGCACCGTCAGAGGCTCATACCCGGGCTTTTCTAATCTGACGTCGTAGTACCAGTTCCAGTTGTAAGGCACTTCGACCGGTGTCTGGCCAACATAGACGCCGTTGATCCATACCTTCGCACCTGTCTCTTATACACATCTGACG
>JANZZJ010000057.1 GCA_026419455.1 Candidatus Sumerlaeaceae bacterium | reverse complement strand
GAGATTGCCCGGGCGCTAGCGACTGCCCCCACACTCTTGCTTCTCGACGAGCCGGCTGCGGGAATGAATCCCACCGAATCACAAGAGCTCATGCAACTCATACGCCAAATCCTTGCACGCGGCATTACAGTCTTCCTCATTGAGCACGACATGCGCGTTGTCATGAACATCTCTGACTGGATATACGTCCTCGATCATGGGGAGATCATCTCAGAAGGCATCCCAGCAGATGTCCAAAACGATCCGCGGGTCATTGAAGCATACCTTGGAGCAGAAGTGGGAGCTGTGTAATACATGATGAATGGAAACCCCAACGTCCCCCTTCTTGTCCTCGAGCAAGTGTTTGCTGGTTACGGAAGTTTGACGATCCTTAAGGGCATTTCTTTTAAGGTCTTTCCTCACGAGATAGTAACGCTGATCGGCTCAAACGGAGCGGGGAAAACCACGACCCTTAACACCATCTCTGGAATCGTTAGAGTGCGCCAAGGCTTAGTCACGTTTGACGGCCACAACATCTCGAGTTCTTCCCCGCACGAAATAGCCCGTTTGGGGATCGCTCATGTCCCCGAAGGACGACGCCTTTTCCCCGATCTCACGGTCATCGAAAATCTGGAAATGGGGGCATTTCTCCGTCGCGACAAAGAAGAAATCCGCCGGGACATTGACCGCATGTTCGCCCTTTTTCCCCGCCTTCGAGAGCGTGCCAATATGCGCGCTGGCAGCCTCTCTGGGGGAGAGCAACAAATGTGCGCCATCGCCCGTGGGCTTATGGCGCGTCCCCGCATTTTGCTCCTCGACGAACCATCGCTCGGGTTAGCGCCGAAAGTCGTAGCACAGATCTTTGATATAATTCAACAAATTAACCAAGAAGGAACTCCGGTGCTACTTGTCGAGCAGAATGCCCACATGGCCCTCACGATTGCCCATCGTGGGTATGTAATCGCAACTGGGGAAATCACCCTGGAAGGAACAGGACAGCAGCTCCTGGGCAATGAGATGGTTAAAAAGCTTTATCTGGGCGAGCTTTAAAGCATCCCTCAGAGACACGGCCACACTACTCGTCCAGAAACCGCCTGGTAATTGCCTCGTAAGCGTCTATTCGCCTGTCGCGCAGGAATGGCCAATGCTGCCGCACTTCTTCCTGCATCTGCGGATCACATTCAGCCACAAGAACTTCTTCTCGCTCGTGGGATGCTTTCGCCAGGATCTCACCAAAAGGCCCGCAAATAAAAGACCCTCCCCAGACCTCCAATCCCCCATCTCGGGGCCCTTCATGCCCGACGCGATTGGCAACGGCGACATACACGCCATTAGCAATAGCGTGCGCCCTCTGGATGATCTCCCATGCGGAGTGTTGGCGCTCGCCAAATTCAATCCTCTCGCTCGGATGCCAGCCGATTGCTGTAGGATAGCATAGTATGTGGGCACCAGAGAGCGAAGCAATCCTTGCCGCCTCCGGATACCACTGGTCCCAACAAATCAACGGCGCAACGCGAGCGTATGTGGTGGCGAAAGTCCGAAACCCTAAGTCGCCAGGAGTAAAATAGAATTTCTCGTAGTAGAGCGGATCATCAGGAATGTGCATTTTCCGGTAGATTCCAACCAGAGAGCCGTCGCTGTTAAGGACCGCCACGGTGTTATGGTATAAGCCCGCTGCCCGTCGTTCGAACAGGGGGGCAATTATCACCACACGAAGTTCGCGGGCCAGAGTGCCAAGCACCTCGGTGGTCTTGCCTGGAACAGGCTCCGCTACCGCAAAATGTGAATGATCCTCACTCTGACAAAAATACTGAGTACGAAATAGCTCCGGCAGGCAGATAACTTGTCCGCCTTCCGCAGCCGCCTGCCGAATAAATTCGCATGCTCGCTTGAGGTTCTCCTCGGGATCCGGCGAGCACGACATCTGAACCACTGCAACACGAAAAGATTGTTCCCTCATTGAATGGCTCCGTAAAACGATGCTTGCCAACCACGGTCATCCTTTCTGCCAGCTGACGACTCGCGCCTATTACGTCATCGGCAAGCTGGAGACTTCCCGTTATTCCACGAATTCAATCCGAGTTCCAGGTTTCACACGCTTTGCCAACTGTTCCGCGTCCCAATTCGTCAGGCGAATGCACCCGTGCGACGTGTTCTTACTAATGTTCTCGGGGTTGGGCGTGCCGTGAATTCCAACACTCTTGCGCGATGTTCCAATCCAGACCTTGCCAACTGGACTGTTGGGGCCAGGTGGCAGCAGCTCCTCTGGTTCGTTGGGATCCGCATCCCAGAAAAGTTTAGGCTGGTACTTGAATGGAGGATAGTAAATCACGGACGTAACTTGGTAATTCCCCAAGGGCAACGGATCATATTCGCTTCCCAGCGTGGACGGGTAATAAAACATAAAACGTCCCTTAGCATCGAATGCCATCGTCCATTTGTTGTGTTTGGAAACGCGAATCAGAGCGACTTCACCACGCTTTTCATCAATTCCATCAACCACATTTGGCGCCAAAATCGTATCGCCAGCTTGAAGCCTATCAATGTCCACTCCAGGATTCAATTTCCGCAGGAGCGACTGGGAACAATGGAATTTTTCTGCCAACTTCTCGCTCAAACTCTCGTAGGGTAGCCATTTGTACTTTGCCATGGCGTGGTAGTCGCGGGGGATCTCGTAAAACGGCCCTTTCACGTCGTCTGCGCTCAGCGTGTATTCCACCAGGTAGCCAACATTGGCGAACTCATCCAGCCGTCTGAGCATGGCATCATCGAGCTGCCCAGTCGTCGTCAAACCATTGTTCATCTGATAAACGTAAAGGGCACGCCCCGTATTGTAACCCCATCGTCCATCTATTTCGCCGGGTGAATAACCGTGATAATCCAGAAAGATCTGAAGCTTGAGAACATCCAGATCATCCTCCGGATCGCGCGGAAAATTGATCTTTCGATTGGCTGAACGCACCCCTCCTGCTCCGGGGGCAGGCACAGTTGTTGCCGCCCGCGGACCTGGCTTTTCCTCAGGAGAGATAACCTCTTCAACACGGTATTCCAACCCCGGAACAGGCCACTTCTTGCCTTCTTCCTCTGAATCCGGTTCGCTTTCACTGGGTGCTTCGTGGCGAAGCGTCATTCCAGACGATCTTCGTGCAACCTTCGAAGCAAAAGGGGTCTTCTTCAGCTTAAAGAGCCCAAATCCCGCTGGCGGTGTCTGAGCAGGTGAGTCGGCCTCTTGCTGCGCGTAAACACTGGATGGCAAGAGCCCAGCCAGGAGAATAGCTAAAAACATTTTAACGCAAATATGAAATGCTGTCCCTTTCCATGTTTCCGCTCTGTTAAGCCTAATTCCGCTCGTCACCGTTCTCACTTTCTTCATCTCGTCAGCAAATTCTCTCCCACGCTCGTCAGTTTTCATGCCGTAACACAAACGCACATGCATTCCATTCGACATTTCGGGGGTTTTTCCCAAAGACCGGCGCTGAAGACTAACTTCCCCTACGGACTGCCGCTGCGTATCCAATCCTTATGCCGAAAGCTCTTGTGCACGACGAAATGCTTGCTTGATTCTCTCCCAAGCCAGTTTGGGATTGGCCGGCCGAATCCACGAAAGATGCTCGCAGGCGTAAATGCCCCACACAGCAATGTTGGCAACACCCTCTTCGCACATAATTTCCACTGCTCGCACAAGCTCATCCTCGCGGCCCGCCGGTATTCCGAACCCTTGCAACCATATTTGTGGTTCAAGCCCATTGCGCCGGGCAATTTCCACCACTTCCCGCGAAGCCGAGCGAACATATTCTTCCACTGAGCGTTTCGCTGCGTACCAGTAAGGATCCGTACCAAAAATTTCTAACGGCTTGACTTGTGCCAGACGCTGCCAATTGGCCGTGCCGTGCGCCGAATCGCGGGGGGGAAGCACACACAAGGCATTCCGTAGGCCCTTTGCCGCAGCTCCAGCCGCAAGCTCGCGAAGGAATTCCTCTACCGAGGCCTCCTTAAATGTCCTAACTTCGTCCGTTTCCTCGTAGGGCATGGCTTTACCAAATCTCTCTTCAAAAAGCCGCTTACAGTGCGCACATCGGCATCCCCATGTATTCGGACGTCCGCCCATCCACGTCGGAATATAGAAGTGCGGCTCATCCCAGAACGCCACTTGAGCACCAGTTGACGCAGCAGCCTGAATCCACTCCTGCATGAAAGCCCTGAATTTGGGGTTGTTTGGGCATGCCGCGCCGGTAGGGCGGTCATCGCTCAGTACTTGCATTGCTTCTACGTTCTGCATGACGAAATTGGAAAATGATTCACCGCCGAATACCTTGCCCACCCCCCAAGGATCAATCCACGCTTCTAGCCCAGCCTCTTTTGTCGCAGCAACCATGTCAGCGACGGCTGCGTGGCAAAAAACCATGTCGTTTTCACTATAAGTGTGTACGACATAGTCGCACCCCATTTCTCGTAGCTCTTCGAGGTCTTCTAGATAGTGCTTGAGGATTCTGTTACCAAAATAAGAACAACCGAGTTTCATCGGGACGGCCTCCCTCGACATATGAGTTTCTCAAGCGTGATGAACCGCTCAAAACTTGCCGGCAAGGAAAACTGATAGCTTGTTGGCGAAACGCCGAGGTAAGAATACAACGGGCCATGTGCGGTATCCTGTATGCGCCTGGGTGGGCGATTAGCTCAGCTGGTTAGAGCGTTGGCCTCACATGCCAAAGGTCACAGGTTCGAGTCCTGTATCGCCCACCATCCCTTTTACATTTCTTCGCTGAAACGTGAACTTTTCAACAATCACTCTTTGCTTTTAGTTTCTGCAGCTCTCTGACGACTCAGAAAAATCGGTGCTCAAATAGATACGTTTAAGAAAATTACAGCGATTAGTGAATAAACAAATGTTTATATGTATATAGCATTGCAAAATCATGGGTGCTTGGCAAACAATGAATGAGCTTCCAGATGAAATCCTCACAGTAATCGCGCAGCGCTTTGCGGCGCTTGCTGATGTCAACCGCTTGAGAATTCTCCAGCGATTGCGATCTGGCCGAACCACTGTCTCCGGACTGAGTGCCGAGCTGGGCTTGTCCCAGCCGAACACCTCGGCGCATCTCAGTGTGTTGCGCAATGCAGGGCTCGTCGTGGCGACCCGCGCCGGGAAAAACATCTTTTACGGCTTGG
>JANZZJ010000030.1 GCA_026419455.1 Candidatus Sumerlaeaceae bacterium | reverse complement strand
GTGTATAAGAGACAGGTGTGGGCGCGTGTACATCGGCTACAAAATCCGCAATCGTGAAATCAGTCTCGTGTCCCACGGCGGAGATCACAGGAATTCGGGATTGGGCGATAGCTCGTGCTACTACCTCTTCATTGAACGCCCACAAGTCTTCTAGCGATCCGCCGCCACGCCCCACTATGAGCACGTCTGCCCAACCCAGATCGTTCATTCTCTTGATGGCTTCGGCTATCCGAAAAGGCGCCTCGTCACCCTGCACCGGCGTTGGGTACAGCAGCACGCGCACTTGGGGTGCGCGCCTCTGCAGGACTTTTATGATATCGCGAATGGCGGCACCCTTTGCTGAAGTAATCACTCCCACGGTTTTCGGATAGAGCGGCAGCGCGCGTTTTCGCGCAGGATCAAAAAGTCCCTCGCGTGCCAGCCGCTCCTTTAGCTCGAGAAATTTAAGATAGAGTTTTCCTAATCCTGCCGGCCGTAGGGTCCTTACAGAGATTTGATAACGGCTACCACGCGAATAAGTGCTCAGCGAACCTTCCACTTCGATGTGATCGCCGTCACTAGGAAAGCGTTCGATCTCAGCCGCTTGCCTCCGCCAAATCACGCAATCGATGACGGCGTCCTCATCCTTAAGTGAGAAATAGACGTGACCCGACTGAGCAACCTTAAAGCCAGTGACTTCTCCCTCCACCCAGACGTTGGGAAATTCACTTTCTAAAAGAAAACGAATCTGCCCCGCCAGCTGACTGACCGTCAGCGGCCCTGTTTCTTTTGGAGAAGCCTGGGACGTATTTAGGTCTTCTCGTTCGGTACTACTCTGCCATTGCCACCGGCTCATCGCACACCAGTAAAGTTCTTGAACTGTGACCACTCAAATGGAAAAGCCCCCTGCGAAAAACGTTTCACAAGGGGGCTGCAAGATACGTCTTTATTTCGCTGCGGTGGGTGTTTCCTCGGATTTCGGTGCCGATGCCACCTGCGGCGGCATTCCCGACTGTGGATCGAAGAAATCTTTTCCCTCGTCCAGGTAAGCCCGCATCAATCGCCGCGCTGCCTCGAGCTGATAATCAACGAATTCCCCATTGCGTTTGGGCTTCTTTTCGTCCTTCTTCTTTGCCTCGCCCTCGACTTCCTCGGTAGGGAAGAGCGTCCGATCGATAGGAATGATCTTCCTGGGCTCACTTGTGGTGGTCTCTTCGCTTTTCGATTTCACTGCCGATCCTTCAAGTGGTGGATCGAGCCCTTCCTCTTCCTCTTTTGTTGGTTCTGACTCACTTTTTTTGGTCTCCGTTGGTGAGCTCTTCTCGTCGTCAAGCTTGGAATTCTTCCACGTAAATTTCGACGGCGTTGTTGTCACTTCTTCCTCGTCCATCGGCGGATCCCCAAACATTCCGTGACGCAAAAGATCAGCTTCATGGCCCTTGGGCAATTCCACCGCGATGTCCGGAGTGATACCGATTTTGTCGATACTCACGCCACTCGGCGTGTAGTATTTTGCCGTCGTCAGGCGAATAGCAGCGGGACGGTAGTTTCCGTTCTCGTCCTTTTCAAACGAGTGAGAAATCTCTTCAATGGTTTGAACCGAGCCCTTGCCGTAGGTCCGAGCACCCTTTACTCCAACCACCATTGCCCGTCGGTGATCCTTCAGTGCTCCTGCCACAATTTCCGAGGCGCTTGCGCTGGCTTTATTAACCAGTACTATCATGGGGAGGTCCGTAATGGGGTCGTTTTCGGAGCGGAATTCCTGATTTTGATTTTTCATGCGCCCTTTGGTTGAAACGATCACTTTGCCCTTCGGCAGGAAAAGGTCGCTGACGTCAATAGCCTCCTTCAGCAGACCACCTGCATTAAAACGCAGGTCGAGTATCATGCCTTTGGCATTCTTTTCTTTAAAGAACTCGATGGCTTTGCGAAGATCGCGCGATGTTGCATCACTGAATTTTGCTAAGCGCACGTAGCCGACCTTGTCGTCGAGCATCTTATAATAAACGCTCTCGATTTTGATGTTCTTGCGCACCAGGGTGAACGTCAGAAAATCGGGCTCACCCTCGCGATAAACCTTAATGGTAACTGTCGTGCCGGCAGGGCCAGTGAGCTTCTTCACCGCGTCAATGATGGTGATGCCTTCTGTCTTCTTTCCGTCGATTTCCACAATACGATCCCACGGTCGCACACCAGCTTTAGCCGCCGGCGACCCAGGAATGGGGGCAATGACTGTGAGCACGCCGTCGCGGATCGTAATGTGCAGTCCAACCCCGCTGAATGCACCCTCGGTATCTTTTTCCAGCTGGCTGTAATTGTCGGGGTCCATGTACTGCGAGTGCGGATCAAGCGTGAGGAACATTCCCTGGAGAGCGCCCTCGAACAGCTTCTTCGAGTCAACCTCCTCCACGTACTTGTTCTGAATCTCGTTATAAATCTCGCTGAACATGGCCGTGAATTCCCAGAATTGGTCGTCGTCAGCCTTCTTCACGGCGCGGGCAAATGAGCCCATGAGTGTCAGCGACGTCACTACCAGCGCGATCGTCAGATAAAACAGAGCTTTGGGAGTCTGTTGTCCTGCGGGTTTCTGGGACATCAAGAGCCTCGTCTTTGAACAGATTTGATTAAGGTGTTTTGCATCGTATGTTCAGGTATCGCCCGAAACTACACGACGTGAACAAAAAAAATTTGACCATCCTTCTCGCCGCCTACCTCCATGAGTGCCGGTCAAGGTCAGGCACTGGCAGCCACTGAAACCATCTTGGATTCCTCACGAATAAGTAGCCAAACAGAAGGCCCCCCAAATGGGTGAGATGGGCTATCCCGCCACCGCTAGTTTGAACAGAGGATAGAAAAGCAATAAGGCCGAGAAGTGCTACAAAGTATTTAACCTGCAACGGGATGAGGAATTGCACGTAAACTACTTCGTCGGGGTAGTAATAAGCGTACGCAAACAGCACGCCGTAAACGAGTCCGGAAATACCTATAATGAACACAGAGGCCTGCCCCACCAGAGGCGTGAGAACAAGGTGAGTTAGCACAGATCCTACGATGACGACGACTGCAAATCGAAGAAATGCGCGGCTTCCCCACCGTCTCTCCAGCCGTGTGCCAAACATCCAAAGGCTAAACAAGTTAAAAAATAAGTGAGCAAAACTGGCATGGACGAATGCATACGTAATAAGCTGCCACAGGTTACCCCTTAAGAGGGTCGTCCGAAAGCTTGCTCCCATGAGAGACACAATCAGATTTGGGAAAAATGCCACCAGGAGAAAACCGACGACGCAGGTATAGATCAGCCAGCGAATGACTGGCGTTGTCCATTGACTCATCCACCAGTGGATGTGACGAAAGAAGTCTTTCATTCTGTCTCGCTTCGCAAGAAAATGTCAGCATTTAGTTGTCGCAAATGTTCGAAAAATAGAGGGTAACTCTTGGCCACGTGTTGAGCTCCCCGAATCCGAAGACCGCGCCGACACCCAAGCCCGACAATTGTCAGCAACATGATCACACGGTGGTCTCCACGACCATCCACTTCAATGCCGCCCTCGTAGCCTGCTGGGTTGCCTTCGATGATGATGGCGTCCGGATCAGGATCACCAATTTCTCTACCTTCCCAGCAGCGCACTCCAATGCGCCTCAATTCTGCCAGAGGTTCGCTGATGCGGTCGCACTCTTTAATCCGCAAATTGGCCACATTGTAGAAGCGGCTTCTTCCGTGGGCAAAGCAAGCTGCTCCCACGAGAGCAAGTACCGCGTCCGTTGCCAGGTCGCCGTCGAATTCCACAGCTCGGAGATCTCCACCTGTTAGCGTCACACACTCGTTAGGCTCATGAGTGGCCTTTGCCCCCATTTCCTGCAAAACCTGAAGAGCCAATTTCTCCCCCTGGTTGTCATTGCGAAGACCGCAGATTGTAATCGTGGAGCGAGTCACAGCCGCGGCTGCGAGTAGGGCGGCACTGCCGGGCCAGTCTCCATTGACTCTGTACTCCTG
>JANZZJ010000185.1 GCA_026419455.1 Candidatus Sumerlaeaceae bacterium | reverse complement strand
CTCCATAGTTGGGGCGGCGGAGGCTCCCCTCGAGGGAGCCTCCCGCCGATGTAATAAACGGCCGCCATCCGCAAAACTAATTTGGCGGTCCTCATTGGCCAAATTCAAACGAGGTGATTGGTATGGCGAAGTATTTCCCGGAATTGGAAGAAGTCTTAAAGACGTCCGAACTGCTCAAAGCCGTTGAGCGTGTGAAGAAGCTTGCGCCGAAAGGAAAAGCCGTAAGCGAGGATCCCGAGCTTCAGAAACAGCTCGAAGCCGCCGGCTGCTGGGCTGCGGACTGGAGCAAGGTGCGCGTGGCCGAGGGCTTCAGCCCGCGACGCGTGGCGGCCGTGAAGTTCTTCGGCGAAGTCTACCTTGGCAAGTTCACGGAGAACGCCGTTGAAGCTGACAAGGGCGTTAAGCTGTCTGCCGGCGTTTATCACAGTGTGGTGTGCGACTGCGTGATCGAGGACGATGCCCTGGTTCACAATGTGGGCGTTATCTCGAATTACGTCGTTGGCCCTAAGGCCGTGGTCATGAACTGCCAAACCGTTAGCGCGACCCCCGGAACGGCGTTTGGAAACGGCGTGGAAATGTCCATCGCAATTGAGACTGGTGGACGTGAAGTGCTGTCCTACGCTGAGTTGACCATCCCTGTGGCGGAAAAAGTGGCTAAAAGTCGCGACAACAAAGAATTGCTCGCTGAGTATGCCGACTTCGTTGCAAAGTATGTCGAGGCAGCAAAAAGCCCGAAGGGAATCATCGAGGAAGGGGCAAAAGTTATCAACACTGCTAAAGTGATCAACACTTACGTTGGTCCATACGCGATCATTGACGGAGCAACGAAGGTTGCCGAGGCAACTCTTCTTTCTAACAAAGACGAAAAGACCGAAGTCATTGACGGCGCATGGGTCGTGAAATCCATTCTGCAGTGGGGTTGCGAGGCCGCTTCGATGTCTATCGTGGACAGCTCTGTATGCACCGAGCATAGCCACGTTGAGCGTCACGGCAAAGTGACCCAGTCCATCCTCGGGCCCAATACGGGCATTGCTGAGGGCGAGGTGACGGCTTCGCTGTGTGGGCCGTTTGTCGGATTCCATCACCAATCGCTGCTAATTGCCGCGCTCTGGCCCGAGGGAAAGGGCAACGTAGGCTACGGCGCGAACGTTGGTTCGAACCACACATCCAAGGCCCCTGATCAGGAGATCTGGCCAGGTGAGGGCACATTCTTCGGTCTTGGCACGAACATTAAGTTCCCGAGCAACTTCACAAAGGCCCCGTACTCGATTATCGCTACAGCGGTCAACGCACTGCCACAAAAGGTCGAGTTTCCCTTCTCCCTGATCAATTCGCCGGCGGATCGCTACGAGGGCATTTCGCCAGCTTACAATGAAATCATGCCAGGCTGGGTTCTGAGCGACAACATCTACACCGTGAAGCGTAACGAGGGCAAGTACATCAAGCGCAACAAAGCCCGCCGGACACAGTTCGTGTTTGAAGTGTTCCGTCCGGATATCGTGGACCTGATGATCGAAGCGCGTCGTCGACTGCAGGACGTGAAAGAGATTAAAGAGGTCTACACAGACAAGGACGTCAAAGGACTGGGTAAGAACTACATGCTCGAATCGAGCCGCAAGAAGGGCATCGAAGCTTACACCTTCTATATCCAGTTCTATGCTCTCAACGGTCTCAAGAAAAAGGTCGAAAAAACTCTTGCAGAAAAAGGTTCAGCAGCCGTAAAGGAGATTCTGACGGCTGCTAGTGACGACCCACGTTGGGAACACGAGCGAAAAGTGCTTGCGGCGGAGTTTCCGGGCAAGGACGTCAAAGAGCTGCTCCAGCTTCTGGTCCAGTACCAGGAGAAAGTAGCGAAAGACGTTCAGGTCTCGAAGGAAAAGGACGACAACCGGGGTGCGCGCATCATCCCCGATTATAATTATGCCCATGCTCCGGCATCAGAAGACGGCTTCGTGAAAGAAACGTGGGAGGCCACCAAGAAACTCAAAGCAGACGTCGAGGCCTTGCTCGCCAAAATGTGAGGTTGAAATGTTCTATGCGGAAGGGGCGGCTCGAAGCTTGCCGGTAGCGGCGAGTCGTTCCCTTCCGTGGGATGTTTCGCCGCTCGATTGGTGAAGCAAAGCACATCACGTTGCGACACCAAGAAAGGTGCAACCGTGGAAATCTACGTGAGAAACAAGTGCAAGTCCAACATCATGACGACGCACCGGCTGAAGAAGATCGCGACAAACGTGATCCGGTTGGTGCTTGAGGAAAAGGGACGCACTTCGGCAGAAGTCTCCGTGGTGTTTGTGGACGAGCCAGAGATGCGGGCCCTCAACAAGAACTATCGGGGCAAGGACAAATCGACTGACGTCCTCGCATTTCCTATGTGCGAGGGACGTTTCGCCTCCCTAGACCCAGATCTGCTCGGCGACATCGTTGTGTGCGTACCGGCCGCACGCAAGCAAGCTGAGCAAAAGGATCACTCGCTCGAGCGCGAGCTTTCCCTGCTGCTGATTCACGGCTTACTTCATCTTCTTGGATACGATCATGAGCAGGAAAAGGAAGAGCGGCGCATGCGCGAGCTAGAATCCGAGTTTCTGGCGCTGGTAGGTGAAGAGCTGAGCTTGAGCTGAGCTCATTGGTCGCTGCTCCGGTTTAGTTGGCGGTAACACGAAAATGTGTTTACCGCCTTTTTTATTTGCCGTGGATGGCCGCGGAAAACACGAAATCTCTCGTTCCCCATCGCTTCCGCGACACTCCCGCGGCGAAAAAAGCCACCAAAAATTTACCCCGCCGGCTCGTTCACCGGCGGGGTAGCGAAAGACGTAAAACGAGAAATGAATTACTCGTAAAGCGTCCAGTCGGTGATGCCGCTAGCACCGAGCGTCTCGAACTTGATGTTATCCCACGCTGCAGCGTACGGATAGTTCGTGGTTCCGCCATTATCGTCATAATAGCCCCACGCAGCATTGCCAGTGGTATAGGACGTGTCCGTACCGCTGCAAACAGTGGCCCCATCTACCTTTCCCGTAATGGTGGAACCACTGCACAGGAGCTCGAAATAGTGCCATCCAGTCAGCACATCACTAGCACCTTCCTGAATGAGTGTGTGGGCGCTGTCTCTTATACACAT
>JANZZJ010000164.1 GCA_026419455.1 Candidatus Sumerlaeaceae bacterium | reverse complement strand
GGCACAACAAATTGTGTTCTTATTCCGCGTCCGGACAACACTTATCTTGATCGGTTCTTCACGACGCGCGTCACTGCTGTTTCTGGCGCAACACGCCTAAAGACCAATGACTTCTCCGCCCTCATCGAAAAAGCGAAAACCGTAGGCCCCCTCCAACCGACGCCATTAAAGAAATCAGTCGTCGGATTCCATTATACCGTACTGCTAAACATCGCGGATAAGATCGTAGAGGCTGTTAAGCAAGGGAAAATCAGACGCTTCTTTGTTATCGGCGGGTGCGACGGGGCAGAACCCGGACGCAACTATTTCAGCGAGTTTGCACGCCTGACGCCGCCCGATACCATCGTTCTTACGATGGGATGCGGGAAATACCGGATCCGTGAAAATGACTTTGGGACCATCAACATTGGGGGCCTTGAAGTGCCCCGACTCCTCGATATGGGGCAATGCAATGATTCTTACGGTGCCATTCAAGTAGCGCTGGCATTGGCAAAAGTCTTTAATTGCGGTGTTAACGACCTGCCCCTGACCCTAAACATTTCGTGGTTCGAGCAGAAAGCTGTTGCCGTCTTGCTTACGCTGCTCGATCTCGGCGTGAAGGGAATTCGCCTGGGTCCCGCGCTTCCGGCATTCGTCACGCCAAATATCATGCGCATCCTCCAGGAGAAATTTAATCTCAAGCCGATCGGAGCTGATGCGCAAGCGGACCTCGCAGAGGAGATGGCTGGCGTGCGCTGATTTCGGAGTGATTCCATTGTCGAAGCGCCCCCCGCTTGCGAAGCCGAGCCCAAGCGGGGGGCTTTTCAAGCTAACGCAGACAATTTCTTGTTCAGGCGGATGCAATTCCCGTTTTCACGACGTGCTTTTTTGGTGCCGATCAATTAATTGGCGTGTGGAAATGGACTCGAGCGTATCGAGCAAGATTACTTGGCCACCATAACTCTCGACGATCTCGTGTCCTTCCACGTGCTCGTGGGAGTAATTGCGCCCCTTGACAAGCACGTCAGGACGCAGGGAGGCAATGAGCTTGTGGGGCGTCTCGTCATCAAATACGACAATATAATCCACGGCCTCTATTGCCGACAACAAACGTTCGCGGTCGCTTTGTTTGAGGATAGGGCGGGGGGCACCCTTTAATTTTGTTATCATGTCGTCGCTGTTAATGGCCACCACTAATACATCGCCCAGTCGCTTAGCCTCCTGAAGCAGCGCCACGTGTCCGGCATGCAGAAAATCAAAGCAACCGTTAGTAAAGACGATTCGCTTTCCACTCTTGCGCAAACGTTCCCCAAGTTCGACCAGCTGGCTTTCCTCCAAGAGTTTTCGGTTCGCCGATTCAGGCACGAGCACTTTGAGCAATTCGCCAGCTCCTACCGTCGCTGCCCCAACCTTTCCCACGACTACCCCAGCAGCTGCATTTGCCACTTGGCAGGCGGTCGGCACACCTAGGCCTGCACAGACGCCCATGGCTAAGAACGCGATGAATGTATCACCAGCTCCCGTCACATCGAAAACCTCGCGCGCCACTGTGGGCACGAAACGCGGCTCCTCGTCTTTTCTAAAAATCGCAACACCACGGGCTCCTCGCGTGACCACTACCCACTCGCATTCGGTAATTTCCGTAATTTTTTCTGCTGCAAGAACGACCTCACTATCGGTTCGCGTCTCAACTCCACTGGCTTCGGCAGCTTCCCGAGCATTCGGTGTGAGGGCAAATGCTCCTCGATAGCGGCTGTAATCGCGCCCTTTCGGATCCACAAAAACTGGGACTTGTTGCTTTTTTGCTGCGTCGATAATGGCTCTTAGAAGCGAGTCCGTAAGCAGACCCTTAGCATAGTCCGATATTACCACCCCATGAACGTGGGGAAGAAGGGAAAGGTACAAAGCCAAAAGCCGCTGCGCAATATCCTCGCCAATGGGGCTAGTGGACTCGCGATCAAGCCGCAGCATCTGCTGATTCTGACTGATAATACGCGTTTTAATTGTCGTGCAGCGCGAAGGCACCTCGAGGATGCCCGAACAGTCGATGCCTTCGGCTTCGAGAAGCTTGCGGAGTTCCACGCCGGCAGCGTCGGCCCCCACGATGCCGATGCATCCCGCAGATGCGCCAAAGTGCCGAAGGTTGCGAGCCACATTGGCAGCCCCACCGGCGACAGTATATTCGCGCTCAAAAACAACGACTGGGACAGGTGCTTCCGGCGAAGTTCGCTCCGTGCGTCCTTGCACGTAATGGTCGAGGATGAGATCCCCCACGACCAGGAGCCGCGTCTTCTGCATGGTTTCCAGAATACTAGCCCAATCGACTATTCCTGCGCGCATCTGAGTCCTCTTGATTGGTGAGTTATTCACAGGCGGCTGCCTTTGAGCAATCGTTGCCTTATTGACTTCGAGTGGTGATGGATTCGTACTCAACTTGCAAGTGAACCTGCGAGAACACGTTGGGAAAAAAAACGTTCCGTAGTGCATTTTTTAGTTGAAGCGCTGCGCCGCATTGTACTTTATAGTCGGTAGATTCGCGACAATCGAATCTAAAAGAGGAAAGGAGATTGTGGTTATGTTTTCGACGACAGCGAAACTGTTCGCGTCGGTAGCTGCTGCGGCTGCTTTGACTCTGTGCCCGCTGCCTTCCATGGCCGGTGGTGAAATGCCGGCAAAGCCCTGCGCCCCGGCGGTGCAGAAGCCTGCTTCGAATAAGGGCGACGTTCTGCACATGCTTCTCTACTATGTGCCGAACCGTGTGCTCGACTTTGTCGACATCTTCCGTCTCAGCGTCGGGGTGGGTGTTGGCTATGGCGTCAACGTCCGTCTGACCGAGCTGGCTGAGGTTGGTCTCGGCAATTACGAGTCGACACGCTTTGGTATGAAGGGCCGAATTCTCCCCATTTACGAGGAGAACATTGACGAGGCTGGCGTGGCATTCCTCGGTTTCGTGAATGGTTGCCTGCAGCGTGATCCTACCGAAATCGGTGCGGATCTCCATGTCGGCGTTGTCGGCGCCCAGGCTGCAGTTTCGGTTGCTGAGGCTGCTGACTTTGTGGTCGGCTTCCTCATGATCGATCTGCAGGGCGACGATCTCGGCCCGAATCCGTGGGACTAATTTTCCCGCATAGCTTGTAACCGACGATACGTAATTAAGAAAGACAGCAGTCGCAACGGGCGGAAATAAGAGTTTCCGCCCGTTTTTTTTCTCCACAGCTTCTTGAGAATTCCAACTATTACAGGGATGTTCTAAGCACGGGATAACTACTTTACGAACGCAAGGCGGGTACGCGCCTATGAAACGAGCTGTTGGTATTCTTACCGTCGTCCTTTCAATTGGACTTTTGATTATGTGGCAGACTGGTGGATTTGAAACCAAAATTGCTGCTGTCACGCCTCCATCTCCAACCACGCCACCTATATCCGGCAATTCTGTCAAAGCCGAGAAAATCCGCGTGCCTATGGTCGAGGAAGCTGTGGGCACGATACAATCACGCCACAAAGTGGACGTAACTCCACGTATCCAAGCTTTGATCGAAGAAATCAGGGTGAATGCAGGCGACCGCGTCAAAGAAGGCGATCTGCTTGTTCGCCTGGATAAGCGCGAACTCGAAGCTAACGTCGGTTTGGCGGAGCAAGCCCTTAAGGCAGCCGAGGCCAACCTTCGGCAGGCAGTCACGGATCATCAACGTAATCTCGAACTTCTCCAGCGAGGCGTAGTCTCGCCTCAGGAAGCCGATAATTCGCGGTTGCGGGTCGAGCTCACTTCGGCTACAGTCGGGCAGGCCCGTCGCGCTCTCGACCAAGCAAACGTGGCACTTTCTTACTCAGAGATTCATTCCCCCGTAACAGGGATCGTTACTGACAAACTGCAGAACGTCGGGGATTTGGCGATGCCAGGGCGTCCCATCCTTCAGCTCTATGATCCTTCGCTTGTGCGCTTAGAGGCACCCGTACGCGAAGCGCTTGTTCGCCGTATCAGGCTGGGGGATCATCTGCTGGTCAAGTTAGGCACCGATGAACGGCTTACGACGGGAATTGTTGACGAAATTGTTCCGCAGGCCGACGTCGCCAGTCGCTCCGTTTTGGTCAAAGTTCTTGTCCCCAACGCCCAGGATCTTTACACGGGGATGTTCGGCCGACTCCTCATTCCCACAGGCGAGGAAGAGGTTCTCGTTGTTCCCAAGAACGCTGTGCAACGGGTCGGACAGCTGGAGTACGTCCTTACGCCTACCAGTCACGGTCCAGAGCGCCGCTTTATCCAGACCGGGCGCCACCTTGGAGAAACTATTGAGATACTCACAGGCGTTTCACCAGGGGAAACCGTCATCGTTCCCGAGCACACTCCACCAGGAGCACACTAATGGAGCAGCATGGTTCGGTTCCGTTCACCCAGCGAATTGTTTCGGCATTCCTGCGAGGCAATCTGTCGATTCTGCTCATTATACTTTCGCTGGCTATAGGTATTATCGCTCTGTTGGTGACCCCCCGTGAGGAAGAACCCCAGATCATTGTCCCCGTGGCAGATGTTCTTGTTCAGGCGCCAGGAGCTTCGGCGGAGGAGGTGGAAAAGCAGGTTGCCACGCGTTTGGAAAAGCTTCTTTACCAAGTGGACGGTGTCGAATACGTCTACTCGCTTTCCAGGCCTGGTTTCGCGGTAGTGACGGCGCGCTTTTACGTCGGTGAGGACCGGGAGCGCAGTCTCATTAAACTCTATAACAAGCTCTACTCAAATCAGGATCTTGTACCACCCATTGTCACGGGCTGGGTCGTTAAGCCGGTGGAGATCGACGACGTGCCTATCATTAACCTCACCTTTGCAAGCTGCCAGCTTGACGAATATGCATTGCGACGCATTGCTGAAGAGGCCGAAGCCCGTGTCCAAGCGGTGCCTAACACCGGTCGCACATACATTGTTGGCGGGCAATCCCGCACCGCGCTCGTGCAGCTCGATGTAGGCAAAATGGCTGCTTATGGGGTCGCCGTGTCCGATATCCAGCGTGCACTCAAGGCCATGAATGTAAGTCTTCCGGCCGGCTCGTTTGCGCAAGATGATCGCCTGTACCTCGTCAACGCGGGGGAATTCCTTCGCGACGTCCAAGAACTGCGCCGCCTTGTTGTCGGGGTGGTGGATAACCGCCCCGTTTATTTAGCTGATGTCGCTCACATTTCGGATGGCCCCGATGAACCACGTTCGTACTGCCGCTTGCGCTTTGGACCTGCCGCCCAATTCAGCCGAATAATCGGCGAGAGACGGGCAATCTTCGATGCTCCCACCAGCCAGTCGCTGGTATGTGCCGGCGATTTCCCTGCTGTCACGCTCGCCGTTGCCAAGAAGAAGGGAACAAATGCTGTCTGGGTAGCTCGTGCGGTCGAGCACGCTGTCGAAAAAATGAAAAGCTCTGTGATCCCAGAAAACGTCAATGTTGTGATCACCCGTGACTATGGAGAGACTGCCAACGATAAAGTCAACGAGCTCGTGGATGGTTTGCTGCTTGCGGTTGTCACTGTCGTGGCGCTTCTCGCTCTCGCACTCGGTTGGCGAGAAGCTTTCATTGTTGCTGTTGCGATACCTATCGTCTATTCCCTCACGCTTTTTGTGAACTACCTCTTTGGCTACACCATCAACCGTGTGACCCTGTTTGCTCTGATTCTTGCACTGGGACTCATCGTTGATGACCCCATTGTTGATGTGGAAAACATCTATCGTCACTTAAAAATGCGCTTGAAGCCACCGCTCGATGCGGTGCTTGACGCCGTAAACGAGGTTCGTCCCCCCGTCATCTTAGCAACGTTTGCGGTCATTGTCTCCTTTCTACCCATGTTTTTCATCACAGGAATGATGGGGCCATACATGCGTCCCATGGCCGTCAATGTCCCTCTTGCTATGCTGATGTCTCTACTTGTTGCCCTTACCGTCACGCCGTGGATGAGCTATCATATTCTTAAAGCTCATGTGGCCCACGAAGTCGCTAGCGGGGTTGCGTCGCACTCAGCGGATGATTCGGACGCTGTTGTCGTTTTTATGAATCGGTTGGCAGGTAAAATTCTGATCCCGTTCCTTCGCAGTCAGTTCCTTCGCTGGATGTTGCTCACGGTGATCCTTGTTCTCATGGGCTTCTGTGGCTGGCTCGTTCTGACTCGCCGAGTACCCCTGAAGATGTTGCCCTTTGATAACAAGAACGAGTTTCAGGTTGTGGTAGATATGCCAGAAGGAACACCCTTAGAGCGCACTGCCGTTGCAGCAGATGCCATTGCTCGTTACCTTTCCACAGTTCCGGAGGTGGCCAACGTCACAACCTACGTGGGTGAACCCTCGCCTGTAGATTTCAACGGTTTGATTCGTCAGTATTATTTCCGTCGGGCCTCGCATTATGCCGATATTCGTGTCAACCTTGCTCCAAAAAAGAAACGCGAAATGCAAAGCCACGCCATCCTCTTACGTTTGCGCAAACGCATCGAAGAAATAGCCAAGGCCAATGGCGCGCTGGCAAAACTGGTCGAAGTTCCACCAGGGCCACCTGTAACGGCGACGATCACAGCGGAAATCTACGGCGACCCCTCTCTTTCTTATGCAGAATTGCAAGCCGCAGCCGAGGATGTGCGCCAGCGGCTCGCAGCTAAGCACGCCGTTGTGGAGGCGGATTCCACCATCGAGGCAATGCAGCCAAAATACGTTTTCACGGTGGACCGAGAAAAAGCCGCTCTGAGCGGGGTGAGTGTGGCAGAAATTGCTTCGACACTGGCTACATTTCTCGACGGAGCGCGTCCTGACGTCCTCCATTCCCCTTACGAAGTGAATCCGCTTTACGTCACGCTTCGTCTGCCTCGTGCGGACCGAAGCTCCGTCGAACGGCTTTCCTCGGTGTATATGCGCGGCATCAAGGGCAATCTTGTCCAGTTGGGCGAAATCGGCAAATTTCAGCTGCTCACGGAAGATCAAAGTATATACCACAAGAACCTAGAACGTGTGGTTTACGTCTTTGCTGAAACGGCAGGACGTGCCCCCGCTGAGGTCATCCTCGAAACGCAAGCAGAACTTAAAAAAGCGCCGCCACGTCCGGGCACGTGGGTAGTGTGGACGGGAGAGGGCGAGTGGAAAATCACAGTGGATGTTTTTCGTGACCTCGGCCTCGCGTTTATTGCTGCCTTGTTCGGTATCTATATCCTGCTGGTTTACGACACCAGATCTTACCTGCTGCCCGTTGTGATCATGCTTTCAATACCCCTCACAGTTATCGGCATAATGCCTGGGTTCTGGTTGCTCAATTTAATTTCCGCAAGGCCCGTGGGCGGTTTTGACAACCCCGTTTTTTTCACCGCCACCGCTATGATTGGAATGATAGCGCTTTCTGGAATTGTCGTGCGGAATTCAATAATTCTCATTGATTTCATACATTTGCGCACACGCGAGGGGGCTCCCCTGTGGAGGGCCATTGTGGACAGTGTTGCCGTACGCATTCGTCCAATCTTTCTTACGGCGGGGGCTGCAATGCTGGGCGCATGGCCGATTACCCTCGATCCCATTTTTAGCGGCCTGGCGTGGGCGCTGATCTTTGGACTTTTCGTCTCGACCGCCTTTACGCTTGTTGTGGTGCCGGTTGTTTACTGGATCATTTATGCTTCTCGCTCGGATCGGCAATGTTTGCCTCTCGCGTGAGCTGGGGGGAATGTTTCTGCAAATTTTAAGTATGAAACATAGCTTTTGACAGGCAGCTCGCAAAGTATAAGTGGTGGGGGCATGATGCCTGAACGACGCGTCCTATGGTGGATTCTTGCGATCTTTGCTCTTATTGCGCCCGTGTGGCTTTCTGGATGCGCGAAGAAAGTGCGGGTGCGTGAGCTAGACGATGTGCTCTCTGCCGGGGTCTTACGTTGGGGCAGTGACGAAGCCGGTGGAGCCCCATACGAGTTTCGCGACCCTCAGAATCCGTCCCAGCGTGTGGGGTTTGAAGTTGATATCGCCGAAGAAATTGGTCGGCGCCTGGGTCTCAAAATTGAGTTTGTTCAGACCGATTGGGCTGTCCTCATCCCTGCCCTTCAGCGGGGTGATTTCGACATGGCGATGTCGGGAATCGAAATCACCCCAGAACGCAAACAAGTCGTGGATTTCGTTGGTCCTTATTATGTGTACCTTCAGCAACTCGTCGTGCGGGCCGACGACACTCAAACCTCTTCGCTCAACGACTTAGTGGGGAAAAAGGTGGGAACTCTTAATAATACAGCTGCAGAGCGTATTCTACGGAACACCCCCGGGATCGAGGTCGTGAGTTACGATGATAATGTACGTCCGTATGATGACCTAGCTATTGGTCGTATTGCAGGTGTCTTGCTTGACCTACCCATTGCCCTCTACTATGCCAAACCTAACCCCAAGCTCCGCTTTGCGGGAGAGCCATTCGGAGAAGGACACTACGGCATCGCGGTCAACAAGCAGTGTCGCAAGCTTCGCGACGCTTTGCAAAGGATCATTGAGGAGATGGCAAGCGACGGCACTCTAAAGCGGATTCTAGAGAAATGGGAGCTCTGGAACGAGGCGCAAAAGAAGCTTCCTGCGGAGTTGCAGAAGAAGTGAAAGCGCCACGAGAGAAACTGGCGCAAAAATTCCTAGTGCTTGCCGTGTGCGGACTTGCTGGGTACGCAGCCTTTTACCCATTAACAGCTCGCGCCGTTACTCCCGCCCAAGCTCAGGGGATTCCTGCTGGTGAACTGATTGCAAAATTCCTACCATTATTTGCCAAAGGCACGTGGTTAACGATCGAAATCAGTGTGTTGTCCATGCTGCTGGCATCTCTGTTGGGTCTTATACTTGCACTGTTGCGTGTGTACGGCCCAAGATGGATAGCTGCTCTCGTGGTGGTCTATGTAGAGTTTATGCGCGGCACTCCGCTGCTCATCCAGCTGTTCTTTATTTATTACGGCCTGCCTCAGCTTCCTTACGTCGGCATTGAACTGCCCTCGATTACGGCGGCCATTCTCGGCGTGGGGCTGAATTATGCAGCCTACGAAGCAGAAATCTACCGGAGCGGATTCATGGCAGTGCCCCGCCAACAAATCGAGGCGGCCCTCGTATTGGGACTTTCGCGTCGCCAGGCAATCCGCTATGTCGTCTTACCTCAAGCGCTGCGCCTGGTCATTCCGCCAATTACCAACGATTTTGTTGCGCTTTTTAAGGACACCTCCATAGTTTCCATCTTGGCGATCTCCGAATTGACCATGACCTTTCGTGCAGCTTCGCAAGCCACTGGCCGTTACGTGGAATTTGCGGTGGTAACGGCTCTTATCTATTTCCTCTTGGCGTATCCGCTTTCCCGACTAGCAAGGCGACTTGAGAAAAGGGTTCATCCTCATCATGATTTCGGTGCGCAACATCACTAAAGCTTTTGGCAGCAGCCGTGTGCTCGACGGTGTGTCGCTCGAAGTGGCCCGTGGAGAAACGGTTGTGCTTTTGGGGCCGTCCGGCAGTGGCAAATCCACGCTTCTGCGCTGCATTGTAGGGTTGGAAAAGATCAACTCCGGAGAAATAGAAGTGGATGGCGTGGTTCTTTCGCCCGACCTTACGGCAAAAGAATATGAACGGCGAAGCCACGAGATCCGCTTGCGATGCGGCCTGCTTTTTCAGCAGTTCCACCTTTTTCCCCATCTCACAGTTCTTCAGAATCTAACCCTTGCGCCGATTCGTGTGCGCGGAGCTTCGCGCGAAGAAGCAGAGCAAAAAGCCATGGCACTTTTGCACAAACTGGGGTTGGCGGACAAAGCTCGGATGCGGCCCGGGAAACTCTCCGGTGGAGAGCAGCAGCGTGTCGCTATCGCGCGAGCCCTAGCCATGCGACCGGACTACCTGCTTTACGACGAGCCAACTTCTTCCCTCGATCTCGATCGAGCCCGTGAAATCTGGCGACTCATGGGAGATCTGGCGCGCCAAGGTCAGGCGCAGCTTGTGGTCACTCACCAATACGAGCTCGCGAATGCTGTCGCCTGTCGGGTCGTAAAGATTTCGGGCGGACGCATAGTTGCCAACAATAGCGTTTCGTCACTGGTTGAGACTGCGCAGGTACACTAGGTCGAGATCCACGCTTTTTCGCAAATCGTATGGACCGCCCTCCCATTTCCATCTTTTCTTGTCGGTAAATGCAAACATCTCGATCCAAAAAGTGCCCTCGTGAGGTGCTGCCACCTCAAAACGGCCATCACTGGAAACTGCAACACGTTTCAAAATAGCGTCATGTTCCACAAAAAGCACTAAGACTTCTCGAGGTTGCTCGCCACTGGGTACCTGAACCTTACCCCGTAGTAAATTCGTCGGCTTTTGAACAATGAGATCCTCATCGGCAATCGTCGGGCCGGTGTTAACGTGATAGAGACGTTTGCCGGCCTCAATATCCACAGGAATTTTCATGTAACGGCCCATTTCCGTTCGCACTACCAACGTGTAACGCCCAGGGGGTAATGTCGCCGTCGTCTGAAAAGTGTTTGTATCTACATATTTGAGCTTAAGCGGCAGGCGGTATTCTTCGGATTTTGGAAACATGAGCATGGCTGATGCAAATTCGGTTGGTTCATCCACAATAAACGCTGTAACCCCTTTCGGGGGGCCCACTTGGCATCCCAATAGCGAAACCGCCAGGAAAAAAAGAAAACTCCATGCCGTTTTTCCCTGCAGCATGTTCTTCATAGCTCATCTGTCCTGACTTCTTCGTGTGCCCTCATGCCAGCGGCGAGCTCGTCTTTTGCCTCATGCAAAAGTCGCTGAACTGCGGCTAGTACTTCGTGGGCGGTAAACGGTTTCGTAATATAGCCATCGCTGCCTGCGAAATCTTTCCAGAAAGCATCTGGTAGTTCTCGATCCTTGGTGATCGCTGTCACCAGCAGAACGGGAGTTGTTGGCTTGTAAGACTGCAATTTGATTTTTTTTACCAAATCCAGCCCATTAATGCGTGGCATCACCACATCGCTGATGACAAGATCCGGTTCGTACGCATTGAACAATTCCCACGCCTCTTCCCCGTTGCGAGCAACAATTACGTCATAATGACGCTGTAGAGTATAGCGCAGGAGATCACGAATCTCGCGCACATCGTCCGCCACGAGTATTAAAGGCCGGCGTGTCATTCACACACCTCGAACTGAGCATATCGCGCTAAAAATTTAACACGGGAACCGTCGTCGCCTTCAACGACGTACCACCGTTCCTTCCCCATACCGCCACTTTCAATCACGACACCTTCCCCAATCAAAGGGTGACGCACGCGCTTGCCTACAAGGGAGGATCTCTGCGAACGGGGGGACAAGTTCTGCCTGCTGACCAGCTCATGTCGCGAAGTTGCGTCGTAGAACTGTTGATTGGGACGTTGAGATTCACTGGGGGGCTCCCGCTTGCCGTGACTGAGATCGTGGACAAACCGTGCCATGTTGGTTCGCGAAGCGTCCACGTGTAGCACCAACGGCGACGGGATTTCCTCGAGGAAAGGCGAAGGAAAATCGTACCGTGGCTCACCATAATAGGTCCTATGTGAACAATGACTGAGGACAAGCACTTCTCGCGCCCGCGTCATCCCCACATAGAACAGACGCCGTTCTTCCTCCAGATGTCCTTCTTCCACAGATCGTGCATGGGGAAGAAGTCCTTCATTGCACCCCACAATGAAAACACAGCGAAATTCTAGTCCCTTTGCCATATGGAGGGTCATGAGGGTAATTGCGTCTTGTCCCTCCTTTGCTTCGTCTACCGGACTCAACAAACTAACATTTTCTAGGTAGCTTGCCAGCGTTGCTTCGGGGGTTTCTCTCTCATAAGCGACTATGCTGTTGTAGAGTTCGTCGAGATTCTCGAGGCGGCTACGTACTTCCATTTGCTCTGGATCGCCTAAGCTTTCATCGTATCCTATATCCTCTCGGATCTGGGCAAAAAGCTCCGATGGAAGCTTGGACGTTGAATCGGCATGCCACGTGCGGATTTTTTCCACCAGGGCGGCAACGGCAGAAGTTGCTGCAGCTGGCAAAAATCCGCCCTTTGCGGCATTCTCTATGGAATCAAAAAGTGACGTTCCGCGTTGCCGTGCCCATCCCAGCAGCTTCCCGATCGTCTTATCGCCTAGTCCGCGTTTTGGCGTGTTAATGATTCGCAAAAGCGACAGCGTGTTTCGCGGATTCTGAGCCACCTGCAAATAGGCAAGCATGTCTTTCACTTCCGCTCGATCGTAAAACCGTACCCCACCGACAACGCGGTAAGGCATGTTGAGGCTTCTCAGCTGTTCTTCGTAAGTTCGGCTCAGGGCCGCTGTTCTGTAAAATATGGCCATCTCGGAGTAAGCGATCCCCAGGCGGCGCGATAGTTCCAAAGCCAACTCTGCAACGGCCCGAGCCTCTTCGCGGTCATTCTCTGCCTGGAGAACCAGCACAGGCAATCCTTTGGGAAGCTCTGTGAACAAAGTTTTATTAAACCTTTCCGTATTGTGGGAGATCACGGCGTTCGCTGCATTGAGGATCGTCTGTGTGGAGCGATAATTTTGCTCCAAACGGACCACGATGCGCTCCGGGTAATACTTTTCGAACTCAAGAATGTGCCGGATATCCGCGCCCCGCCACGAGTAAATGGTCTGGTCCTCATCTCCCACAACGGTCAGGTGATGATGAGCGGCTGTTAGCAAACGCACCAGGGCAAATTGGCTGTCATTGATATCCTGAAATTCATCCACCATAACATGAAGGTATTTTTCTTGGTAGCGAGTGAGCACATCCGCTCGCTCGGTAAAGAGCCTCACTGTCATGAGTATGAGGTCTTCGAAATCCAAAGCCGAACTTGCGTGGATGTATTTTTCGTAGGCCTCGTAAATAGCTGCGAGCTGCTCCTCGTAACGCGACTCAATGTACTCACCAAGACGGAGCGGATCAAGCAGCCGAATCTTGCACTGGTTGATGACCTCCTGGGCATAGCCTGGCTTGACTTCTTTTTCGCTAATGCCAAGCTCCCGCATCACATGTTTGATCGCCGAGAGTTGATCGCGTTCATCGGCGATTGTAAAATTGCTTGAAAAGCCCAGGGCTGTAATTTCTCGGCGAAGAATCCGAGCGCAGAGGGAATGAAATGTGGCTATGTGAAGGTCATTGTCTGGCACGTGGGGAAGCAACTGCACCACCCGGCGTTTCATTTCCGCTGCAGCCTTGTTTGTAAACGTTGCTGCGAAAATCTGCCACGGACGATATCCACGGTCGCGAATGAGGAACGCCACTCGCCGGGTAATCACTCGAGTTTTCCCGCTCCCAGCCCCCGCCACGATGAGCACAGGAACGTCGGGTGCTGTGACGGCCTCTAGTTGCTGAGGATTTAATGCCGAAAGAATTCGATCACGTTCAATCATGGGCGGAGATTCTACTTGTTATCCTTCAACACTAGTGCAACGCAAGTGTGCTATACATGTGTAAGCAAAAATTGTCGTGCTAGCATGAGTATGGCCACGAGGAGCGACCAAAATCGAATCGCAAACGGAAGTCGTGGGAGATGATAGAAGCAACGAAATTCAATGAGCCAGCTGTCAAACGCCAAACGCAGCTGTTGCGACATTTAACATTTCTCGCTTTGACCTCAGCAGTCCTTGCCTCGGCCCTTATCTATCCCCTTCGAGTTCCTAACCTCATCCTAGCCAGTTGGGATGCGGCGGCTGATGTGGCTCGGGCCAAGTGGGGAAATATCTACCTAGGACAACTACGCTCTTTCGTCGCCTTTAACCACTCACCACTGGTAATGAAAGAGTGCGTAAGCAGTGCTTTTATTATTAGCTCAATCTGTTTCGCCTCATTGTATATTATTAGAACAATAGGTATACAAATAGCCGTCGGTGATAAAACTGTCAGTGGTTCTCGTTCTGCATCGCATCTCTTGCGTTCGTCTCCTCTAGTCTGGCTTTTGGGATTTTTGTGCTTTTCCGCTGTTTCTGCGCTTACTTGGTCCCCGACTCCCCATTTCTCTCTCAAGACTGCCTTGCTTTGCGGTCTAGGCATAGGTGCTTTCGGAGTCGTTTGTGGGTTACGACCAACGTGGGCTGAGGCACAAAAATTCATGGTCGCGGTCGCCCTTGCTGGTGTCTTCGTGGCGTGGATTTCCTTTCTGCAACACATCGAGGCAGCCTGGTGGTTTCTTCCTAAATTCGACGATCCCAGGAATCGCGTTGGCTCACTTATCGGTCACAACACAGGACTCTCCGCCTATTTATTGTTTCCGCTCTCTTTTTCCATATCATTCTGGTTTATCGCTCGCAGGCTCGTGACACGGGTTGTGGTCGCTGTTGCTATTATCCTCATCCTATTTGTTTTGGTTGCTGCACAAAGCCGTGCAATTTGGCCTATCGGAACTCTGATGGTGGCAGCCCAGAGTGCTCTAATCCTCCGAGGACTGGGACGCCGGCTCCCCATAGTCTCCGTTCTAGGCGTTGTTGTTGCGTTATTCGTTACCTTTGCCGCAATCCAAACAGTGGCTCCGGAGGTTAATCCACTCGCGCGCCATACCGTACGTATCACCGAGCGGCTTCGACGGGATTTTAGCCCCCAACAACTGATTAAAGAGACACGTTTACGCATATTGGTGGTGTCGCTGCCGTTGATAGCCAAATCCCCTCTGTGGGGGCATGGGATCGGCTCCTTCCAGTACGTCTATCCACCCGCTCACGGCGAGTATTTTTCACGGAATCCCGACTCGGTACTTGGAACTACCATCCGGCGCACAGACGTTGCCCATAATGACTACTTACAACTGGTCGTAGAACTGGGGCTCATAGGTGCCGTTCTCGCTTTGGTTGCTGCTGTTTTGACGGTGCGTTCAATTTACCGTGGTTTCGCGACATTGCCCTGGGGAAGGGACAAAATTCTGCTCACCGGACTCATTTCGCCCTGCGGTGCTATCGCTATCCACGCATTCTTCGACTTCCCGTTCCATATCCACCCGATTGCGTTGACGTGCGTGACGACACTCGCTTTTGCTTATGTTCTCACAAAACGCGTGGTAACCAGAGAAAACGACTGTACCTGTGCGGCCAGCACATACGCCTTGCTAAGCGTTGCTTCGGACAAGTCAGACCACCTCTCAAAGCCAAACAAGGCTATCGCTCCCGGTCCACCCCTTCGACTTAGGATGATTGGCGCGCTAGTGGGAGTGGCAGCAGCATGGCTAGCTTCGCCGTTGGTTTACGAGTTCATTCTTCGGGAGTTTATATCCGATACCCTTCACAGCGACGCGACCAATTGGGTTGCAACAGCGCGCGCCTATTCCAATGCCCCTGGAGACGCGAAGTACACCCCCCTGGGCTTTGCGAAAGAGCTTTATCGGCGTGCCATTAAGGTAAATGTTTTCAACGCCGAAGCTATTGAGGGGCTCGCTTCGGCTTATCTCCTTGAGGGAACGTTCGACGTCGCTTTGTGGCGCGAACTTTCCTCCCGTGGGGCTGATACCAAGGTTGTCGGAGCGATCAGGCAAAATGCCAGCCGCAATCTGCTTTCTGCGGTGGAATACGCAAAGACACTCATTGAGCGCGGCGAGCTCCGTTACCACTACGTTTTCTACGTCATGGGACAAGCCTATCACCTGTTGGCAAAGCTCAACCCCGAGAAGGGGGAGTATCTTGACAGCGCGCGGTTGGCGTTCGAGCGAGCTATTGCTCTGAACAACGCAGACGTTGGCTCGCTCCAAGAGCTTGCGGACGTTTACGAAGAAATGTCCCCACCCGACTATGTTCGCTCGCAGGCACTGCGCCGCCGGATTTTCGAAGTGGACCCCGAATTTGCGGCGCGACGCTACATAGCACCCGTAGACGAAGCTGCTCGCCGTGGGCGCTTCGCCCAAGCGTGGCAAGCGTTGAATAAAGTAATCGACGCCACTGGCGATCACTGGAGCGTGCAATTCGCGAAGGCACGTCTCTATCTAAAGGAAGCACTGTGGCCACCACCAGCTCTCGACGTGGCCACGACCTCATCTGAAGCTCGCCAATGGTTCGAGTCGCGCTTTTCACTCGCTAAAAACATTACAGAAAGCCTTATCCCAACCCTTCGGAACAATCAGGTTTTCGAGCGCTTCCGCCTTATGCTTTTAGCTGCAGGTGGCGAGACCACTCAGGCTCTCGAACTCGCCGACACCCTTTTGCAGAAAAGCGAGCAACGCGACCCCGAACTCGACGTTCTTCGTTACGAACTTGGCTCCAAGCTCGGCAAGTCTGTCTCGCTTCGGTGGGTTGAGCAGGGGAGTGCGGAGTTTTGGTACCATCGCCAACGCTTGCGCACTCTTTACTTAGGTCCGGTTGCCCTTGGAAGCGGTCAGCTTGCGAATATGGTGCGAAACGATGCCAATACGCCACTCGACATTGATGAAGGTCTTCGCGCCATTGCCTATTTGAGGGCTGCCGGCCAGCATGATCTGGCCAAAGTGCTTATCGAGAAATTGGCAGTTTCAAATCCCAACGACCCAGAAGTTCAAAAACTACTTCATGATATGACCGATAAGCCTCGTTTTTAAAGATATCAAATGCGGCGTTATATTTTAGGACTTCGTGTCGCTAGCGTCGCAGTTACGGAATGTGGGGTTTTCGGCTTCATCCCCCATCGACAGAGACCGTTGCGGATGAATGAGGGTCCAGTAGGCACGCATTGCCGCTTGATTCTCAGCAATCTTCTTTCGATGTCCTGTGCCTCGCCCGTACTCTGCACCTTTGATTTTGACCACAACCTCGAATTGCTTGCTGTGGTCGGGCCCTGTTTCGGAGATTAGCTCGTATTCCGGCACTGTTTGGAAATGTTTTTGCACATACTCTTGAAGCTGCGACTTGAAATCGCTGAACTCTTCCGTATGCGAGAGTTCCCTTCCGGGCTCAAATATCTCCTGAATGAGCCAGGGGGTGATTTTGGCAGCGCCCAGCTCCAAGTACAATGCGCCGACAACCGCTTCAAGCGCTGAGCCGAGTAGCACTGGCCTCGTTCGTCCACCGCTCTGTTCTTCGCCCCGACCCAGCAAGATCATTTCGCCAAAGCCCATCTCTTGTGCTCTTTTACCAAGCACTGGGCGGCTTACGATGGCGGCCTTCTGTTTCGATAGTTCGCCCTCGGACGCTTGAGGAAATTCTCGGTAAAGATACTCACTGACGATCAAACTCAGCACCGCGTCACCCAGGAACTCCAACCGCTCGTTATCGTAGGGCAGCTGGTGTTCAAAAGCGTAGCTCGAATGTGTTAAAGCGCGATCTAGCAAGTCGAGATTCTTCATCGGCAAGTTGTACCGATTCAAGAACCTCATGAGCTGTTCTGCGCGCTCAGGCCGAAGGAGTCTCACGAAAACACATTCCCGACGAAGAAGCTTTCATAATTTGCGTCTTATTGAATTTTTCAACGGTTTGAATTCGTGCATTTCAAGCTTGAAGTGTCAGGAGCGTAGACAGCTTCTAGGGCGTCGAGCAAAATCTCCCCCTGCGCCTTTAGCGCTTCTTGGTCCTGGGCCAAGTAGAGTTCAGAGACACGCAGCGGATAAACAGGTTTGGCCCCCGGATTTGCCGGGCGGGGGACGAGGGTATGCAGGGCGACAGTGACTCGCCTCCACTCGTTCTTCCAAGTAATGCCTGTGCTCCCATTGGTAAAATCGAGCAAAAAGCGATTCCCCACAGCGTCCACGACCTCGGCCCGCAACCAAGCCTCCTTGCCGTCACCGTGAATCGCCAGGGATATCTTTGCCGGCTTGCCTGGTATTTCTACGTCAAGGGGAAGAATAATTCTGCTGGTCCCCCCTTTGGTCATGGCATAGCGCCACGCTAGGCAGCCGCGGCCCTCAACGGGCTTCTGCTGGTTCAGACGGAGATAAGTAAATTTCTTGTCAAACCTTGTTCCAGCAAGGATCCTCGTCGTCACCGCGTCGAATGAGCAAAGAGTCACTGTGGAGAACTCTTCCACGTAATAAGGAACGCCCATTTTATACCTCCCCAGTGAAACGGTCAGACACCCCTCGCCCCTTTTCATGCCACGGACACGTTGCTTTGTTACCGTTAAACAGTCGTTGCTGGGGCTTAATGTGATATGGTGGGGGGACAGAGAAAACGGCATGTCAGAGGCTACCGCTTGAATGTTGAGGCTAATTTCTTCTTTTTGTGAGAGGACCAGGGGGCTTGGTTCCACAGTGGCGCTTGTGAGGGCCACTATCCGCACAGGGACCTCCTTTTCTAAGCCATTCTCAGCATCTTTACCGGCATAAACCATGCGCAGTACGCCGGTGCTTGGTTCTTCACGCGCAACGATGGTACATTCTGTGCCCGATGTTTCGAGTTCAGCCACAGGGGGAGAAATTTCCCACTTCAACAACTCAGGGTCGAGCGTGACTGAGTTGCCCAACGCATCGCGTCCCCGGCAACGCACCTGTTCTTTGGCTCCACAAGGAATCGCAATTTCCTGCTGGCGCGGGGAAAGTTCGAGCTGTGCCAACGGACCAGCTAGGCCCTGAAGAACAACGAGCAGAGAATTCACCACAGAGCGCGGTCCGAGGCGGTCGCTCGGTTTATTGACTACGTCTCCACGCACAACCATGGTTGTGCTACCCCCGCCGTCAAAATTCATGGCATCCCACGAGCCTAGTTCACGAAGATACAGGGATAATTCGTAAAGGGTCATTCCTATACTTAATGCCGGTTGGCGACCATCAACCGTAACAATGTACAGCTTTGTGCCGTCTCGGCTCAGACCGACTGCCGTGCGGGGGTGTCGCTCGACGACAAAACTTCGCAGAAGCTTCTCCTGTTGCCAGTCAATGTGAGGTTTGCCCCCTTGCAACAGTAGGGGAGAGCCGCCAACGGCCAGATCAATCACCCCTTTTACTTCTGGCACCTTGAGCTCAATGGTGACTATCGATCCGGTCTTGAGTTGGCCCAGTTTCCGATGGGCATTTCCGTGCAGAGCGAGGACCAAGCTGTTGCCGCTTAGCGAAACCGTAGTACATTGGAGCTCTTCCGCTACCTTTGCGACCACCCTTTGGTTTGGGAGAAAGTTTTGGTCTCCGAGGTCGAGGCGATAGGCTTTCTTGTACCGTGCCAACGAAACGTCTCGGCCGAAATGGCGGTTAAAGAGGACAACTCCAGAAGAAGTAATTGGCTCATTTAGTTTGATTCCCGAAACAGTCCGGTTATTTATGGTCAGACGTAAATAGGCAGTAAGAGGTTTGATGAAATATTTACCGTCAGTCGTGTGGCCGAATACAGCGCGCGGTGCTGGAGCAACGGGAAGGCGCGCCGCCATTCCCTCTGTGACGTAAAGGTTCACTGGGGTAAACATGCCAGGCGAGTTTTTCCAAAAGTCGGAATTTACGGCTCCCAGAACGTGTTTATCAGGCCGCTCCGCTGCACGTGCCATCTCCTCGACGGTGGCGCCAGTAAACAGTCTCCCTTTTCCGTAGCGGCGCGTGAGCATACTTCCTGAGGTTGTTAAATCCACCGC
>JANZZJ010000132.1 GCA_026419455.1 Candidatus Sumerlaeaceae bacterium | reverse complement strand
GAAGTAGATGTAAGGGATTTCCGCCCCGGGGACGTCGTTGGTCCGGCGCACACCCAGGACGTGGCGCTCAAGCGAAGCAAGTGAGCAGGATCCCAGCCGTCGGCGCCAAAGGCGGCGCGCCGGCCATAGCAAATCGAGGTGGGGAAGATTGAGGGGCAGCCGCTTGCGGTTGAGTGTGGCACGTGCTTGCAGAAGGGGGAGGTCGTAACCTGCACCGTTAAAGGTCACGAGCATGTCGAACTCCCGGAGGCGCGCCGCCACAAGCTCGAGCATTGCCGCCTCGTGTGGATAATCTTCCATAAAGTATTGTTCACAGACGAAGTGGGCACGCTGCGGCGTGGCTGCTCCTTCCGGCCATTCGAGACGGAAAAACCCTATTCCGACGAGAAAAGCATAAGTGCCAGTCACGCCGCCCAATCCTGTGGTCTCGGTGTCGAGAAATGCCATACGAGTGAGAGGGACGCATGTTACGTCCGCTAACCCTTCGGAGCCCAGCATCCGTAGAACATCGCCGCTGACATAAGGTGAATGACGATGCCACTGGGGAGGAGGACGGAAGACATAGCCCCGTGGGTGCCCCCCCTCGCCCCCGCCTAAAACGGGCACCTCGGAAACTCGGAGACGAACGCCTGTTCTGCCTCCCCCCACTTCCCCCGCATCGGGCAGGACATCGTCGAGGCTCAAATTTCGCGACACACGTGGCCGCGTCACCAGTTCACTGGCGCGCTTCAGGTTTCCACCAAGCTTGGCGAGCAACTCCTCTATGCGCGACGCTTTGTCGCCTTTCGAGCTAAAAAGCTCATCGAATGCCATAACGCACGTTTCGCCTCGAAAGCATTTACAACTCAATGGATGCAATGTGTGGCCGAGCAGCAAATGTTTTTTCGAATTGTGGAAGAAGGCCAACGGCTGCGCTCCCCCAACAACCTGGAGAGGGACTAATGCGCGAGGACAAGTGAGACACGGAAGAAAAATAGGACTAAAGCTTTTCCATTTTTGTAATCGGCTTCTGTACAGCACAACACAAACGCCACGCGCCGTCTGCCAGTTGCAGGGGCATGGAACGAAAGGAGTGGGCGTATGATCGAAACGCGAAAATTTGGTAAAACCGACATGGAAGTAAGCGTCCTCGGCTTCGGCGGCGCTGAAATCGGCTTCGAAGAAGCCCCCCAAACCGACGTGGACAAGCTACTCAACGAAGCACTTGATGCGGGACTCAACGTGATTGACACCGCGGAGTGCTATCCCAACAGCGAGGAGAAAATCGGGCGCGCTGTGGCGCACCGGCGCAAGGATTTTTTCCTTTTTACTAAATGCGGCCACTTCGACGGCCGCACTCCCGATTGGACCAAGGCGTCGCTGCTGGCAAGCATCGAGCGTAGCCTCAAGCGCCTGCAAATGGAGTATGTCGACCTTGTCCAGTTGCACAGTTGCCCTTTGGAGGTATTGCAGGCGGGCGAGGCCATCGAAGCGCTGGAGGAGGCGCAGCGCCGCGGTTATACGCGCTACATAGGCTACAGCGGCGACGGCCAAGCAGCACTTTATGCCGTGATGTGTAACCGCTTCGACGCACTTGAGATTTCTGTTAATGTGGCTGACCAGGAAGCCATTGACCTTGTTCTCCCGCGGGCACGCGAGCGCCAGATAGGAGTCATCGCCAAACGTCCGGTGGCGAATGCAGCATGGCGCTATGGCAATTCGCCGCCAAGCGAGCCCTACCACACAGTCTATTGGGAACGACTACGCCAACTGGACTATCCGTTTACTCACTTGCCACTCAGCGAGGCAGTCGCTGTGGCATTGCGTTTCACACTGAGTCAGCCCGGCGTCCATACTGCCATTGTCGGCACGAAGAAGCCAGGGCGGTGGCTCGAAAACGCGCAGGCGCTAAAGGCCGGACCGCTGCCCCCACCCGAAATCGAAGACATACGTAAACGGTGGCGTGAAGTGGCAAAACCGGATTGGGTAGGCCAGACATGACACCGTGGCGGCGGCCCAGCCAGCAGCCTGACCACGCGTGGTTGCCTCGAGGAAAAACCCGGTGGGTCAACCATGGAGCTAATGCTTCGTCATAAACCCTAAGTGTCTAGAAAGGAAAATATCATGAGAAACTCATCCTACATCATCAGCTCAATTACAGCCCTTTGCTTGGCCGGTGGCTCGCTTATGGCACAGCCCGCCGAGTATGAAATTGACCCGGTGCATTCGGCAGTAGAATTTAGTGTACGCCATCTCGGCCTCAGCAACGTCAAAGGTAAGTTCAAAAAGTTCAGCGGGACGATTTGGTACAACGAGAGCGATATTAAGCAATCGTCGGTCACGGTCACCATCGACGCAGCAAGCATAGACACCGCTGAGCCCAAGCGCGACGAGCACCTGCGCAGCCAGGATTTCTTCGAGGTGGCTAAGTACCCTGATATCCGCTTCCGCAGCACATCTATTGCTCCCCTGGGCGATAAATACATGGTGAAGGGTTATCTCACCATGCACGGTACGACGAAAGAGGTGGAAATCGAAGCCGTGCTCGTGGGAAAAACCAAAGATCCTTGGGGGAACGAAAGGCTCGGCGTTGAGGGCAAAACAACGCTCAACCGGCAAGACTTCGGTATCAACTATAACAAAGTGCTCGACAACGGGGCCCTCATCATCAGCAACGACGTCAAAGTCGAACTCAACATCCAAGCCATCCGAAAAACAGCGGCCATAGCCCCCGAAAAGCCGGTAAAAGAAGCTAAACCTGCCGAAACAGAGAAAGCTCAGGCAAAGGACGAACGCAAAGACCAGTAGCCAGCCAGACGAGCGTGGGCACTCACAATGGCTCGCCCCGTAGGATAGGAGAAATGATTTCTCTTCCGCTGATCTTTGGGTCACAAATTCCGTTGGCGGGCCCGCTGATGTGGCTTTCGTTAGGCTAAGGCCATTCCCCCGACGAGCGACAAGAGACCACAAACGAGGCGGAACCGCACCCGTGGGGTGCGGAATGGGCTTGCTTTTTGGGACAAGGGCAACGCTGCTATCAAGAGATTGCTAAACTCTGGAGGCCAAATGCAATGTGTCGGCGATTGATTGCGCTGATTGCAACGCTATTGCTTGCAGCAACAACTTTTGCGCAGACCACAGCCCCGCTAAGTTTTCTTTGGGGGAATCCTGAAGACGAAGTTATCACCCAACCCATCACCCTCACTGAAGGCGTTTATGCGGTATTTCACACGACGGATGGCGATTTCATTGTGAAGCTTTTCCGGGATAAGGCACCGAAAACTGTTGAGAATTTCATCGGGCTTGCGACCGGCCAAAAGGAATGGACCCATCCCATTACGCAAGTCACCAGCTCGAAGCCTCTCTACAACAACACCCACATCTATCGCATCGTTAAGGATGTGGAAATTGACGGCGGAGATCCCACAAACAAGGGCTATGGTGGTCCCGGCTATACGTTGGATCTCGAGATTTCTCCCGATTTGAAATTCGACAGCGCAGGGCTGCTCGCTATGGCTAATAGCGGTCGCAACAAATCGAACGGCAGCCGATGGTTCATCACACTGGTGCCCCTACCGGATTTCACAGGCCGCTACACAATATTTGGCAGGGTCATCGGCGGGCTTAACGTCGTACGCCAAATTTCGCGCAAGCCCACGCGCCGCCCTCTGGAACCTTTAGAACCCACTGTGGTCAACACGATTGACATTATTGAAATTCCCCCCAAGCATCAGACCGTGGCAACCTTCTCGACAGAAAAGGGTGTGACCGTTATCACCGTGGAAAAAGAGTTCAAGGGACCCGAAGAGGAATCGGAAGAGACCTCTCCCACTACCACGCAGGATAAAGCGACGTCTCCCTCGGCTGCGAAATAAGGACCGAGCGCTATAAGCTTTTGCGCCATTGCCCGCCAACGCCGAGAACGGCGACGGGACCCTGTGCGCTGAGAGATGTTTCCAACCGGGAGAGTATCTTATCTTGTAGGATTTCGGTGGGGCCCACATAAACATTTCTCCAACGCGCCCAAACATCTTCGGACCTTCCCGTCGCGGGACGCTGGGAAAATAAACGTCCTCGCACCAGTGTTTAGAGCGACATGAGCAAGTGGATTCTGCGTGCCATCTACGCCATGCTCCTCCTGGCCCTGGTTGCCACCATGCCGCTGGCCATGCGCATGTACGAACCCATTGAGAAAAACAACAAGGCCGTCGAAGCGCTCGAGCAGAAGCAATACGACCGTGCAATCGAGTACTTAAGCCAAGCTCGCGAGGCCAAGCCAAACGACTCCGTCATTCGCCGCAATCTCGCCGTAGCATACAATTCCAAGGCGCTCGAGCTCGACGGGCAAGGCAAGGAACAGGAAGCGCTCACCTATTACCAGCGAGCTCTGGAGCTCGAGCCTGGCAATGCCACCGTAATCCGCAACCTCGTGGCGACGCTCAACAACCTTGCCGTTGCGCGCTCAAAAGCTCAACAGTTTCTCGAAGCGCAGCAATTCTTCGAACAGGCCGCAAAATGGTTGGACAAGGCAAATGACGAATCGCTGACACGCAGCGTGCGCGACAATTATGCTGCACTGCTCACCGTCTGGGGAACGGAACTGCTGAGAGCAAATAAACCGGGCGCCGCAGCCGAGGCTTTTCGTCAAGCGTTGGGACTCAATTCGCAAAACGTTCCCGCTATGATCTATCTCGGCGACATTGCCTACGACGTTAATGATTACGAAGCCGCAAAGAAGTTCTATGCGGCAGCCAAGCAACTGGATAAAGAGCACGCTGCCTATCTCGATTCCCGGCTCGAAATGATTGAGAGAGAGTCAAAGGTCGAAAATCTCTTTCGTGAAATCACCGACACAAAACAACGGTTTCGTGTCCAGTACGTGCCGTACTCCGAAGGGGTGAGGATTCAGGATGTGCTGGCAATGCTTGATGACGCGCATGATGCCCTCGCCGAATCACTTGGTTTTCGGCCAAGCCGAAGCGTTAACGTAAAAATTTACCGCCACGAGGACTTCTACCGGGTTTCCGCCCTTCCGGCCTGGGCCACAGGAATTTACGACGGCAAAATGCGCCTTAAAGTCGACGACATGAAAGGTGCGCCGTCCCAAATTCGCGACCTTCTCTTCCACGAGTACACCCATGCGCTCCTCGCCATGAACATTCGCCAGCAAGTCCCGGCATGGTTCCACGAAGGATTGGCACAACTCATGGAGCCCCAGTTTTCGCAAAACGAGCGCGAGCAAAAACGCGTGCGCGCTGCTCTCACCGACGGCAATCTTACTTTCGAGGCACTACGCGATTCTTTTCGCGAACTCCGTTCCAAAGCCGAAGCTGAGCAGGCGTACCTGCTCTCAAAGTACTTCCTTGCATCACTGCGCCAGCGCTATGGGGCAGACAAGCTTCGCGAGTGGCTGAAGCGCTTGGCTGCAGACGAAACATTTGAGTCATCATTTGAGCAAGTTTATGGTTTAACGCTAAAAACAGCTCAGGATCGGTGGATAGCTGAACAATTAAAGGATTGAGTGCTCGCCACGCCCCCGACCAATGCTCTCTCGATTTCTACAACCGACTCGACGGCCACGAAGAGTGGCAGTGGTCACTGCCCTTGCCTTTGGCTACACAAATTCTTTTTGACACGCTTCGCGCTCCATTCTCACGTTGAGTCAATCAATTACTACTTTCCGAAAGGACAACGTGCCTTATGGTCCAGATGTACTACGACAAGGACGCAAGTCTAGAGCCTTTGCGCGGGAAAAAGGTGGCGATCATCGGCTACGGTAGCCAGGGCCACGCCCAGGCTCAAAACATGCGCGACAGCGGCGTAGAAGTGATCGTCGCCGAGCTGGCGGGAACCCCGAATTACGAACTAGCGAAGTCGCACGGCTTCAAGCCCATGAGCGCCGCCGAGGCGGCTGCCAAGGCTGATGTCATCCAGATTCTTCTGCCTGACGAACTTCAGCCCAAGGTTTACCAAAGTGAAATTAAGCAAGGTTTGAAGGCAGGAAAGGCTCTGGTCTGGTCGCACGGTTTTAACATTCATTTCGGCACTATCGTTCCTCCGGCGGACGTGGACGTGTACATGGTGGCGCCAAAAGGTCCAGGGCATCTTGTGCGCCGCGTGTTTGTGGAAGGCGGGGGCGTACCGGCTCTCATTGCCATTCATCAGAATGCGACCGGCAAAGCTAAAGCCTTGGCGCTGGCACATGCACGCGCCATCGGAGCCACTCGTGCCGGAGTGCTCGAAACAACCTTCAAGGAAGAGACAGAGACTGATCTCTTCGGCGAGCAGGTCGTGCTTTGCGGCGGCCTCACCCAGCTCATCATGAAGGGGTTCGAGACCCTCGTTCAAGCTGGCTATCAGCCTGAGATCGCGTACTTCGAATGCTGCCACGAGGTGAAGCTGATCGTCGACCTCATCTATGAGAAGGGTATTTCCAACATGCGCTATTCGATTAGCGACACGGCCGAATACGGCGATCTGACACGTGGTCCGCGCATCATCAATGAGAATGTCGTTGCCGAGATGCGCAAGATTCTTGGGGAAATCCAACGTGGCGAATTCGCGCGTGAGTGGATTCTCGAAAACCAAGCTGGACGCCCTGTCTATCGCGCACTGAAAAAACAGGGGCTTGAGCACCCCATCGAGAAAGTCGGCGAACAATTGCGCTCGATGATGAGCTGGCTTGGCCAGAAGGGTGAAACAAAGACAGCAGCCGCAAAAACCAAGGCTGCTGTCAAAAAGGGCTCAAAGCGCAAATAAGCGACACCAGGAGCTCCATAAGGTGTATCAGACTCTCACGGGGATTGCAGTTCCCTGCCGAAAAGGCTGGGACAGTGATCCCCGTTTTTCGCTTGGGTCCTTCACTTGATTCGTGAACACTCGGCCGTGGAAAGCTTTTCTTCGGCCCTTTGCAGCGAACAAGCTAGCCTTCTTGCTACTATTAGTTCGCGATGGAATTCTTGCGCGGAATTTTTGGAATCGTCTTTCTTTTCTCCGTGGCCATCTTTGTCCACGAGTTTGGTCACTTTTTTTTCGCCAAACTTTTCGGTGTTGGGGTCGAGACTTTTAGTATCGGTTTTGGCAAAAAGCTGTGGCGGCGCCGTTGGGGCGACACCGAATACTGCATCAGTGCCATTCCCTTTGGCGGGTATGTTAAACTTCGCGGCATACTGTCAAAAGAAGTGGAATCGCTCCTCGACGACCAAGGTGCCGATAAAGCGGACGCGGACAAAACCGACAGCAAGCCACACTCGCTGAGCGACTCCGTCATGGAGGAAGTTCACGCCCTCCGCTCTAAGGCCTATTGGCAAAAACTTCTCATTTTTAGTGGCGGCTGCATCAACAATCTGCTCACCGCAGCCGTCGTGTTTTTTCTTATGGGCGTGGTAGGGTTTGACGCCCCTGCCCCCATTCCCGCAGAAATCGAGAAAGTTGATCCCGCCGTTGCGGAACAAGTGGAGTTGCGCGCAGGCGACACCATTCATCAGGTGGGAGAAACCACAGTGAGCGCTTTCGGAGAATTTCTCTCCGAGTTTTCCCGTTATGCCCTTGCCTACAAAGCGCGCTCTGTTCCCCTCACCATCACGCGTGATAACACATCTCAACCACTCCTTGTCAGATCGTGGCTCATACCCAACTTCTCGCCAGACACAGACCGGCTGGTGGAGGTTGACGGCCAACGCGTGCGGAACATATCCGCAGCGGCACGCCTGGCAGATCGCGCATCGGGCCAAAAACCGACGGTGCCAGTGAAGATCGCACGATCTCCAGCTTCAGCTGGGGAAGAACCTACTGGTGGCGGGGTCTTTGGATGCGCCCCAATGCCCCAAAAGTCCCCCCCGGAGATCCGAGAGCTTGACGTCCACGCGATTGCCGCAGCTGGTCCCCTATGGCCCGCGCTTGCTTGTGAACCACGTTCATCGCCATTCATTGGGATGGTTTTGCCCAATCTTCCGGCTGAGCGCGCCGGCTTGCAAACGGGTGATACCATTGTCGCCATTGACGGTGTCCCTATTGCCACACGCCTCCAGGCCACGGAGACCATACGCAGAGCCCTTGGGCGAGAAATCGAGGTCTTGGTAAAACGTCGGACGAAAGACGGAGCTGACAAACTAGTCTCTGTACGCGTTCCGGTGCGCCCTGACCCTGAAAAGCCCAATCGGGGACAAATCGGCATCGTATTCTCCCAGCCGCTGACGGAAAGGTTTCACCTTCCTCCACCTCAAGCCGCTGTTTACGCGTTCAGCCGTGTTTGGGCAATTTCCATAGGATATCTTGTCACCGTGGGCGACATCTTGCGCTCAAGCTTCCAGACGGTGCGCGAAAACATCGGAGGTCCTGTCGCCATCTCGCGATTTGGCTACGACGCTGCCAAGCGCGGTTGGAAATGGTTTTTCGATTTCTTCGCAATGTTTAACATCATCCTGGCCATCACCAATCTTCTCCCCTTGCCCGTCTTTGATGGAGGACACATCCTCTTCGCCACCATCGAGGCCGTGGCGCGACGCCCCCTCCCCGCATGGCTTCTAGCGCGCATTTATCAAGCGTTTATCATTCTTCTCATCGCACTTGCAGTAGCAGTAACTCTCAACGACATCCTCATGAACTCATGGCGGCTTTTATGAAATTTGGCGTCATCTTCGACAACGACGGTGTGCTTGTGGACAGCGAACACATCAGCCTGATCGCCTATCGTCAGGCAATTCGCGAGCAGGGCGTGGACCTCCGTGAAGAAGACGATTGGCAATATTGTGGGCTGACAGACACAGATATCATTCGGGCCATGCGCGAAATTTACGGAGCGGACCTTGACCTCGACCGCTTCTCATCTCGCAAAAAGGAATTGTACTTCGAACTCGCGCAACGCGAAGGGTTGCGGCCGTTCCCGGGTGTGCATGAATTGATTGCTGACCTTAAGGAGCACAAGATTTCCTACGCGATCGCTAGCTCGGGATCACTCGAGAAAATTCTTTTCAATCTGCGAAGCGCTGGCATCGAGGGCCTATTTCCCATCATCGTCAGCGGCGAAGATTTCCACCGTGGAAAGCCCGACCCCGAAATTTTCCTGTGCGCCGCGCAGTGGCTCGGGCTTGCGCCCACCCACTGCGCGATATTCGAGGATTCGATCAACGGCCTGAAAGCGGCACGTGCCGCCGACGCGCTCGCTATCGGCGTAACGAATACTTTCCCCGCTGAAATCCTTGCGCCCTACGCCGACATTCTTTTAAGTTCGCTGACTGATGTATCAGCGGCCAAAATTGCAGACTGGATGAGAACTCATTTTCTCGCTTTGGCAAAGACCGAGTATTAGCTGTCAATCGCTTGCTAAACACAGCTAGCGACCATCTTTCGCCAGTTCGGCTGGAACCGTCCATCATGAAGCGGGCCTAGACAACAAGGTAACGGCTGTTTGATCCACAAAAGTTCAGCGTGTGAAGTGAGGGCCTGAGAAGTTCACGCGGCGGCGGCAAGAATCGTCGCAAATTAACTCCGACGTGTGATGATCCTCTCTTGTTACGGCACGCGTTCCATCTCCGCCACTTCTTCCAGCGCTCGCACCTTTTGCGCCAATCCAATGACAACAAGGACGTCACCTGGGCAAATAATCTCCGTGGGAGCGGGGAGGGCAAGGCGCTGGTCGTCACGCTCGATTCCGACAACGGTCACGCCAAAGCGCTGGCGAAATTCTATCTCCGCGAGCGATTGCCCAATGAAGCGTGCGCTTTCTGCTACACGGAACCTGCCTATGTCGAAGTGCGTGTCAGCTGCTTCGTCAGGACCCTGCCTGAGCTCAAACACTACCTCCGCCCGCTCCAACTCATCCCCGCGTCCCATGAGCAGTACGCGATCATTGGGGAAAATTTGTGTGGCCGGGAAAGGATCGAAGAGAACGCGTCCACCACGGCTCAGTGCAATGATGGTGGCCCCTGTGAGCTTGCGCAGCGAAAGTTCTGCAATCGTTTTCCCAACAACACTCGCCTCGGAGCGCACACGAATTTCCCTGAACGCTACGGGCCAGCCGCCCAAGTGAAGTCGTAAATCTGCCGCGTCAGTAATGGCTTCCGCCGCGAGCTCGGCGCCATCCTTATAGGGACAAAGAACGACGTGAGCCCCCAACTTTTCGAGCTCGCTGGCGTGTTCCTCGTCGTCAGCCGCCAGCGCCACATGTCCCCCGTAGGCTTGCCCTTTCAAGCCACGAAGCAGCGCTCGGTTCACATCTCCTCGCCGGATCGTGCCTACCACCCATTTACTGGCATGAAGCGGTAAGCGCGCATACAGCTCTTCATCCTCGATGTCACCGTAAACGTGATCAATTCCTAACCTCCTTGCACGCCGCAACGCTTCCGGATCAAAGTCCACCCCAAGAACCCGCTTGCCGCGCTCATGCAAATGGTGCACGAGTTGGCGACCGTAACGGCCAAGACCAAAGCAAACAACGTCATACGAGGCTGATGTTGCAGTGGAGGCCATTTCCTCGCGTGCCTCACGCCATCCCAAGAGCCGCAAAAGCATAGGTGAAGACCACCGATAGAGCGCTTCCCCATGTTCCAAGAGTAAAGGAGCTACAAAGAATGTGCCCAACCCTACGACAGCGACAAGTGAAAGGAAATCATCTTTTGCCACCCCCACCTGGATAGCAGCCGCAGCCAAGAGAAACGAAAACTCACTGATAGTCCCCAGAGAAAGCGCTACCAAAAACGCTGTTCGGATGGAATAGCGCAGCGCCACAAGCAGCAACAACACTATCACAGGCTTTACGACTAGGGCAAACGCTGTGAGAGCCGCCGCCAACGCCGCCACCTTTCCCATCCCCGCCAGCGGAATCTTCGTGCCTAAATCGAGGAAGAAAAAGAGCAGAAGGAAATCGCGTAAGGGCGTGAGCCGCGTGTTGACGCTTTCTTTGTAAGGACTAGCGGCCACTGCCAATCCCGCAATGAAAGCACCTACCTCGCGGCTGAAGCCTAACACCGAGGCCGCCAAGGCATAACAAGCCGCTAGCGCCAGCACCACGATAAGCTGGAGCTCGATATGCCGCACCGTATGGCGCATCAATCGAAGAATTCCCCTCGCCCCCAGCAGATACCCCCCCACGAGCACCAGTGCACCCAGAAGCAATTGAATCACCTGGGAAGGCGTCCCCGCTCCAGCGGTGTGAGCTCCTAACCCACCCATCCACACAAGCACGAAGACTATCGCAATATCCTGCAAGATGAGAATGGCAATGGCAAGCTGGCCGTGCAGCGACTCCAACTCTTTTTTCTCAGCAAAGATTTTCACTACTAGCACTGTGCTCGACATCACTAGTACACATGTCACCAGTGGGAGCAATGGCCCGCGAAACCCCAGACCATAGGCGATAGCTGCGGCAACGACGGCTGTCACGGTGATCTGTCCCACTGCCGCACCGAGAGCGCGCCAGCCCAATAGGCGAAATGTGCGTAAGTCAAGCTTAAGGGCAATGGAGAACAGGAGGAGGCTTACACCCAATCCGCCCAAGGAAGAGAGCCCCTCATGCGGGGAAAGCGCCCCCACTACGGCCGGACCGAGAATGATCCCCGTCGCCAGATAAACCGCCAGAAGCGGCACTTTCAGTCGCTCGGCCACAAGGCCCCCCACAGCTACAACAGCTAACAGCAGAGCAAGATCAGTGAATGAACTCATGAGCATGGCCTCGACCGCAAAGACTGATGCCGAAGCGTCGCAATAGCGCCGCAGCTGCCAGCAACTCGCCGCCTGATTTCAGATGCCGCCCCCACTATATCCCCAGCACCAGTCGTTCTGGCGACACAATGCATTCTTTGACCCGGCCTAAAAACTGCACAGCTTCGCGGCCATCAATGAGTCGATGATCATAGCTCAAGGCCAAGTACATCATCGGCCGAATCTCCACACGGCCCTCCACAACAACCGGACGGTCTACAATCTGTCTCTTATACACATCTGACGCTGCCGACGA
>JANZZJ010000121.1 GCA_026419455.1 Candidatus Sumerlaeaceae bacterium | reverse complement strand
AGATGTGTATAAGAGACAGTCCTTGAGCAGGACTTCAGCGCCTGCCTTGCGTGCTATCGAGGCCAAAACTGCAAGTTCGACAGGCGGAAAGATGACACGTACCGTCTGATCTTCGACCTTCGACTGGCAGCGGTCGTCGCGGCGGTAGAGCCCAGAGGGCGGATTCATGAGTAAGACACGTTTTCGCATTGTCCTGCTGTGCCTTGGAATACCACCAGGCCCAAAGATAGTTCACAGAGGTGGCGTGGGGATTTTGTTTGACGCGAGACGGCCATCGGGCATCTTAAACTGTGAAAGTTGTCACGAATGACGAATTAATTGGATGAGAATTCGGACGACTTCACATTAGCCTGAGGAGTGGAACCGTGACACGTCGCAACTACATCTTTGCACCGGGTCCTGTAAATGTACCACCGCAAATACTTGCCGCAACCGCAAAGCCAGTCATTCATCACCGGTCGGCGGATTTTGATCCCCTTTTCGCCAAGGTAAGCGAAGATCTCAAGTATGTGTTCCAGACGAAGAATCCTGTGGTCATCTTTGCTTCGTCGGGCACAGGCGCCATGGAAGCTGCTATTGTCAGCAGCGCGAGCCCTGGTGACCGTGTCCTGAGCCTTGAGGCTGGGAAATTTGGTGAGCGGTGGGGCGAGATTGCCCAAGCCTACGGGCTTGGCGTCAAGCGCTTGCAGTGCGAGTGGGGCAAAGCGGTTGATCCCCAAATTGTGGCCGATGAACTGAAGGAACATCCGGAAACCAAAGCAGTTTACATCGAGCTGTGCGAGACATCGACGGCAACTGTGGAAAACGTTAAAGCGGTGGCAGAGATCACTCGCAATACTGAGACTCTCCTCATCGTGGACGCTGTCAGCGGCCTGTGCGCAGAAGAACTCCGCATGGATGAGTGGGGTGTGGACCTTGTGGGAGCTGGCTCCCAAAAGGCCCTTATGTTGCCCCCAGGATTGGGTTTCGTGGCCGTAGGAGAGAAAGCCCGCGAAGCAATCAAGAAGTCCACAACTCCGAAGTTTTATTTCTCCCTCGAGAAGGCTCTGAAAGAACTCGAGAAAAACACGACGCCTTTCACGCCAGCCGTATCGCTTCTGTTTGGGCTCGAAGTAGCCTTGGAGATGATCCGCGAAGAAGGTATTGAAAACGTGTGGAAGCGACATGCGCGGCTGGCAGAAGCCTCCCGGCACGCCGTGAAAGCCATGAACTTGGAGCTTTACTCTCAGAATCCTGCCAATACCTGCACAGCGGTCAAAGCGCCCGAGGGAATCGAAGGAGGCAAAATCGTTAAGGGGCTTAAGGAAATGGGAATCACCATTGCGGGGGGGCAAGGGCATCTCAAAGGGAAAATCTTCCGTTTTGCCACGCTGGGCTGGTATAATGAATACGATGTGTTGACGATCATTGCAGCAATAGAGAAAATCCTCCAGAAACTTGGCCACAAGTTCCAACCCGGTGCGGGTGTTAATGCAGCAATGGAATATTTCCAGACGAATTAGGAACAAGACAAGCGTAAGACCAACGACGTAGCGGCGTGCTTTTCGCAGAGGCGCGCCGCTGCGGCTTTTCAGAAGCTAGACGGCCGTTCGTCTGCTTGAATTGCGAAAGGGTCTGCGATGGCACAGTGAGACCAGCTGCAACCGTGCAACAGCAAGCTTATTGCCAGAGAAGCGAGTGGCAACAAAGCCGGTTGCAAAACAATTCCCGGCAGGAATTGTTAGGTAGGCGGTAGTAGAGGTTTGTTGCCCCTGTTTACAGGCTAACATGGCAGATCGCTAGTGGACACTAGATAACCCAAGAAAGATGATACACCGGATGAAGCGAAAGAACGTTGCTTTGCTGTTTTTGATTGTGAGTTTATGGGCTGCACTTGCTCTGTCTCCCGCAGAGGTCACCGCAGCGCCAGCAGGGAAGGGCAAGAAGCCACCATCTGGCAAGACGTTATCCTCGCGAAAACATGTTCCTTCTGGCGAGAAAAAGAACGCGCTAAAACAGCCAGAAAAGGTGTTCACGACCGTCACGCGTGAAATGCTGCCTGCGGCTATTGACCACTACATCGCAGCTGTGGAGGGCAAAAGCCGTTGGGGAGTAATGGTTATCGATGTGACCTCCGGGGACATTCTGTATCAGCGTAATGCCCAGGAGAAGTTCATTCCTGCCTCGAACCGCAAGCTCTTCACTGGGGCTCTCGCACTAGATCAATTGGGTGCTGATTTCACATATCGAACTTATCTGTACCGTACAGGCCCCGTAGATGCGAATGGCATCCTCCAAGGTAATCTGGTCATTTTGCCGCAGGGCGATCCTACGTTTAACAGTGAACTATTCCGCGAGGCACACTTGCCACCCGACTGGATCTTCCGTGATTGGGTTGAGAAAGTTAAGGCTGCCGGCATTCGAGGGATAAATGGAGAACTCATCGTGGACTGCTCCGATTGGGATCTCAACGATCTGGAACCCAAAGGATGGCCAAGCCGCATCATGCAAGATTACTATGCTCCGCAGACGAGTCCGTTAACACTAAATGAGAATTTGTTGCAAATGATTGCTCGTCCGGGAAACTTTGGTCAGCCTGCCATCATTGAGTTTACACCACCTGCCGAGGGCTATCCCATCATCAATCGCACAGTGACAGGCAATAAGACGAAGCAGCTCAGCGTGCGCCGGTTGAAAGAGGGGGGCATTGAAGTAAGCGGCACGATTGCGGCTGGAAGCAAGCCACATCCTTTGACAATCCCGTGTGACAATCCATCTCTTTATGCGGCTGCGGTGTTTAGAAGTCACCTTCACAGATCGGGAATCCCTGTGAGCGGAAACCTGCGCTTGAGCACACGGCGCGACTCGCTCCCCAAGCTTAGTACGGAAAATGTCTTAGCGGTGTATATTTCGCCGCCAATGGCACAAATCGTGACCCGAATGATGAAGCACAGCAATAATCACTTTGCAGAGCAAATTTACGTCTCAGTGTCAGCCGTAAAACTCAGGAAAGGCAGCTACAGCGTTTCCAAGCAGCTGGAGAGCGAGTTTCTTGCACGACTTGGGATTGAACGCAGCAGTGTTCGTGGCGAAGATGGCAGTGGGTTATCAGAGCTCAATGGCGTTACTCCAGAGGCAATCTGTCGGTTGCTCTTGGGCATGGCACGCCACCCTGCGGCAGCGTCGTTCTACGATTCGCTTGCGGTGGGCGGCCTCGACGGAACACTGCGAGGGCGCATGACCTCCGAGGCAGCTATGGCGCGGGTCCACGCAAAAACCGGCTACATACGAAATGTCGTATGTCTCTCAGGTTACGCTGATTCACGGAGTGGACGCCGCTACGCTTTTTCGTTCTTAGTGAATGATGTGCGAGAAGCCCCCTCTGTCATCAAGGAGGTTCAAGACCATCTCTGCGAGTTGCTTTGTCGCACGGAGTGAGCTTTAGGTGGGAGTTTGGCAACGTATAGGCGTTTTCCTCGAGATGATCAAATTCGAGCATACGGTCTTTGCGTTGCCGTTTGCTCTCACTGGGGCGATGCTCGCCGCTGGCGGTCTTCCGACGCTCAGGCAGCTGGTTTTCATTGTGGCAGCGGCCGTCTGCGCGCGCACTGCGGCTATGAGCTTTAACCGGTGGGCAGATGCCCGCTACGATGCGCTAAATCCCCGCACATCACAACGGGCAATTCCCACAGGGTTGGTAAGCGAAAGCTTCGCTTTGGGAGCAACTATTCTCTGTTCGCTGGGGTTTGTCCTATGCGCCTACGCATTAAACTGGCTCGCTTTCGTTTTGTCGCCGGTTGCACTTTTGGTTCTCCTTGGCTATTCTTACACGAAACGATTCACAAGTCTCTCGCACTTCGTGCTCGGATTGGCGCTCGGCATAGCCCCGGCAGGTGCGTGGATTGCTGTAAAAGGAAATCTGGGATGGCCAGCAGTGCTTTTGTCTCTAGCCGTCTTGAGCTGGGTAGCGGGCTTTGATCTCATTTATGCCTGCCAGGATGTGGAGTTTGACAAGAGATATGGTCTCTATTCCGTGCCCGCTCGTTTTGGGGTCCAGAAGGCTCTTCGGCTTTCGGCGTTCTTGCACAGCTTCACTGTTGTTCTCTTGGCGAGTGTTGGCATAGTTGCTGGGCTTGGATGGCTATATTTCCTAGGGGTCGCGTGCGTCGTAGGTCTACTCTGGTATGAACATCATCTCGTGCACCCCGAGGATCTATCGCGCCTCGACATAGCCTTTTTTACCGCGAACAGTTGGGTGGGAATGATCGTTCTGGCGTTTACCGCAGCGGACCTTTTCGTATGAGTTATTATGCAAATTTGTGAAATAGTAATCCGCGATTTTCGTAACATTCGGTATATTCACGCAGAATTCGGCGCGGGTCTAAACGTGATTTGTGGGAGAAACGCGCAAGGAAAAACAAATCTCCTTGAGGCTATCTACATGTTGGTGACCGGCCGGAGTTTCCGAACCCGGAGTGAGCGCGAGCTTATTCCGTGGAATTACACGGACTATCTGGCAACGATAATTCGTGCACGGGTTCGCGGGTATGCTGGAGAAGACGTGTATCATCTCGCCTTCGACAGAAAACAAAAATTTGTGTCTGTAAACGATCAAGCGCTGACGCGGCTAGGCGAGCTCCTTGGAAGACTCAACGCGGTATTGTTCACTCCGGCGGACCTTATGCTTGTGCAGGGGTCTCCGCAGCAGCGACGCCGTTTCTTGGACATCTGTTTATGCCAGACCAGCCCCATTTATTTGAAGGCGTTGCAACGTTACGACAATGCCCTACGGCGCAGAAACACGCTAATGAAACTCCACCGCGACCACAAGGACCTGGCCAGTGTTGTTGCGCCTTACACTGAGGAACTTGCAGTTCACGGAGCAGCAATTGTGGCACAAAGGGCACGGGCGCTGCGGGAGCTATCGAGTGCGGCTGCCAGTCATTATTCACAAATTGCGCAAGGTGGTGAAGAGCTCCAGATTCACTACCTCCCCTCGCCAGGATTGGCGGATGAGAGCGAAGACGAAGTTGCGACATTGCTTAGGAAAGAATTCCGAGAGAATTTTTCTGCCGACGTCGCAAGCGGTTCGACTAGTGTGGGACCACATCGCGATGATTTTCAGTTTCTTCTCAACAATCACGACGCACGCCACTACGCTTCCCAGGGGCAACAGCGGTCGTGTGTGCTGGCTCTTAAGCTTGCGGAGCTGGCTTTCATGGTAAAAATTCGCAGGGAGCTGCCGATCTTGCTTCTCGACGACCTTATGAGTGAGCTTGACGAATTTCGGCGCGAGGGGTTGCTGGCGGCGCTTCCACCTGAAACGCAGACATTCGTTACGACGACAGACCGGGAGCTGATTCCAGCCAGTAGGATTGCGCGTCTTTACTATATGGTAACCGGAGACCTACGGCCTTCTGCTGACTAACGCGTGAGCGAGTCATTTCAGTTTCTTCCGAAGATGAAAAACAAAGAAAACAAGCAGTCTAGGCGCTGTTTTTTGAGAATGCGTCAGTCAATGGGGAATATGAGCATTCCCAAAGGGCACAAGCTGGGGCACACTCTGTCGAATATCGCTGGTGAGCCTTAGTAGCTTGTCATAGAATAAAGCTAGAGCTGGTTAGCGAGGCAGCCAGAAAAGGGGCTCGAATGTCCGCTACGGCTCGGCAAGGATAGTTGTGAAAGCTCCGAGAGGAGCGAGGAGGTTAAGGTCGGTGTTCGACAAGGCACCCTATACACCGGGCATGAAGGACATCCTCAAGATTGCCAAAGCTGTGGCAACACAGTATGGCCATGATTACATCGGCCCTGAGCATTATCTGCTCGCGTTGCTTGAAAAGGGGGAAGGCTTTGCCATCCGCACCTTAGAAAACATGGGTGTGGATCTCAAAGGGCTCGAGGCAGAATTGCGTCAGATGATGAAGCCGGGCGGAGAGTCCTTCAGCCAGCAATCGCCGCCGAATGCTGAGGCCAAACGTGTTCTCGAAGAGACCAAGCTCATTGCTCAAGAGCTACGGCACAATTGGATTGGTACGGAGCATCTCCTGCTGGGGATTCTGAAAGAACGCGACAATTTGGCAGCGCGGGCTCTTGAACGGTTTGATGTAGTTTTTGAGCGTGCATTACCGGTTGTGCGTAACCTTGTGGAGAATTCGGGCTTGGACAGCTCACCGAAGGGCTCGAAGGAACACGAGAAGGAAAAATCCAAGACCCCAGCACTCGACACCTTTGGACGCGATCTTACGCAACTGGCCCGAGAAGGGAAGCTCGATCCAGTGATTGGACGAGAAAACGAGATTGAGCGAATCCTCCAAGTCTTGTGCCGCCGTAGCAAGAATAATCCCATACTACTGGGGGAACCCGGAGTTGGTAAGACGGCTATCGTCGAAGGGCTTGCGCAAAAAATTGTCAACGAGGATGTTCCCGAACTTCTCATCGGCAAGCGGCTCATCTCGCTCGATCTGGCAGCAGTGGTTGCCGGCACGAAGTATCGAGGCCAGTTCGAGGAACGGATGAAGGCCATCATGCAGGAAATTCGTCGGTCGCAGGATGTGCTTGTGTTTATCGACGAGTTGCACACGTTAATTGGAGCGGGAGCAGCCGAAGGAGCAATCGATGCTGCCAATATGCTCAAGCCAGCTCTTTCGCGCGGGGAGATGCAGTGCATCGGCGCGACGACATTAAGTGAATATCGGAAACACATCGAAAAGGACGGTGCTCTGGAACGGCGATTCCAGCCAATTATCGTGAATCCGCCGACCCCCAAACAGACGATTGAGATTTTAAAGGGTCTGCGGTCGCGTTACGAGGAGCATCACGGGGTGGTGATTACGGACGAAGCCATTGAGGCTGCCGTATATCTGAGCGACCGCTATATTACGGATCGGCGGTTGCCAGATAAAGCCATTGATGTGATTGACGAGGCAGGCTCGCGCGGACGCCTGCAAGCAAATACAAAACCCGCAGAGATTAAGGAGCTTGAAAAGAAGATTGCGGAGCTCGACGAAGAGCTGCGGGTTCTGTCGCACCGCATGGAATTTGAGAAATGCGCCGAAGTTAAGCGCCAGCGCGACGAAGCCATCGAGCGTAAAAACGAACTTTTTGCGGCATGGCGCGCTAAATCCGCGGACAGCAAGTTTGTCGCCACCATTAGCGCGGAAGACGTGGCGCAGGTGGTGAGCAAATGGACAGGAGTACCCCTGTCGCGCCTGGAGGAAGAGGAAACGCAACGCTTGATGAAAATCGAGGAGGCGTTGGCAAAACGGGTTGTTTCGCAGGAAGAGGCGATCAACGCGATTGCTCGTGCCATCCGTCGCGCCCGCGCAGGGTTGAAAGATCCGAACCGACCTACGGCTTCCTTCATCTTCCTGGGACCGACTGGGGTGGGCAAAACGGAGCTCGCAAAGGCGTTAGCGGAGTTCTTGTTCGGCGACGAGGGCGCGCTTATCCGGATTGACATGAGCGAGTATATGGAGAAGTTCTCCATTTCTCGCCTGTTGGGTGCCCCGCCCGGATACGTGGGCTATGAAGAGGGCGGCCAGCTGACGGAGCAAGTGCGGCGTCGGCCGTACTCGGTGGTTCTGTTTGACGAAATTGAAAAGGCCCATCCAGACGTTTTCCATCTTCTCTTGCAGGTGTTCGACGATGGAAGGCTGACGGATTCCTGGGGTCACGTGGTGGATTTCCGCAACACGGTGATCATAATGACGTCGAACGTGGGCACGAAGAATCTGCGCAAGAGTGGCACGCTCGGCTTTACCTCCGCGGATGAAATCCAGGATTACAAGACGCTTAAGGACAAGCTGCTCGGGGCGATGCGCCAGGTCTTCACGCCAGAGTTCATTAACCGAATTGACGAGACCATCGTCTTCAAGTCGTTAACGCGCGACGATATCGGCCGGATTGTGGAGATTATGGTTAATCGTCTGAACGATCGGCTTCAGAGTAAGGGCATCCGGGTTAGGCTTACCGAGGCGGCGAAATCGTTCCTTGTGGACAAGGGTTACGATAGCGAGTACGGCGCCCGCCCCATGCGGCGTGCGGTACAGCGATATGTGGAGGATCCGCTCGCACAGCTCGTCGTGGAAGGTCGAGTGAGTAAAGGTGAAGTCGTGGCGGACCTCAACAGCGAGAAAGAGGAG
>JANZZJ010000085.1 GCA_026419455.1 Candidatus Sumerlaeaceae bacterium | reverse complement strand
CGGCAGCGTCAGATGTGTATAAGAGACAGACCGTAAACGGTGTCGTCGAAATGGATTTCTGGAGAGTCGCCTTCGCCCTTCAGGTTTTTCGCACCGTTGATGCCCCCTTGCGCGCACACGGAATGCGAGCGCTTCACCGGGACAATCGAGAAAAGGTCCACTGGCATGCCGGATTCGGCTAGTTTGATTGTTGTCATCAAGCCAGCCAGTCCACCGCCAACGACTATCACGCGGGCATTTTTCGCTGCCATATTCGCCAACTACTCCTTAAGCCTTGCTAAACCCTTGTCGGCCACAAGTCCTCCGCTTTGTTCGACAGAGGACCTGTCCTTTCGATGCTGAAAACGTATGAGCGCAACGTTGCGAAAAAAAGCCAAGCTCTTTCTTAACTAATATTGCCCTAGCCACATCTGCTCAAGGTCATGTCTTTTCTCACCCAGTATTTCGCCTCAATTTCTTGGCTCGCTAACGCGGTGATATTTTTCGGGAATGTTCGATTTTTCCAATGCCTTCTTGATCCAAGTATCCCACATTTCCTCGTGACGGGGCATGTTTGTGAGTCGTTCGGCTGCATCGGGGAGGATCTGTCGGCTGACCAAAGTTCGGTAGAGTTCTCGTGCGAGAAGGGCATGGCGGAGTGCATTGGGATGGGCATCCCCCTTGTCAGGCGCCACACTCAGTGCGAAGGAATGAAGTTGCTGCTTCTCCACAAAGCTCAGCAGGGATGCAAGCGGGTTCACAACGATGAAACCAATTTCTCGCGCAAAGTTTTCCGCTTCCTGCCCTATATCCGTCACAGTTGCACTTGTTTCTCCACGATAGGGCTCAAGGTAATAGTAGTCACGTAGGAATAGTACCGGCTTTTGCTCCTTGGCGCAAACCCCGGCGATTTCCTCCAAAGCCCGCTTGGCATTTTCCCAGCCAATGAGGAAATGGTATTCAGGAGGAACATTCGACGGGTCGCTGTACTCCACAGCACCTTCGAGTGCCAGACGAGCCGGTTTCAGCGATCGATTTCGCAAAATTTCCCACAGATAAGAATGGCTGAGGGTAAAAAGTTGCCGTGGTCTTCGGATAAAGTTTGGTAGACTCGTATCGTTATCCGCACAATATCCGAGAACCAGGGCGTCGGGATGGTACGCCAACACCCGCTCCTTGAGGAGGGCTGCTTCCATGACCGTGTTATAGCCGGGAATTCCGAAATTGAGTACCTCATAACGGGTTCGCGATGTTGCGGTATCGTTGAGGAAACGCTCCAAAACGTCCGAATAACGGTCTGATGGATCAACCCCCCAGCCGAAAGCTATGGAGTCGCCAATCACTGCGAGTCGAAACACCCCAGCAGGCTTTTCCTTAATACGTTCGCGATCTGCGAAACCAGCGGAATTAGTTCGTAGGGGAGCGTTGTGGAAAGTGCCCGACACATTGGGAACCAGTTCATAAACCATCCGCGGATTCGAACTCAGCCTGACGAAATGTATCATTTTTAGCTCGCCACTAGTGCGTCTGGCATGTTCGAAGCGCTTGAGGGCTTCAATGTCATCGGGCCGTGCGGCCAAAAGTAACCTCACACAAACTTCCAGCGCGATACAAGCGATGGCCACGCCAAGGCCCAAAGCCCCAATGCGAAACAGCCACTCCTTTTTTCGCAAGCCGAGCACCACATCAGAATCGGCAGTGTTCTTTTCTGAATGCATAAGTTTGTTGTCCAAGAGGCTAACGTTCTCCGGTGATGCTTAAACATTGTGCAAATTTTGCAATGTGTACTCTCAGGTGGTTCTCATATCTCCACCGATAGAGACCATGAGCGAAATGGGCAAGGCTCTTGAATAAACTGTCGCCTGCCATATAAAGACGAAAGCGGTTTTTCTGCAGAACTTTACCGGAGGATTGTTTGCCCATGGCGCGCAAGCGCGTAGCCACAAAACGACAATTGCCACCAGACGTGAAATATAATAGCGAGCTGGTGACCAAGTTTATTAACTGCGTAATGCAGCGCGGCAAAAAGAGTGTCGCTCAAAAAATTGTTTATGGTGCAATTGAAGCAGGCGCGAAGCGCGTGGGGGAAAATCAGGACGAACTCGAGTTTTTCGCGCAGGCTGTGGAAAACGTGAAACCTGTGCTCGAAGTCAAATCACGCCGCGTCGGTGGCGCAAACTATCAGGTGCCTGTGGAGGTGCGTCCCGAGCGCCGTGTATCGCTGGCCATTCGCTGGATTATCGAGGCGGCCCGTAGTCGTGGTGAAAAAACCATGCGTGAGCGCTTGGCAAACGAACTGTTCGATGCGTTCAACAACACTGGTATTGCAGTGAAGAAAAAGGAAGATACCCACCGCATGGCTGAGGCCAATAAGGCTTTTGCCCATTATCGCTGGTAATCTCCGCTTCGAGGGCGTCAGTTAAGCTGCGTTGGCAGGTTTTTCCCTCGGTTTTTCTCGAGGGTGGCTTGTCAACGTTTTTCTTTGTTACACAGTTACTTTTCCTTTGAGAGCGAACGATGGTCACGTGAATAATGTGACCCCACGACATCCTGCAGTTGTTCCCATTTAGCCTGCGAGACCGAGTCGTCTCTCGGCATCCGCATACTTTTTATTTATTTTACTTTTGACAGTTGTTCGTAGGATCTGCAGCAACGGCCGAAGATTGCTGCTAATTCTCCCTGGTCGTTCCATCTATAGTGCACTAGCTCAACGCAGTGTTATAAACCCGCATTTGCTGGCAAGGCTGAGATAACCAAGCCTTAACCAACAGAAGGGCACTGTAACGGGGAGATGGGAAGTGAGAGACTGTTTCGTGAGGCTTAGAGAAAATGGTGCAGCCTGATATCCGAATTCTTACAATCGCCACCCTCGTTTATCTGTTGATTACGCTCTACCTCGGTCTCAGGGCATATCGCGGTAGTCGCACAGCCACCGACTTCCTTCTGGCAGGACGCAAAACCCATCCCATCATCATGGCACTCAGTTATGGCTCCACTTTTATTTCCACCTCGGCCATTGTGGGTTTTGGCGGCGCAGCTGCAGTTTTTGGGCTAAGTTTGCTTTGGTTGCCTTTTCTTAATATTCTCTTGGGCATTGTTGTTGCCTTTCTCGTATTCGGCAAACGTACACGTGCTCTTAGTCACGAGCTCAATGCCCACACGTTTCCTGAGTTGCTAGGGCGACGTTACCAATCGCGCTTTATCCACGCCTATGCTGCGGCTCTCATCTTCTTGTTCATGCCGTTGTACGCCGCTGCCGTTCTCATTGGTGGAGCTCGGTTCATCGAACAATCTTTTCAAATCTCGTTCGAAGTTGCCGTCGCTATCTTCTCGCTCGTTGTTGCTGCCTACGTAATTGCGGGGGGACTGAAAGGTGTGATGTACACAGACGCTTTTCAAGGCGGCATCATGCTGATCGGAATGGGGATTCTTCTGATTCGCGTTTATGCAGGTCTAGGCGGTATTCTCCCCGCCCACCAGGCCCTGAATGATTTAGCTCTGTATATTCCGGAAAAGTTTAAAAATGGGGGCATCGTCAACTGGACTGCGATGCCAGTCTTCGGCTCCAAAATGTGGTATCAGGTGATGACCACCATCGTCCTTGGAGTAGGGATCGGTGTACTGGCCCAGCCCCAGCTTGCAGTTCGTTTTATGACGGTCAAGTCCAACAGGGAGCTCAACCGTGGGGTGGGGGCCGGCAGCTTTTTTATTTTCATGACAGCAGGTGTCGCTTATATCGTGGGGGCGCTCTCAAACGTCTACTTCATGAAATCGATGGGCAAAGTAGCCCTGGCTGCTGCTCCTAATAATAACATCGATGCCATCATCCCTTACTTTATCACCAACTTCATGCCCAGCTGGTTTGTTGTCGTCTTCCTCCTAACCCTTCTTTCGGCGGCGATGTCCACCATGTCTTCTCAGTTCCATACCATGGGGACTGCGATTGGACGTGATCTTTGCGAACAAACCCTTGCCCTGTCCGAGGTGGGGCATCATCGAACCGTACTTCTTACCCGTCTGGGCATCATCGCTAGCATTATCATCACCGTGATCCTTGCCTATAAGCTTCCTGGCAGTATCATCGCGCAAGCCACAGCTGTCTTCTTTGGGCTGTGTGGGGCCACTTTCCTTCCCGCCTATATAGGCGCTATCTTCTGGCCGCGCATGGGACGTCACGCCGCTCTCGCGAGTATGCTTGCTGGTTCACTTGTCGCTTTGTTTTGGCTCGTTTTTGTACAGGAGAAAAGTGCCACTGGCTTAGGCCTCTGCCGCACATTCATCGGAAGGGACACACTACTTGATTTGCCGTGGTCAGGTCTCGATGCGCAGATCATTGCTCTGCCTATCGCCGCGTTTACAGCTATCGTGGTGACTCTCTTAACCGCTCCGCCATCGAAAATCCGATAAACTTTGCGTCTGCGCTTGAGCGCGTATATCATCCTGTTAAAAGTAACAGGGTCATCTGCCTCAGTTATTGGTACGCTTGAAGCCAGCGCGTAGCACACACCTCAGTCCCACAGCATCCCTTCCATTGTCGGCCGCTGAGGCGGTGCCTAGGCGATTATCGTTTGCCGCTCCTACTGCGCATCTCGGCGGGCCTTTACTGTCTTGCGCATTCCCGCTTAGCTAACGTCACACGTCGGGCGATGTTTTTCTTTTTGACTCTTCTCTAAGAAGTGCTTAGTTATGCGCCCTAACTGGGTCGCTGACCCCCGGAAACCACTATCTCAGTGTAGGAAAGGGAGTTGCTCATGCTCGGATTTGCTGACGTGTGGGTGTTCTTGGCTTATGTGCTGACAATCCTCGTCACACTGGCTGCTATCGTATATGGCTGGCTCAACTGGAATAAAGAGGGCGAGGAGCCAGCGCCGCTTCCCGAAGAAATTCAGTGGGAGCAAGAAGAAGAAAAAATTGATGAGTCGCTCGGCTAGGGGGGGATGACCATGGACCGATGGAGTATCCTTGAGCTGACCCTCGCAACTCTCCTTTATCTTCTCGTTACCGTTTACCTTGGGTTCAAAGCATATCGCGAGACCCACACAGCTGCGGACTTTCTGGTCGCAGGGCGCAAAACGCATCCGCTCATTATGGCACTCAGTTACGGATCCACGTTCATCTCCACTTCAGCCATCGTGGGATTTGGCGGCGCTGCAGCGCTTTTCGGTCTAGGTCTGCTGTGGCTTACTTTTCTGAACATACTCGTAGGAATTGTGATCGCGTTTCTGTTTTTCGGCAAACGCACGCGTCCGATGAGCCACAATTTGGGCGTCCACACGTTCCCTGAGCTGTTGGGACGTCGTTTTCAATCGTCGTTTATTCACGGCTATGCTGCCATTCTTATCTTCTTTTTCATGCC
>JANZZJ010000225.1 GCA_026419455.1 Candidatus Sumerlaeaceae bacterium | reverse complement strand
GTCAGCGCGATCTCGACACGCTTGTCTCTCGGAATATCCACTCCGGCAATTCGTGCCATATTATACGCCTCTCGTCACCTGCGTTGCCTCCTACACGGAGCCGCAGGCTCCTTTTCTCCTTTTTTCATTTTGTTGGGGGAGGTGCCCCACAAACTTTCTAACAAAAATCAATGCGAAAAATCCGAACGCAAACGAGTGAAATCAAGCCCGCTACCTAACCCTGCCGTTGCTTGTGTTTGGGATTTTCGCAAATGACGCGGATAACGCCTTTGCGTCGGATTATTTTGCACTTCTTGCAGATAGGCTTTATTGATGGTCGCACTTTCATCTCACGTCTACCTAATAATTCTTGTTGTTGAGGTTAGGAATAAGGTCGGTTCGACTTCTACTTGAACCGGTAAATAATGCGCCCGCGATTCAGATCGTATGGCGAAAGTTCCACCGTCACCTTGTCACCCGGTAGAATCCGGATGTAATTCATCCGCATTTTGCCGGAGATGTGGGCAAGCACTTTCATCCCGTTCTCCAGCTCCACGCGGAACATACAATTAGGCAACGGTTCGATTACGGTGCCTTGTAATTCGATCCCTTTTTCGCCCATACTTTGTTCAGTTCGTTCTTTGCTTTTTTTCGGCTGTCGTGGTTTATAATTTCTTCTCACAGGCGCATAAAACCCGCGCACTTTTACACGCCCTCATGACAAATCATTCATTTTTCAGAATTCCCAAGAAAACTTTCCCTTTTCCTCGACTTTCTGAAGTTGGTCCTCAAGCGCACTAATCGTAAGTTGCACCTGTTCATTATCCGCAGGGAAGAAACGCCTGAGTATCCGCAGCTGCCTTTCGAGCAGCTTCTTGCGCAATTCTTTGCCCTTCTCCTCGGTCATCATGTGCATCCGATCACCTAGCCGAATTTGTTCCGCCAAGGTTTGCTGCTGATTGAGAAAAATCTCCCGCTGCTTCTCAAGCCGTTGTGCCACGGGCAGCGATTGATCGGCAAGTTCCGAGCTCTCAATAATTACTTCGGTGGTCGGCGCGGCTGTAGGCACTGGGGTCGGAGTCGGAAGAATTACAACGCGCGGCGGCGGCGGAATGTAGCGGTCCCATTGCCTAGCTCGCATGAGGGCACGTGCCTCTTCTTTGCCAATGACACTTTCGGTCGTCACCACGTCAGCCACCCAATATAGCGAGGAACCCTCCGACTTTGCTTGGAGAATCTGGTGACGGTCGTAATCGTATTCGAAACTCCCCGGTTGCCAGCGCACGCGTAGAGGGCGACTCCATGTGGTGGCGGTGAGTTCCACGGAAACGTTAAAAATCCCAGTGCCGTCTTGTGTAAGGGCATGGTCTGCCCGCACTGCCTGACTCGGCCCTAGTACTGCTACTAGCGCCAAGAATAGTCGGAGTGCGTAAATGTGCCGATGCGACATATCTAGTATCCTTATCCCTGCGAGGCGAGATTGCTTATTCACAGCTACCACCGAAACCTGCTCCAGCCAAGCGCATGTAAACCTAATCCGTTTTCCCAGCACAATCCAATAATGCCACAAATTTGCTAGCAACGGCAACACGACGTGGATAGGAGTAACGAAGATGTATCGCACACGTCATTTCGCTGTCGCATTTTTTATAGGCCTCCTCGCCGTACTGACAAGGACGTTTAATTTTCGCCACGGTGAGCTGCCCAGTTACAGTGAAATCATTGCCACATTGGATGCACTCCTTCCCATTGGAGACTACCTCCACACACGAGATATCCACCTCTGTCCGTTGGCATACTATCTTTTGCTTAAACCCATCACCACTTTCGGCTCCGCGCTATGGCTTATGCGCCTGCCCTCGTTACTCTTGGGAAGCGTTACTCCGGTGCTCGTTTATGTTGTTCTGCGAAACTACGCTGGTGGCTTGAGCGCGTTGTTTGCTGGCCTGTTTACGGCGTTGGCGCCCCTGCATATTTTCTATTCTCAGCAAGCGGAGCCTCTTGTAATTGCGGGACTTGCCAGCTTTGTGGCTTTTGCTCTTTTCCTCAAACTAAAGGAAGAACACAAACTTAAACTATGGCTAGCGTACGATGCCACTCTCCTCGTTTTAATGCACGCTCATCGCGAAGCGGCCTTTGTTGCGTTTGCCTTTCTTGTGCTGCATCTAGCGCGCACTTGGTGGCTTCGTGCTACTGCACCGCGTCTGCGATGGCACCGGCTGCCTCCAGTGGCGGTGGTCTTGTTACATCATTTCTGGATAGTTGTGCTTGCTCTTCCATGGTTGGCGATTATGCCCACAAAAGCCAGCTGGGAGGAAGCCAAGCCGTTGTGGTCCGACTTGTTATTGGTTCCGGTTCAAACTTTTTTTCTGGGTGGGGCGGTCACTTTGTCGTGGGCGTGGATCGCAGCTTTTGCGATTTTCTACCTATCACTTCTCCCGGCGTTCCTGCACACTATCCGCAAGCCGGGTGGTATAGCCAAAAGCGCGCTGTTGTTAACCCTGATCGGCGTGCTTCTTCCATTTCTTTGGAGTCTCAGTGGGAGAACTCGCTTTCACGCACTAACCACGCCATTGCTCGTGCTTCCTGTTGCTTTTGCCTTCGTAGGCAATGTACTCGCCCATAGCCGCCCACTTGTTAAGTTTGGGGGCTCTCTGCTTGTCTTTGTAGGCATGTTGACTGGCATCATCGAAGAGGCCCGTAAGCCTACCAATCCTCCTTACGCCAAAGTCGCAGCTGCGATCGAAAACGATGCCCCCCAGGGTGCAGTTGTTGTCACCCTTCCCGACTATGCCGTGCGTATGAGCACGTATTTTCTCGGCCACAAATGCCAAACTGTTTCCGCTGCGGAGTTTTTCGAAAAATGGGCGGAAATTCCAAAAGAACAATTTATCTATTTCGCAAATTATCAATTTCCAACAAAAGAAGCTCACCCGTACACGTTACGGGGGGCACTAACGGAATTCTCGCGCAGTAGGATCTTGTTTCGAAATTGCCTCAATCTGGCGGCAGCTTCGCAAGAACTCAACATCGCTAATCTGCGTTTGTGGTACGACGATCCAGAGACACTGAACATCGTCGATCAGCCCTCCTCCACCACGCTTTTTCTGTTTCATCCATACGATCAGGCATTCCGGGGTCCCGAGTTTATACGCGATAATCCCAGCTTTGAGTTTGAACCGAACGGAAGGAGGTGCGTATGGTTAGCTCGTGAAAATGCGACCATCCCTCTCAAGGTGGCGCTGATGCCCGGCCGTTATCTTCTCCGTCTTCACGCATCACCGGATTTCGAATGCCCAGATACTGACCAATATTTCGACCGCTCGATCGAGGTTTTGGTGAGAATAGGGGAGGAGCAGGTGCAACGAAGACTCGATGGAGAAGGTGTGGTCGAGTTGTCATTCGACGCTGAGGTGGAAATGAAGTCTCTCACAGTAATACTGGGGGTAAGCAAAGTCGATGAGATTACGTGTCCAGTGGCCGAAAAGATCGCGCTGAAAATCTATTCGATCTCAATTGAGACGGTGTCAACTTCCTCGGATAGTTTCTAAGACAGGCAAAGACACATCCCCGACGAAAGCTTGCCTCCATCGTTGTACCTTCACAACGGGGGCGTTACTTCGTGGGAGGAGTGTCACGTCGAGTTGTTTTTTCCCCCACATCGAAAGACAGCTCTTTGGTCGGCGGCGGCAAACTGATCGTAAATGTCGTCCCCTGTCCCACCTGCGATTGAACGTCAATCTTTCCTCCCATGTCTTCAATATATTTCTTTGTCATCGAGAGGCCAAGTCCCGTCCCTTTCGACCCTTTCGTTGTAAAGAACGGTTGAAAAATTCGCGGGAATTTATCAGGGGGAATCCCCTTGCCATTGTCACTTACGCGCAGGTAAACAGTGTCGTTTTCAAACGACGTACTAATAACGATGCGCCCTCCTGTTCCCTCAAATGCGTCAACAGCATTCGTGAGCAGATTCATTAGACTTTTGCACAAACCATTAGGGTCAATGCGCCTCGGTGGAATGTTGTCTGCCAGCTGCAATTCAATCTCGACATGTGCCTCCACGGCGTCCTTTTCGAAAAGGCGTACCGTATCCAGCACAACTTCGTTAACGGACGCCTCCACAAGCTCCGGTTTGGTTTGCCGGGAGTAATCAAGCATCTCCTGGGTCAGTTGCTGCATGCGTTCAATGCCGCGCTTGACGATTGGCCAGAACGTTTCAATATCGTCGAATGACTTATTTGCTACTGCCGCATCTAACAGCTCGATGCCGCCTCGAGCCAGCTGCAATATGTTCTTAATGTTGTGAGCCAGCCCCGCAATCGTCTGCCCGACGGCAGCCAACCGCTCATTTTTTATGCTCTCTCGTAACAGACTAGCGTTTTCTATTGAGATCGCTAAGTCGTTGGCCAGCGAGGCGAGAAACGCTAAATCGTCTTCTGTAAATGAGTGGACGCTTTCTTTGCAGTCGAGGAAGATGATTCCATGCACATTTTGCTTCGATACCATCGGCACACACATGGTGGAACGAATGTCGTGCGCAATAATGGACTCACTTCCCTTGAAACGTGAATCAATGCTCGCATCCCGGCTCAGGATGGCCACTTGCTCGCGTACGGCTTTATCCACAATGGTTTTGCTGATGGCCAATTCGCCCGAACTACTCGGATTTCGGAACCTTACAACTTGCGGCTGCAAGGCACCACCAGGTGCGTCAACGGTCATGATCACGCCGCGATCGGCAGGCAGGCACTCAAACACCAAATCCATAGAGCGCTCGAGCAACTCCTGCGTAGTTGAGCTTGTTCTGATAATTTCATTGAGCTCATAAAGGGCAAGGAGGCGTGCATTGGCTTTTCGCAAAGCAGCGATGTCCACTCCCACCTCAGGGAGAAAGCGAGCCGGAAGAGGAGTGGCCTCTACACTCCGCTGTGTTGTCAGGATCGTGCTTGCACTCTCGCCCTCCGGTAGAAGGTTAACCCCGCTCGATGTAAGAGGAGTTGGCGTCGTGGCTTCCCTTGCTTGCCGCGCACGTTCTTCGGGGGAAAGAAAGGAGAAAATAAGATCCGCCTGGCCTAAGGTCAGCACGTCTCCCTCGGACAGAACTTGCGGCGAGGCTATACGCTCACCGTTGACAAACGTCCCGTTGCTTGAGTTGAGGTCGGTGACGAGCCAATGCGAACCCACCAGTTCCAGCTTCGCGTGAAACCGCGAAACCGACTCCAGCAGAAGAGAAATATCATTGTTGGGGTGACGCCCAATAGTTACCACTCGCCCTTTGAGTTCGAATGGCTTCTCTCCTATGTTGAGTTCCTTGCTTGGGTAAAGATACGCCATCATGCGCCAACTTTCTTACCCATAAACGTAGGTCGTGAATATCAGGTTGGCAACCGGATTCTCTTGTTGTTTCGTCCCCGCCCACAGTACCATGAGGGTTCTTGTCGCCCGGTCATGCATACAAAAAGTGAATGGCAGGCGAGCTAGGATTCGAACCTAGAACCCTCTGATCCAGAGTCAGATGCGCTGCCAATTGCGCCACTCGCCTGC
>JANZZJ010000040.1 GCA_026419455.1 Candidatus Sumerlaeaceae bacterium | reverse complement strand
GGTCTGCCAGCTATAGGTGGTTATCTGTTGGAGGAATTTCTTGCTTACGCAGAAAGCAAACTCATTTGCTCCATTCGAGTAGGCTGGCATGACGGGGTCGAGCCATATTTCACGGAAGATGAGGTAGCGCCACAGTTTTCGCCATTCTTCGATGCTCTCGGCGAGGCGCTGGCCGTTCTCAGTACTTCTGCGACTTTCCCTGGGCGTGAGAAGGCGCCAAATATCGCAAAGAGCACCGAAATTCAAAAGCGGCGGCTCCCACCACTCGCGCACTTTGAGTCGTTGCACTTCATACTCACTGACAAGGTTCGGATAGTCCGCAACGTTTTCCCAGTTCACAAGGACGATCGGCCGACTGGTTTCCGCTGGGTCCTCTTGGACAGTTGGGCCCCAGTTGGTGTAGCGGCGCAGATACCAGTAGAGAGGCCATTCCATTTCGCCTTTCACCAACATGGGAATGGATTTGCCTAATTGCGAGTCGTGGGCAAGCTCCTCAATTTTCTGCACAGCCTGCACCACATCGGGCGAGGTGTGATTATACACAATTCGCTCCGCCGGGCTTGCAGGATGAATCCACGCCACAAAGCAGACAGAACGAAACTGCCAAAGCAAAACAAGGGCTGCCGCCATCCTTACCCAGAGAGGCAAGGAACGGAGTGGATGTCGCTGCACCCATCGGCCGACATATAGTCCTGCCAGCAGGATACTCGGACCTGCGACGTGAATTGAAAGCCATGGCACTTTCTCGCCTGCATAAGAGTAAGCAAAAAGGCTCGAGATGGTCCAAAATAGGAGAAATGATTCGACCATCGCCCGACGCGCTATCAAGACGCCGCAAACGTAAAGAAGCGTCTGAACGTAGAAAAGCACGAGTGCAAAATGGAACGGATGACTTACGTGCCATCGACGATCAATAGTCTCCCAGTCCCACTGAGAAAAACCGCCTGCCAAAGCATACGCGAGAAGGCACAGTTGGGGGACAACAATAACGCAAAGATGCAGCCACTTGCCCCGCGACCGTAAAGCCGCAGCTCCACCAGCGACAAGTGCCGCGAATGCGGGCCACTCATAAAGGAAAAGGATAGGAAGGTGATAATGAAAAGGCCCTTTGATACGATGCTGCTGGTGCTGATCCCACCAGTAATCCCACGTATTTTTGTAAATTTGTAAAGGTGTCCATCGAACCGTCTGGCCATAGAAGTCAGGGCCTTCCGTGTGCGTAAAATATGTAGTAAATAAAGTAGCGTAAGCGACGACAGCAAAAGCACCTATTGCCAGTAGAGTCCAGCGGCGATGCCAGCAGACGTGCAAGACGTAGAAGAGAGTGCCCCTTTCGCCGCGGGGCGCATGCCAGTTCACCCCCATGAGCAGAGCTATCGGAACAACAGCAGCAACAGCTAAGGGGTACACCTCCCAGACACGCTGCCATAGCGGCGGAGACCAAAGATCGTCCATGCGCGTCCATCCGGGCATGGGTAAAGAGTCCGACAGGACACGCACATAAAGGTAAGCAACAACAAGTGCGCCCCCCAGGCCGAGCGCGAGGCTGATGCTCAGTGTGCGCACATCCTTTCGCCACGTAGTGGCTGCTGCCTGTGAAACCTCCAGAGGAGCAAAAAACGCCGCACGTCCTGGAAAATCCCGCGGTCCAGCAACTGGAGCGAACCTTGCGCGGAAAAGGTCCACTGCCACGGCAAGACCGAAAAAAGCCACGCATGCCGCAAAGAAAAAGATAGAGCTTTCCATCATGCAAAACATGATCGTGGCGGCAATTCCGGCATGCCAAAAGTAGCGCCTTTCCCCCGTCTCGAAGGCGCGTAACACAGCATAGGCACACCAAAAAGTGGCGGCCAGATAAGGAGCGTCGTTTCGCAAGAATCGCGAATAATAGGTGATAGAGGGGGAGAGTGCGAGTAGGATCAAGCTAACGAATGTGCCCCTTGAGCCCAAGTAGCGCCTCCACCCGAGCAGACATGCGAAGAGGCCAAGACTTCCCACCGCAGCTGGCAAACGCATCGTGAAATCCGAGTCGCCAAACAAGAGAAAGATAAGTGCTGTGACATGCTCCAGAATGGGACCGTGAAGAATTGGCTGGTACTGGTAGCCATAGCCCTGGGCTAAGAAATATGAATAATAGGCAAACAGACTTTCGTCGTGATGCAAGGGCTTGTCGGCGAGACCATAAAATCTCACAAAAACTGCAAAGGCTAATGTGATTACGGCAATGGCCCATTCCCATGTAATTTGAATTGGCTGCAGCAGAGCAGGCTCCTCAGGTCGCGAGCTCGGCGTGCAAGCGGTCTCCCTCGTGTGTCTTGCGAAACGAAAAAGGTTTTTCAACGGATCAACACGCTCGTCCATACGGAACCCGATTGCGCAACTGTCTGGTTCGAGACGCAACGTAAAAGCACTGGGAAGGACTTCAACTTCTTGTCGAGGCACGACTTTTTGTCAACAAACGCCGATAGGAGTGTGACATGAGGAAATGCTGAGAAAAGGAAGAGGCATGCATTTGTTTTACGAAGGGGGTTCGACGACTGTGTCCGTAGGTGAGCACGTGCTCACAGGTATGGCCGTGCCTCATTCTCCGTAAATTACGGTGATTCCTTCGAGCGTATCGATTGGCGAGCACCTTGTCGCCCAACAATCCTCTGGCGCGGCCAATGGCCAAATTTGATGCGGACGTTCTCCCCTTGAACGGCCTACCAAAGCTCCACATTCACTTTCACATAGTAATGTGTCATGTGACGTATAAGGAAAGTGTTGCAGCGGATGTTTTCATTTGGTTCTTTCGATGTGAAAATGTCCGCAGGAAGCCAGAAAAAGATGAAACTTCTCAATATGACTAAAGCTGGATTTGTGCTGGGATTAGTTTTGATGGGACTTACCGGTTGCAGTTCCATGAGCTCTCTTACAACGCACAGGCCGTACGTACGCCGCGGCGACCTTGGCTTTAAGCCTGTGGATGAAGTGGCCCCACATGCTCGCGCCATGGTACAAGGGAAAATGAGTCTGTCCGATTGTCTCAAGCAGCCAGAAAGCATTGCAGACGGCGGAGCTGGGTGCCTCCGCGCTATCAAAGACCTACCTGTAGCAGCTCCCACCGCAAAGTAAGGACCGTAGAGGCGGGCCAGCTCACTGACATGATTTAAAATCACTAGCAATTGAGGGGACGGGCAGTTCCATTGCCAAACGGGTATGGTCGCTTGGGTAAAGGTATTTGACTCTCACCGCTGCGGCGAAACGTCTGACTTTTGTAGTGACTAGCTTGCCTGGCACACCCGGCGCATCTCTGCTCAAATTACTCGCATACGGGTAAATAGCGGTGGGGCTGTTCTATCGGAATGATGTCAATTTCTCTCAATGATCTCTCGCACACATCCTACATTCGTGACCGACGGCTTGGTTTTGCCTGACCTTTGGCAATCATTTCTCGTGAGAAGGTGAATTCATTACTACACACCCTGTGCCTCCGCTATGACGAGTTGTTGGCAGGGTGCTGAAGCACACCGTACGCGCCAGCCCAAACTGCGCCAAAACGTTGCAATCTCTTCCATATCGAGCACTGCACGTGGATGAGCCATGCCGTCTTTGGCATGCAATCGCTCCATTGCCGCGTAGCCATCGTCGTTGAAGTCCGAAATGACAACCTTTCCATGCGGTTTCACAAGGCGCGCCATTTCTAAAAGCACGGCCTGGGGTGATTGGAGGTGATGAAACGTGTTCATCGACAGTATCGTGCTAAAAGCATGGTCAGGGAAAGGAAGCTTCGCAGCGTCGGCTTGAAGAAACTTGATGCGAGCCGCGACTCCCCGCGCATAGGTGAGAATTCTTGCGATCCTCTGCTCCCTTGCGTCACAATCCACCGTGACGACATCGTGAACGTGCCGGGCCAGCTCGGCAAGGAAGCGCCCCTTTCCAGTTGCAATTTCCAGAATCGGTTGCGGTAAAGGCAGCGCTACCCTCAGAATGGCTTCTATCGCCGCACGAAAATCGAAACCTGCTTCTTTTAGGCAAATATTGCGTTCTTCGATGCGCCTGAGCACCTCTTGGATTTCCGTCGGCGAAAAAGGAGCATTTTGGCTACTAATATGAGACGACATTGTTTTCTCTTTTCTTTCAGGGTCGGACGCGCTTTGACGTTTTTTCACAGTCTCCGAGATTAACGGGCCTAGCGGAAATTACTTCGGCTTCGGCAAAAACGTTCGGCGCTATGTGAATTTGTTTTGACGCCAAACTAGCACGGGCGTAGTCGCAAACTCGTGGTGAAAAACTGGAAATTTAGGAACGATTGGAAATCCATGAACCAAGGAAAGACGATAAGAGGCACGCTTGATTTCAAGGCGCTAACCCTTTGTTTTTGTTTATTTGTCGTCATGTTTGCATCTTTTGCAGGGGCGGGAACGCGAAGCTATCGTGTTCGTGTTTGTGCGCCACAGCCTGAAGAAGTGCTCCGCGGTCCGGACGTCTTGGTATGGATTGAAGCTGATGGCCTGGACATCCGACCTGGCTGCAATTCTATTCACATCATGCTCGATAACGAGCCATTTGCCGTAAAGTATGACTTGAGTAAGCCACATCGGCTACACGATGTGGCGCCTGGGACTCATACATTGCGGGTTTATGCCGCGAATCCATACCACGAGATTATACCGGCTACATTGTGCATTGTGCCTTTTGCTGTGGAATATCACGACCACGAAAACCGGCCAGCCCAAGGAGAACCATTGTTAACGTACGTACTTCCCCAGGGTGAGTATCGCGGTATAGATTGCGCAGATATTTTGCTGAATTTTGCGGTTTCCGGAGCACCGCTGAGTCGTCGCGGTTATCGCGTTTACTACTATGTGGACGGTAAACGGTTCATCTCCTACCGGCAAGAATCGGCGCATTTACGCGATCTCGCAGCTGGTTATCATCGTATCCGAATGGAACTCGTTGACGAGAAGGGCCGGGTAGTGCCCGGACCTTTCAACGTCGTTGAGCGCACCATTCTCTTGTCGCCCGAAAAAGAGCTTGAATCGCCCCAGCGTGGGGCCAGCGCCAAGCTTTTTTCGATTCAAGGCCCAATGACAAGCGGTCGGTTGTGGGTGAAACGCTCAGTAGGAGCGCGTACGGAAGAGGTGCCGCCGAAACGCGTAACTGAAGAATCATCCCCAACCGTGAAAGAGGGTGAGCCGGTTAAACGCGCCGAGGAAGAATCCACTACACCAAAAGATCAGCCCGCTCGTAGCGCTAGGTCACCGGAAATTGCCGACGAGCTCGTTTCGCCGCAGGCAAATGAGACCACGGTCACTATCAGTGGCGAGCAAGAAGGGCGGGAAGCGATTTCGACGTCGTCGACGCCCGAACCCCCTCGGTATCCCATGAAACCCGAATCAGAAACCACACCAGTTGCCCGGGCACGCCGAGTGTCTCTTGATCAATTGGCAAAAGCGGCGCAATCACAAACTACTCCAACCAGAACCACGTTAAAAGCTGTTACCGTCGGAACAACTTATACGGAGTATGTCCGCAAGGTAGAAACTCCACCACTGTCTTCTGCTGATAGCGCGGTGACGCGAGCGGTGCCTCGCAGTACAAGAGTTGTTAGCCAAGATAAAGCTGGAGAAACGACGGCCCGTTCATCTACCGAGCTAGAGCGGGAACGGCCAACCACTGCAGAGGAACCCTTGCGTCCGCCCACTACGGTCAGCCCTACGGAAATTCGGAGCCTGCAGGAAACCACGCAGGCAAAGGTCCTGCGAAATGAATTCCTTGAAGGTGCTCAGGAGAAAAACGGGGACAGCGAGACAAAACAAGATTATGATGACCAAACAACGGCTGCTATTTCACGCGTTATAGGGGCAACAGGAGCTGTGGTTGTTGTCGAAACCGAAAAGCGCTGATGGGGGACGCTCCCCTTTTGAAGGCTCAAAATTCGGGGCCAGTGACGATTTGTCGCGTGGTGAGCTGTTTGTTCATGTTGATCTCGACGATGTCTGGGCTATTGGCGAGTGTTATGGTATAAACATACCCCGGACGCATCAACACGTCGTTTACGAGGAGGGAGTGCCACGGCTTCTCTCGCTATTTGATGAGTTAAAGGTTAGAGCAACGCTGTTTGTCTGTGGGAAGGACCTGGAACATGGTAGCAAGGTTGAGATGTTGCGCGAGTGCCTGCGGCGAGGGCACCACCTGGCTAACCATGGGTGGTCCCACAATCTTAGTTTTCGCAAACTTGAGGCGCAGCATATTGAAGAGGAAATCGTCCGAACACATAGCTGGGCTGAGGACGCGTTGGGGGTTAACCTTCGAGGGTTTCGGGCCCCGGGCTATGCCTGGTCAATAAACCTGCTCTCTAAGTTGGCGCAATTGGGGTATTTGTACGATTCGTCACTTATGCCAAGCCCTTTCGGGGGGGTGTTACGGTTTCTTGACGCGCGAATCACGAAGCTGGTGAGGGGCAACAAACGGGAAAAGACTCAATATCCCCTGTTGGGCGATGGATTTCGTCCCCTGAAGCCGTTCCTAGTATGTGGGAACGATGGTGCGTGTATCTGGGAACTTCCCGTCGGGGTTGGTCCGTGGTTGAGGCTACCTTTTCAAGCTAGCGTGTGCCTGCAGGTTGGACCCAGCTATTTTCATTTCGTTGAGGCTCTCTTGGCCTTGTCGGGCGTTTCGCCATTTGTTTTTCTGCTACACGGGGCCGATGCCACGGATTTTTCAGGAGTGACGGTGTCCGAACTGAAGCGCTTGCGCTACTTTCAGATGCCAATCGAGGAGCGAATGGAGTTGCTCCGGCTGTTTTTGGGAACACTTGTTCGCAAGCGTTGCGTTCACGTTTCAGAAGAATGGTTCGAGCACAGAAACGTGATTTCTTAGATCGACTTCAGAAATTCTCGCTCGAACGCCACTGCCTCTTTATAGTGAGGAAATCTGCGCTCGAGTAACCGAAAAGTCCTGGTGTGCAACTGGCGCCGTCCGCTCGCATCGCGCTGAGAATCGAGCTTCGCATGAAGAAGTTCATGGTACACTACAAAGCGCACGAAGTATTCGGGAACATGTGGTGAGTCGAGCATTGGGTGAATGCGGATAACGCGCTGATGATGATTGTAGGATCCGAGCTGAATGTGGCGCCGGCGGCGGCACAACGGCTTTCCGTTCCTGCCCCAAGTAATTGCCACGCTGAGTTCGGCACTGAAAAACGTGTTAATCAGGTCGCGAAGGATTTGGTCGAGATCGTAATATCGCCCGCGAGAACACAGCCGTAAGGTCTGACGCGCAGGCTGACGAAATTCTTCATGGGGAATACTAGCTATGAATTGACGGAGGACGCGACGGCAATGGGGCGTGGGCTGACGAATGAATTGGGCAACAGCACGAAGTACTTTGTCGTCGGCCTGAAGGAATGCGCGGTGGACAGACACAATTGGCAACGAGGACCCTGCTGGTGTTTTGACAGAAAGGACTTGCGAAGTATTGCAGTTGAGACGGAGAATTAAGGGTGCCCCAACAAGTTCTTCCAAGCGTCGCTGAAAAGATTCTGCGCTCATTGTTTCTGTTCGGAAAACTAATTATTGGTTATCAGCTTCGCTTCACGGGAACCTAGCCGACAGACGATGGTCTAAGCAAAAAGACGAGCCCCTTGCTGGACTTTCCAACAAGGGGCACACTGAACGTCAAGTAAGTGACGTTGCTTACTTCTCGACGGTCTTGCAAGCGACCTTCGCCGGTTTTGCAGCAGGCGCTTTTGGGGCCGTGCGGGCTTTCAGATTCGCGCAGCCACTAAAAGCGACGGCACATGCAACAAGAAGGGCAACAGCAACAGCCTTCTTCATGGTAAATCCTCCTAACCTAAATGAGTCATTCTCCGGGAACTTTCCCGATGAATACTACGTCTAACCTAGACGCAATAAAACACTTCGCAACGAAAAAATTCACGGACCTGTCTATTTTTCGACAGGACCAGCAGTGCTCTTTGCAGGCGCAACAGCCTGACATGGCGAACAGGACGGCGCCACATAGCTCGGTGCCGGAGGACACGGGCGTGGCGTAGGGCGGTAACAACATCCACCGAGTAGTAAAGCAGCGGCAACGAGGATGAGCATGAGTCTCATTTTTCCATCTCCTTTCATGTCGAGTTTCCAGCAATAAATACTGCCGTCAAGTAACGCATCCGGCCCGAGTGTGCCCGAAAACAGGCAGGAAATGCAACGTCGAAAAACGGACTCGATTGCATCTTGAGGCCCCAGGCCATATGAGCGGGTTCCATGTAACAACGGGTGATTTTGATGATAAGATAATCATTGCGAAAGTTTTGCCAGCAGCTCTTGGGCTTCACGCTCGCCGTCCGAATCTCCGCGGTCTCGGCTTAGATAGCGTGACACGAGCTCCCGCGCCCGCGTTTTGTTATTTTGTGCAAGCTCGGCTTGCGCAGCAAGCAATAAGCCCCGTGCGGCTTTGGGGTGGGTTGAAAAATCAGAAGCGACCTTCTCCCAGTGGGCAATGGCTTCACGAAAGGCACCAGCCCCAGCAAAGAGACGCCCAAGGTCTAAAAGGACTTCTATTCTCTCTTCCTCGCTGACCGTTCGCTTAGCGCGATTCAGATAGATAGTTTTAGCACTCTCGATGTCGCCTTGCATAGCTGCGGCTTTGGCCCGTAACGTTTCAATCTCCTCCGTCAAGCGGGGAAAAAGTTTTTCTGCAATGTCGAGAAATTCCAGACCCTCAGCGTAGCGTTTTTTCTCTACGAGCAAAGACCCAATTTGCATCAATAACTCGTCACGCTGGGGGACGTCGTCACGGTTGGCAAGCGCCCTCCAGAATTTGAGAAGTTCCGCAGTTTCGCCTAATTTTTCAGCAGTGTCGTAAGCATCTTCGGTGAGCTGATGAACGTGGTGCTGGCGGCCATAGGAGCCATGAGAGAAAAGATCGCGGTAAATATCCATGGCCTCCCGGTAGCGCCCGAGTTTGCGAAAGGCATTCGCGAGATTCATTTTAAATCGGCCATTCTTAGGCTCACGGGCAATGGCGTCGCGATAGACTGCGATGGCATCGGTGGTATAGCCTGTTTCGTCGAGTAGATAAGCAGCCAGGTGAACCTGTTCTGCGGTAACACTTGTGTGCTTGAGAAGGGATAGCGCCACCCCACGGGATTTGCTGGGGTCACCCGCAGCTCTGTAGAGTTCAATCAGACGAAGATAAGGTTGGTTGGCATAGGGTCTAGATGCGATGACCTGCCACAGCGCGCGGGCAGCCTTATCCACAGCTTGGCTCACGAGCTCAGCTGATGGCGTCGTTTCGTGCGGCCCTACTACCAAAGAATAAGCGCGCTGGCTCGCGGCGAGAGCATATTCGTTGAGGGCTTCATACTCTTTAGGAAAGTACTGAGTGTAGGCCTCCAATGCCGCGACAACGGCTTCCTGGGACCGCAATTGGTTTTCTGTACTCATCATAAGCACAAGGAGCTCTGGAGGTGCAGTTGTCTCGCGTAACCGAGCCTGAAGCGCTTCTCGGTACTTAAGGTGATCTTGGGTCTCAGGAAGGAGTGCAAACGGGGCCTCCGCAAGTTCACGCAGGTAGGTATATGACTTTCCCCGCGCCTCCTCTTCGAAAGCTTTCACAACTTCAGCAGCGGGTTTTACTTTCGCCAGAGCTGTAAGGCGCATGTTGGCCGCAAGCTTTTTTTCTGCTTCGTCAAGGCAAGTGCGGTCAATTTCGCCAATCAGCCTACAAGCATCGTCATAGCGCTTTGCCTTGAACAGGACACCCGCCAATCGCAGGCGTACGCGGTCCGGATTAAGGGCAAGCGGCAGAAGCTCGCGATAGAGAGTCTCAGCACGCGCGGTATCCGTCGCAACTAACTGTGCTAATTCTTCCAAAACGACAGCGCGGGTCGCCGTCGTCATGTGGGCGATTTCGAGAGCCTTCTCAAGCGCCGCTCTGGCTAATTCCTGATCGCCGCGACGTTGCAATTGGAGCGAGTGAATCCAGGCGGCAATTGCGCTGTGAGTACTTCGTTCAGCAATATTTCGCCGAAACTCTGCATAACTGGGTCTGCCATCAAACGAAGCCAAAGTGTCGGTCGCCAACTGACGCATTGCTGGAAAATCTAGGCGGCGATGAGTGAGAAGGTCGGTGACTAGCTGTTCAAAGATATCAGCTGTTTCAGAGGGTGTAGCCTGGCGAGTATACCTTGTGAAAAGATCCAGACGCTCAATGGAATCGAGGTTTTTATCTGCAAGTGCCTTTTTCAGCACCTCGTTAGCCTCGTGGTTTTTGCCAGCCTCACGAAGGAGATTGTAAAGGGCTACCGAGGCCGCGTAACTTTCCTGCGGAGTGGTGGCCGTCGTCAATTGCGCGATTGCTGCTGTGGTCTCCCCAAGGGCCATCAGTGTGCGGGCGCGCACCAGCACAGGCATGGCGGAAAACTCTGGACGCGACAGTAAGAGCTCAATTCCCGTCGTTTGACGGGTACGAGCTAAAAATCGCGCGTAGAGGGGAAAGCCGGAATAGGGATCGACATCGAGCAGGCGTTCGTAAAGCTGAGTCGCTCGGTGAAAATCTTTCCGTGCAGTAAAGCGCATCGCATCTTCGACAAGACTGGTTGTTGTTTGCGATGTCCAACCCACGCTTACAAGCGACGTGAGAAAGATTGGCACCACCATGCTCAGCAAACGCAAAGAGAAACACGCCATACTCACGGCTTAGAACTCCTTTGTTGTGTCTGTTAACGGCGCTAGCTTTTTCATGTAAACACACGATCGTCTGCTCGAAACACCCGAGCCAAAAAGTGCATAAGTTTTACGGGATAATGAAACGCGGGAGAGGGACCGCTGCGGTCCCCCTCCCGCGCAGGAAGGACAAAGGACAGGAATCAATTTGGACCGTAGTATCTGATAGCATCGGCAATGACGTAGTAGCCGCTGGTGGTCCAGCAAGACAGTCTTGTTGTCTGGTTACCAGCTGACAGCGATACTGTGCCAAGGAGATTCCACTGGCCACCGTTAGCCTGCTGATTGACATAAACAGTCGAGCCATTGGGGAGAATGTATGGCGCACTCGGAGCACGGTTCGTAGCAGCTGTCCACCAGGCATAGACCTGATAACTTCCGCTGGTAGGAATGTTTGCTGTCCACTGAGCGGGATCACTCACTGCCTCTGTCGCCCGCGCATGATAATTCGATCCGTAGTAACCAGAGACGCTGGTGCTGGCAAACCAGCTCGACGAAGCAGAGAACCCACTGCTGCCGTTATCCACAATGTAACTTTGAGCTGTTTGCGGGGTGTAGGCAGCAAGCCCATAGTGGTTCTGCAGTGCGAACATGTGGGCTTTGCCGGCGACATCCTGCCACGAGGAACCACCCGTGTACACGGCATCACCCGCGTTAGTGATGAAGGCAAGCTCGGAGAGGGTAGACGGCATGTTAGTGTATCTCAGAACGTAAAACGAAGCGGTCTTGGAACCGCGGTTTGTACGATTCCAAGCCTCGATCATGCGCGTCTGGATTTTATCGCGGAGATCGGACCCTGTACTCGGAGCCGTATATGAATAAGTTTCTGTGCCGTTCGCGGAGGTGTCGCTCGCAGCATTGTTGTGGATGCTCATGAAGCGGTTGCAATTGTTGTTGTTGGCAATGTCGCAGCGGCCTTGGAGCGACACATCAACGTCGGTCGAGCGCGTCATCACTATGTTCCATGAGCCACCGCCGTTGGAGTCCTGCGTGTCCTTATCAAGCCAGGCTTTGAACTTCAAGCCCGTGTTAAGCACGTTGGTTTTTTCCTGCTGGCCATTGCCAACAGCGCCAGGATCTGACCCGCCATGCCCGGGGTCAATACAGACTTTTGCGGTTTGGCTCCACGAAAGAGCCGTAACTGCACAGAGTGCAGCGATAGCGAGGTTGCGGTAAATCGTCATCTCTATACCCCTCCTTCAAGAGGCAGTTCGCGGTGTAATGTGTGGCACATTGATCGGCTGTACCCGCCGTCGCCTTCCCTTCCCCACAGAGCTTGGTTCACTCCTGGAAAGGCGCATCTTTCACCTCCTTTCTCATCTAATATATTGGTGCAATGTAAATAACTCCGTCCACCTCATACGCAACCCATTGACCGTCCGGGCTCACGCTAGGATGGATTTCAATTTGGTCCGGCGTTTGCGTAAGATTCGAAATAGTTGTTCCATCGACCGACGCTAGATAGAGATCGCTGGCGAGCAGCTGATGGCCGTCGTCTATGGATACATTGTAGACAATACCCGATCCATCCGGCAACCAGCTTGGTGAATGGCCCTCCCCCAAATAGATGGGAGGCCCTGATCCGTCCAAGGGAGCGATGTAGAGGCCTGTGTAGAGCCCATTATACGCGATATAGCGGCCGTCGGGACTCACTACCCCACCATAGAAGCGATCGTCACCCTCGCTCACCAATCGTGCTGGCTCGCCGGCCGCGCCACGATAGTATACTCGATCATCCTGGGTAAAGGCTCCCACATAGTTTGTATCTTCGAGAGGGGAAGGCGCTTCGACGGGTGTCCCGTCGGGGTTAAGTTTTTGTACTTTGCCCTCGTTGGTCACGGCGGTAATGGTTCCATCCGGATTCCACTGGGACTTGTAGCCTACGTGGGAGGCATCCGAAAGCTCCTTGAGGCTTCCTCCTTCAACGCCCTTGACGTACAGACCGTTGTAACCGGGTTTGGAGAAGAGAAGTTCAAGCCCATCGGGAGACCAACGCGGCTTAATGAATTCTCCTTCGGCTTTTGAGGTCACAGCCTTTGGCGGGCCAATCCGTCTCGTTCCGTTGGCAACCGGAAGATTTCGAGACGAGGGGCGAGGACGGCTCGCATACCCCGGATCTGCTTCGGGCAAGAAAAATACATTATCCAGCCGCGCAAGCGTTGAGGTGGACTTCGACTCTACTTGCGCCTGCTGACCTTTTTTTTGAGCTCCCTCACCCGGCACAGATTTAGCATCCGGGGCACGGCGAGGGGCAAGTGATACGACGACGACAGCCACAGCCACCGCCAGCGCCCCACTCACCAAACTTATCTTGAAAATCTTTTCGCCCTTACCCCGAAAATTTTCCATCACTGTTCACAAAGCCGTCATAGAGGATTCTCCACGATGCTAAGAGTGCATGTAGAAAAATTTTTTCGCCAATTTCAAGCAAAATCCTTCGCGGCTGTCGCAATCCTGCTGTTGAGTAGCTCATTGATTCATGCAGCGCCACTTACTGGGGTCATCGTGGGGCCAGACAACCGGCCGATCCCTAATGCTCAAGTAGATTTTGTTCCGTCTCGTGCGGAATTCCAGCTTCCCCAAGATCTTTTGCCGAGAGCCACTGTACTGAGCAAAGCCGACGGCACTTTCGTTGTTCCTGTGGAGCCGACCGAGGATCTGACAATTATTGCCTACGCACCCGGGTACCGGCGTGCCCGCTTCACGTTCGTGGATATTCCGAAGCCGTATGACAGAATTGGGATCACACTTGAGCGTGGGGAGAAGATCGAGGGGGTCGTTCTCGACGCTGCCACGGCAGCACCAATCAGCGGCGCCGAAATTGGGCCGGTCGTGTTATCCCCTGATGAAGAAATTTCATTATCAAAAAAACATGTTGCTGTTTGGACCACCAGCACAGTCACAGGGCATTTTGTGGTAGATGGGCTGCTCCCCAAACGTACATTTCAGTTTCTTGTTCGCAAAGATGGATACCAGCTCGCTAACATTCAGGCACGTGCAGGCACTCCGAACGTAGTCGTACGGCTGGAAAAAGGCGGCTCGGAGATTCGAGGCGTCGTGCGATCAGCTACACAGCGACCGGCTGAATTTAGCGGGACTCGCGTATGGCTCAATGGAAACGGGTTCAGTTATTACACGTGTACTGACGAGCAAGGCCGCTTTGCTTACCAGGGGATTCCCGCAGGGAATTTCAGTCTGGAGGCAATTGTGGCGCACCCACGTATTTCTCGCGTCGCTCTTTTGGAATTTCCACGCGACAATGGAAAGGAGGTCGAACTACTCGTTAGTGACGGATATTGGCTGGAAGGCACGACGTACGATGCCATGACGAGCTCACCCGCAGGCGGGGTTG
>JANZZJ010000035.1 GCA_026419455.1 Candidatus Sumerlaeaceae bacterium | reverse complement strand
GCAGCGTCAGATGTGTATAAGAGACAGGACCTGAATCGCACTCAGAACACGTTCGCTGTCGGCCAGCACGTACGTCTGTTCTGGCTTTATGGCTTGTAGCCACTGGGCAGCGGTGGCGGCATCAATCCGGTACGCATTGCGATAAAGGAGCCCTAGCTTTTCGAGTTCCTCGCTCTTGAGCTGGCGTATTTCCATGATAATAACCCTTCTACTGCGTGAGTGAAAAAAGATGTCGGGCCTTTTCTGAAACTGCTCGACCCAGCCTTACCGTTAAAAAAACATCTTTAAACTCGAACCACAGTCTCTACCCTGAATGCCATGACCGCATGGAACAGGTGAGTAAAAGATTCAAGCACAAGTTCGGGCGTCGTAAAAGTGCGCTTCTGTATGCGTGGCTAGCAGCTTTCATTGCCGCGCATATTGCCTATGCTGCTGCGTTTATTTGGAAAACCAGTTTCGTCGTGGAAGGCGAGCGCGTCTTTTGCCTCGTGGATGATGCGATGGTTTCCATGCGATATGCTTTAAATTTGGCCCGCGGGGACGGCTGGGTTTGGAATCCGAACCGAGAGAGAGTCGAAGGCTGCACCAATCCGCTCTGGTGTCTCGTAATGGCGGCGGTGCACTTGCTACCCCTTTCACTGTCGAAGACAAGCCTCATCATCCAGTGTTTGGGAGAACTCTGTTTAGTCGTAAACTTAATAGTTTGTTTTTTTATTGCCCGTCGCTTGATGTCTGCCCCTGGCGCGATGGCCTGCGTGGCGCTCATTGGCTGGTATTTCCCCCTCAACAACTGGGCCCTTCAGGGGATGGAAGTAGGTGCACTCGCTTTATGCGTAAGCATTTCGTGTTTGCTTCTGCTTAGACGTCAGCACAGCAGCCGGCCCTCGTTCGCTTTAATGTCGCCCTCCACCGTAGCCATGGCGTTACGGCCGGACGGGGTCATTCTCCATCTCCTCGCCACTGTGTTGGCACTTTTTCGTCTGAAAAATCAACGAGTTATTCTGGCACACTCGCTGTTGCTTTTCGCCCTGGTGTTTGGCGGTTGGACGGTCTTTCGTAGGATATATTATGGAGATTGGTTACCGAATACTTACTATTTAAAGATGACGGGATTTCCACTATTGTTGCGTATCACGCGTGGAGCATTCCATGCGGCGGTGTTCTGGGTTCACTGGTTGTGGCCAACAGTTTTTCTTACGCTGGCACTCAAATCCGGTTCACTTGAGCGACAACGGCGCTTCGATCAACTTTTACGTGCGAGGCTTCGCTCTTGCTGGTATGTGCCTCTCTCCTTCATTGCTGTTTCTACGGCTTATTCCATATACGTCGGGGGCGATGCGTGGGAACGTGTGACGGGAGCAAACCGTTTTATTGCACCAGCTATGCCGTTAGCGTTTGTCTTGCTGGTTGCTTTTGTTGATTGCATACGACGACGTTCCAACGCGTCCGCGAGCACTCGCTGGACTGCAGCTTTTCTCATACTCTTTGCAATCAATGCCAACGCTCACTATGGCACAATCTCTCTTGCTCAGGCGATGCTTATTTATCCCCCTCCTTACAAGGATGACAACATTCGCAATGTAGCTTTGGCTCGATGGCTCGACCAAGTGACCACCCCACGGGCACGTGTGGCAATTGACTATGCCGGGACGGCCCCCTATTTTCTGCGCCGCGAGTTCATAGATCTTCTCGGCAAGAGTGACCGCCACGTGGCACGGCTCCCGGCCCATCGCGGCATGCTGGGGCTTCCTGCGTACCGCGAATTCTACCCCGGCCACCTCAAATGGGATTATGCCTACTCCCTTGGCCAACTAAAGCCAGACGTCGTGTGTGCGATCTGGCGTCGCTCATTGGGCGATGCGCTCGATTACTTGGCACCGCGTTACCGCGTTACCGAATTTCGCGGCGTAAGCGTCTATTTCCGCGAAAACAGTCTCGCTGTCTTGTGGGAGAAAATTATCCCTCCTCCTACCACAATAAGGGCGGAATGAGTTCAGTTTATATTCTACGCTCGTTTAGAACTACCATTGTGCGCTCGAACACCTCTAGCGGCGTTCCTGCAGCGGAAATGGACCGCAGTAAGCCGTGTTTCGAGTAGTATTCGACGAGTGGCGCGGTGCTTTGTTCGTAAGCTTGAAGCCGCACGCGAATGGACTCGGGACGATCATCCTCTCGTTGATACAGCTCCCCGCCGCACTTGTCACACATGTTAGCTTTGCGCGGCGGCTTTGTCATAACATGGTAAGTCGTCTTGCACTCCCTGCACGTGCGTCGCCCGCTGAGCCGCGTGACGACTTCGTCGAGTGGCAATTCGTAATTGAGGACGCAGTCCAGACGAAGATTCACCTGCTGAAGCATCTCATCAAGTGCCTCGGCCTGATGAACGGTCCGTGGGAAACCGTCCAAGAGAAAGCCATAAGGGCACTGTAAACAGGTCATGCGCTCCTTGACAAGTGCGATGACGGTATCATCGGGAACCAGTTCGCCTCGCTGCATGTAGCCCAGGGCGTCGCGCATTGCGGGCGTAAGTGTAGCAGGGTCGGCAGCCTTCGCAGCGCGAAAAATATCGCCAGTGGAAAGCTGGCACGCCTGAAGACGCTCGCTCAGCATCTCGGCCTGCGTTCCTTTGCCCACCCCCGGTGCGCCCAGCAGTACGATACGGTAAGGGCGAGGAAGTGGTTTGTCTTCGCGGCAGCATACCGAGTTCCCACCTTGGAGCCAAACGTTGCGGTCGCACTTGTTCATAACGCTTTCGCCTTTTGAAGTTTTTCGTCGAATTCGCGCAAGCTGCTGAGAGAAACAGACTCGCAGTTCAACTACAAAATAATTTCGTTCCCTTCCGTCTCGCAGTCGAAAGGCGCTGTCTACTCTAAGCTGGCGACTCAGGTTCTGGGCCAAAAGGCGTTCCGGCTTCGAGTTCAGACATATCCTTTTCGTCCCCTGTGCGGTAATGACACTTGGGGCACGCCAACCAACGCTTCGCTCCGCGGAGGTGTTCAACAAGAAAAGACTGAGAGCAATTGGGGCACGATTGTGCCACCGGTCGGGAAAAAAGCACAAATTTGCACTCCCGGTTAGAACAGCGCCAGTATGTCCGCTTCGTTTTAATTGCCAGGGCTTCCACCAACTCGCCAGAGCCACACTCGGGACATTTCACTCCCGTGGAAAGAGGTTTAGAAGTTTTACATTCGGGATAACCCGAGCAGGCAAGGAAACGTCCGAAACGTCCCGTGCGAACGACCATAGGCTTGCCGCAAGTGGGGCACTGTTCATCCGCAACTTCCGGAGGGGCTGCGGCCCCCTGACCCTGCACTTCTACGTTCCGCGTGTTTTTGCATTCCGGATAACGCGGGCAAGCTAAAAATCTCCCATTTCGTCCTAGTTTGATGACCATATTCGCTTGGCCGCATTTGTCGCAGAGAATATCTGTTTCCTCCGCTTCACGTTTGACGTCGCGCATCAGTAGCTTCGCTGCTTCAAGTTGCTTAGCGAAGCGTGCGTAAAATTCGCGTAATACCTCGAGCCAGTTCTTCTGGCCGGTTTCTACTTCATCCAGCTCTTCCTCCATCTTGGCGGTGAACTGCACGTCCATGATATCAGGGAAATGCTCTATGAGCAGGTCGGTAACAAGCTCGCCCATTTCTGTGGGGCGAAAACGCTTCGAACTGTCCTTCTCCACGTACTTGCGATCCTGAATCGTTGAAACAATGGTGGCATAAGTGGAGGGACGCCCAATGCCGAGCCGTTCCAATTCCTTGACGAGTGTCGCTTCTGTAAATCGCGGAGGAGGCTGAGTAAACTTTTGTAAAGCTTCAACAAGCGTCACATCAACATCGTCGCCCACCTGTAGCGCAGGGAGGCGAGCTTCGCCGTTTTGACCATTTTCTCCATCATCCTTACCCTCAACATAGGTAGCGAGAAATCCGGCGAATTTGACGGTGCTTCCCGTTGACGAAAAGTGTAGGCCCTTCACAGGTTCGCACTCAATGCGTGTCTGATCCAGCACTGCATCAGCCATCTGAGATGCGACAAACCGATGCCAGATGAGCTCGTATAAACGTTTTTGCTGCTTATCGAGAAATGGTGCCACACGCTCAGGCGTCAGCGATAAGTCCGTGGGGCGAATCGCCTCGTGCGCATCCTGCGCGTCCTTTTTCTTTTCAAACGAATTGGGCTGAGCAGGAACATACTCGGCACCAAAATTTTCGGCGATGAAGTTCCGCACGGCTTGCAACGCTTCTGAAGCCACCCGGGTGGAGTCGGTGCGCATATACGTGATGAGACCCGTCACCCCTAGCTCGCCCAGCTCGACGCCTTCGTACAATTGTTGAGCCACTCTCATTGTTTGGCGTGCGGTCATGCCAAGTTTACGCGCAGCTTCTTGCTGCAGTGTGCTAGTGATGAACGGAGCCGGCGGCCGTCGCCTGACCTCTTTGCGTTCAACGTTACTGATTTTCCAGCGAGTTTTGAGTTCAGCATTGAGGACAATACGTTTCTCTCCACCAGTAGCGCCACTGTCGGAGTCTTGAGTGCTCTGGTTTATCTCGGTAGCTCCGAGTCGACAGAGTATTTCGCGCGCCTCGGCTTCGGTTTCTATTTTCCGTTTCTCGCCGTCTATGGAGGTGAGACTCATAACGAAAGGCGCAGAGCTACCTGCCTGACACTTGGCCTGTACCATCCAGTATTCCTGTGGCACAAACCCGCGGATTTCCCGCTCCCGCTCCACAATAAGTCGAACTGCTACCGATTGCACACGTCCTGCGCTGAGTCCTCGAAGTACTTTTTTGCCGAGCAGGGGACTGATCGTGTAGCCGACAAGCCGATCCAGAATTCGCCTTGCCTGTTGAGCTTCGTAAAGGTTGCGATCGAGCTCTCGCGGGTGAGCAAGCCCCTCCAGCACAGCACGTTTGGTGATCTCGTTGAATGTGGCACGCAGGATTTCTCCTTTTACGCCATGTTCGCGCAGGTCCTCCGCAATGTGCCATGCTATGGCTTCGCCTTCGCGATCGGGGTCGGGTGCGAGAAAGACTTGTTTAGCGTGTGCTGCATCCTTCCGGATCTGTTCGAGGATCTTCGTCTTGCCTGGAAGTGTGACATAATGGGGACGAAAATCTTGCTTAATGTCCACCCCCAAAGACTTTTCTGGCAGGTCTTTCACGTGTCCGACCGACGCTTGAACACGGAAATCGTCGCCAAGATATTTCCCCAGTGTCTTTGCTTTCGCTGGCGATTCTACAATCACAAGCGATTTACCCTGGCCATTTCCCGACACGGCCTTTTTGATTGGTGCTGTTTTTGTCGTCTCCCGCAAAGGGCGCCGTGATGCCCCTGTAGTTGTTGCAGTTTTTCTCTTTGCTGCGCCCTGATTTTTCTTTTTCTCTGTTTTCGTCGTAGCCACAACTAACCCTATTAGTTAGATCATCGAGGGTTACCCCAAAGGGGAACACCCCTCATGCAAACTTTCTGATGCTGATAGTGCGCCCAGAATTCCATTGCGCGATAGTGCGCCCAGAATTCCATTTTTATTCACGAAGGGGTCTATAACTTCGCTGGGGATGGCTTAATACCAAAATCATCGGCTGATGAGGAAAAACTCTCGGAGTTCGCGGAGTATTTTTTCACGGGATCCGCAAATCAACCGAGCTGGCGGCAAGCTTTCGCGTACCAATGCTGCGTACCGCGCAACCGCAAGTCGAGCGTCCAACACGACGACAGCCCCGCGATCGGTTTCTGTCCGAATAAGCCTGCCAAATCCCTGACGCAGACGGTTTATCATTACGGGAAGTTGAAAATCCCAAAAGCCATTTCCTCCGCGCGCTTTGATCCTATCTTTCAGCAGAGGTGTGTCGGGGACCGGAAACGGCAGTTTTTCAATCACAACGCAGCTAAGCTGCTCGCCAGGTATGTCTATTCCTTCCCAGAAGGAGGCTGTCGCAAAAAGAACAGCGCGCTCGGCGTGCTTAAACTGTTGTGTCAGCACAAGCTTTTTCCCCTTCGCTTGCTGGCGAAGAGGGGTAAAGCCGGCATTCTTCAGTCGGGGCCCGAGCTGATCCCAGAATGTGTTTAGGGCTGCCCATGAAGTGAACAGAATCAAGGTCCGGCCCGCGGTAATGTCCAGGAGACTCTCCAAAAAAACGCAGGCAGCTTCGACGTAGCTGCGATCAATCTCGCCATCTGCACTGGCCTGCCTATCCCCAGTGGGCAAATCTTTCGGAATCGCCAAAATACAGTTCCGTTGATAATCAAAAGGCGACTCAACACTCAGTGTAGTGAGCTCACTTTCATCTTCATCACTTTTGCCCAGTCCCCAGTCACGGAGAATATAGGAAAAATTACCGGCGGTACTCATCGTGGCTGAGGTAAGTATGACAGCCTTGTATTTCTGCAGGAGCGGCCGTATGAACTCGCCAACTTCTATTGGGGCCACAACGAGCGTTGTTTCGCCAGGCTCGTTGATGTCGGGATCCTTACTGGTTAGGAACCAACGACTGAGCTTGCGATTCCTCAAATCTGCAAAATCGCGCAGGGTCTGCAGGTTCTCGATTATGAGGTGCAACATAGCCGTAAACCGGCACGCAAGGTCTTCCAGGGGCGGTTTTGGAGAGAAATCGATTTGTTCCACGGATCGAAAGCAGCGTTCTAATTCTTCGCCAATGGGTACAAGCTCCTGAAGTTCAACAAAATCAGGGTTATCTGCCCATTTCGGCCTTTTGCCGGCGTGAGGGAGCAAAGGCGTATAATAACCGATTTCAATCTTCATCGGAAGAGAAGCTTCTTGGGTCTTTGTCAGGTATTTCTCCAGGCGAGTGAAACAATGTTGAACAAGTTCATAGGTGCGCTTAAGTTTTTCAGCCAAGGCATCGTCCAGCACTTTCGCCAGTTTGGAGCATCCCCAGTCGGAGCGTAGAGCATCTAAAAACTCCCATAAAACGCCTGTTCCCTGCCCGCCGACCGAGCGTCCTAGCAGTCGCGTCACTGGGCGTTGGAAAGATTTGAGCGCGACTTCTCGGGTGAGACACGAGGTCACACTCTCCACCAAACTATGAGCCTCATCTATAACGAGGTAGTCGTGAGCTGGCAGAAGTTCACTCTTTTCATTTGCCTCTTCGAGTAGTGCATCAAGTGCCAATAGGTGGTGATTCGTCACCACAATCTGACTGGCCTCGGCTGAAGATTTGGCTCCATAAAGAAAGCACTTTTCTACCGCGGGGCAGCGTTTCCTCAAACAATCGTAGCGGTCGCTTTGCACTTCGCTCCACAGCGTAAGTGCGCGCGATTCCATTTTCTCTGATATATTGCCCTTCTTGATAAGGCCCTGCAAGTATGCTTCAAATTCGGCCCTGTCGCCGATTTGCGTTTTCTGCGCCCAATCGCTCAAAAGGCGAAAGGCTTCTAACTCCTCGGGAAAAAGCTCTTGCGAGCTACGGCGCCACGCGGTGGCCAAGCGCCGTCGGCTTAAATAATTCGAGCGCCCTTTCAAAAGGCAGTAAGCTACGTGTAAGTCGAGCGCTTTAGACAGAGTGGGCAGGTCTTTCTCCAGCAATTGATGTTGTAAATTTATCTTATTAGTAGCAACGACAAGTCGTGTTGTTCGGTTTGTGGCTAATAGAGCGAAGGCAGGGACAAGGTAAGCGAAGGACTTTCCCACGCCCGTCCCGGCCTCAACAACGGTAATACCGCCCTCTTCAAAGGTGCGAGCAACTTCTCGCGCCATCCGAACTTGCCCTCCCCGCCGGCGGAAGAATTCTCCCCAATGTTTTGCGAGCGGTCCGTCGGGTGCAAAGACCTGTTCCGTCAGTAGTGCAATCTCCCCCATCGCGTGTTCCCCCTCCAAGACTGGTATCATGTTAATTATTTATATCAGATCTGCATACGCTGCATTCACGTAGTTGACTTCTTTGCCGTAGAGCACTCCACGAAGCAGCGCGAGAAGAGTGAGGTAGATTCCGATATCCAAAATGCCATGCGGGCGCCGAAGCTCCATGACACGCGGCTCAAGGGTCTCGGAGGCTATGGCAAACTTCCCCTCAGGAGTCTCGAAGATGTGCCAGCCAGTTTTGGCCAAACCACCGGTGGCTATTGTGAGCGAGTACTCGACTCCCTTTATGCGTCCCACGATACTGTCCTCAGTCTCTCCATGTGTGATCACAAACCCGTCGTAGCGGCGCGAGTTTTCCCAGTCCTCGACAGTGGCAAAGAACGTTGGTTTTTCAACATAAGGCCCACCATACTCTGGGCAGAACGTGTCACAATTTCCACACTCATTGCAAAACGGGCCAAAATTGGCAATCTGACGCTCTTTTTTTAACTCAAAGTTTTCATTTCTGACGGGAATGAGTGCATTTCCACAAATCTCGTACACCGTGCATGGTCGGGGGTTTTGCACCTGCACGCGGTAGACGAAATTTGCGTCATTGGGGCAAACGGGGATACATTTGTCACAGGTTATGCAGTCGAAGAGCCACAGTTGCGAATTGATGCGTTTGGGAACAAGGGAGTTCTTCGCTTTCGTGTAGCGGGTATCCTGCAGAGCGTCTTCCCAAGCTCGTCGCAAATTAGCCCACATAGCATCGCGCGCAGAACATCCACTTCCCTGTGCTTTTCGAACGATGTACTCATCCACGGTCAACACACCACATTCTCTCATATCGGAGGCCAGGCTTTGCAAATAGTCATGGGCACGAGAGTAGCCACCTGGCTTTAACATGTCGGTGCATACCGTTACCGGTACCATCCCTGCTGCCACACATGCGGCGAAATTGTGCCGGTCCACGCCAGCGGAAAACGAAATAGGTAACTCCTTGTCCCAAGCTTCCTCAGCTGATGCCCGGTAAGCTTCTGCAAACCTATTGGCCAATTCCAAGGCGATAGGGTAAAGCGGTGGACCGCTCAGATACATGACCTTTTCGGTTTTCGGAAGGAAACTACGGTGATTGATAACTTCAAGTGTGTTAGAAAACTTCACCCCAACCACCAAGCCAAGGCTGCGACCTAGCTTGCGCAGCCGACGCACCAATCCCAAGGCTTCGTCAAACTGAAGGCCGGACTCAAACGCAGCGGGGTTTACTTGAATGTCGCTGTAGCCCAGCACGTCGTTGAGCAGCTCCTCAACCCTTGCCCGGCCAAGCATCGTAGGGTTCATCTTAATCACAACGTGGAGTCCGTGCTCGCGCAGCAGATGCTCCACGATGCCTTCGATCTCATCGGGGGGACAACCGTGGAATGTCGAAAGTGTAGCAGTGGAAACTATGTTGGGATCAAAATCCAGGTCTCGCAGTGACTTAAATTCGTTAGGAATCTGTTGACGAAGACGTTCAATCTCCTGCTCAGCGTTTTTCATCGCGCGTATGAACCAGTGCATGCGCGGACTCGCGATGCCTTCCAGCGAATAGCCGCACGACAGATCGAAAATGCAGTCGTAGAAGTGCGGAGAGACCGTAGGCGCGGACGATTTTGCCCGTTTCGTCGTGCCAAGAATGCCCAGCTCCTCCACAATGCGTATGAGCATCCACGCTTTGACATACTCTTCCAGGGATTCCTCCAGACGAAGTTCCTGACTGAACTCAACATTGTAGCAGACGTTAGCCGCGTCGATACATGGTCGCGGAATAGTCAGGCGATCATTAATCTGAACAGTCTTGAGTTCGATGATTCTCGCGCCGGCCAGCCAACTAAGCACAATGTTTTGTGCCATTTGAGTGTGCGGACCTGCAGCAGGACCGAAAGGGGTTCCTGCGGTTTTACCGTGGGCTGTCACTCCAAGGGATAGATCCTCGCAGCCGCGCCAGAATTTAGTCGCCGGCAAATCAAAAATTTTCTGTTGTTTCTCATGTTCGCGGATTAAGCGACGCAGTAAAGTTGCGATTGGTAAGGGTTTCAGTTCCGGCATATCCAATAATGCTCGTCAATTTCAGGTAACATTGTCAACTATCCGAATACTTTCACGTGGCCCCAAAGTGCTTCGCAATTGACATCGTTGCGCCTAGGCTATTGTGTCTGTCCCACCATGGCTATTGAACGAACAAGTCAATCTCTCAGAGATAGTGACAAAACCAACGTTCGTGGGAAAAAACACCTCCTCGTGCTTTGGCAACATCGCTGGTATCTAGTTGGCGTTGCTCTGGTCGTGGGCATTCTCACCTACGGCGCCATGTGGTTCGTTCCTGAAGAGTTCGAAGCGAAAGCTGCGATTTACGTAAGCCGCATGGAGATTTTTGATATACCTCCCATCAATCCTAACAGCGTAGTGAGTCTGGCTAAGAACCCCGAGCTTCTCCGTGCTGTCTACGATGAGTACGTGACAAAATATGGCACAAAACCGGGAGATTTCGAGAAGTTCGTAAAGCAGTTCGACGTTAAAGCGGAAGTGCTCCAAGACACGACGGTGAAAAAAGAAATTTCGCCGGTCCTGGAGCTAAAGGTCAGGTTTCGGGGGCGAGAACAGACAAAGTTCCTCGCGGATTCCTGGGTGCGTAATCTTGTTAAGAAGTATGGCAATATCTCCCTTCAGGAAGCAAAACTCCGTGCCGAAGCGATGGCAAAGCAACAAGATTCCTTGGAGGCCTCTCTCCGCCGCTTAGACCAGCAAAGAGCGGAACTCGAAGGGCGGCTCGCGCGCGACCGCAAAACCTATGCCGAACTTCTTGATGTGCTTGCCCCCTCAGATTTACCTGAGGCACGCGAACCGCGCAATGTTGCAATAGATAGAAACGCAAGTAACCTTCAGGTAACGATCAACCAGCCGCTTCCCAAACCGGAAGGAATGCTGGCGCGCTATGCTCGCATCCAACTGGAACTGGAGCGAGCGCGGGCCGGGCTAGCAACCGACTCAACGGTGTCTGTCTCGCAGCTTATGAAAGAAGAACAAGTTCTTTCCGCCACTATCGCTCGGATCCAAGACAATCTTCAGTTTGCACAAAAAGCCATGTCCGAAACGCAGCGGGAACTCGCAAGTGTCCTTCGACTGCAAGAAATGAAAATGGCAGAACTGCACCAGTTACATCGGGCATTGGATATTTACCATGCCGTCGCTGCTGCCGAGGTTTCATGGAACGGCGAAGGGTTGCCTGTTGGCAGCGACATGCGTGCCGTTTCGCAACCCGTCATGCCTGAGTTGCGTGTTTGGCCAAAGCGAACCTTCCTGGCTGCAGGCGCTGCTGTGGCCGGCATGATTTTCTACGCATTAGGTCTTCTGGCTCTGTCTCTTATACACATCT
>JANZZJ010000238.1 GCA_026419455.1 Candidatus Sumerlaeaceae bacterium | reverse complement strand
CCCTTCAGCAATACAGCGGATGCCAACATCGTGACAGTACCGGAGGTGCATCAATATGATGTCCGTAACCCGTTGGTCGCCCGCAGCGAGACCACTTATTAATTTTTTATCGAATTTCACAAAATCGGGAGGGACGCGAGCCAACTCCACGAGCCGTGCCTGACCTGCACCAAAGTCGTCGTAGGCCAATCCCACCCCGATCTCTCTCAGTTTACGCCGCAGATTTGCCAACGCTCGTTCGTTTGCGATGAGCATTTCGGGTAGCTCCAGGACGAGTGAGGGCGCGGGAAACTCATGCTGCAACGCCTTGAGCGATGCTGCTAAGCTCGCTATGTCGTCCATCTCGGAAGGATGAATGTTGAGGAACAAGCCCCCCGGCGGCAGGGGCGAAGGGCACTGGCGAACCGCTGCCCGTCTAAACACCCGGCTCAGCTCGAACTCCAGAGCAAGCGGCTTCGCAAGAGCGAATAGCTCCAGCGGAGATTCAGGCATCGAGGCCATCGCCCCACGTCCCAACGCCTCGAAAGCCCACACCTGCCGAGAGTGGGCGTCGACGATGGGCTCATACACAGAACGGACCTGCTCCGTTCGGATCAACTCCAAAAGCTGGGTTGCCGCAATGGGATAGGATTCGGGCAAGACGCCGCTGATCGCACGTGTTTCCATTGACGAGACAGATTCCGATAAATCGGCGTGGCCTACCACAAATTCGCACGCAGCGAAATGGACAACGTCACCCGCGTGAAGAACAATCTCGCCTTCGATGCGCCGCCTATTGACGTACGTTCCATTGCTACTTCCGCAATCGCAAACCCAGAGTTGTCCGTCGCGTACGAAAAGCTTGGCATGCAGGCGCGAAACGCTGTCGTCGCGCAAAACCAAATCCAACCCCTGTTGACGGCCAACACGCAGCGGTTCATCACGAATGTACGCCTTTAACACCGGGCCGCCTTCGTGTACCGCCCCTTCAATATACCAGCTCGCGGTCTCGTCTGCCACTGTTTCGCCGCATACAGAGATTGCCGAGCGCGGCACACCTGCCGCGTCTGATCACTTATTGGTTCGAGTTACCCAAAATGACAACAGAGAAATGAGCAAACACCGAGAGACTTTTCCGATCTTGGCCCGTGCTGGGCTCAGGATCTGCGCCCGAAGAATATTCAGCTACGGCGCGTCTGAGTCGCGAAGGATTGTTTGCTGCAAATCAACGAAGCGAAGAGGAACGAAACCGCCGCTTTGGGCCAATTAAGAAGCGCTGTTTTGCTTCATGCCGTGGGGCGAGTTAGCTAAGCATTAGTATTGAAATGGAGACGTCCCATACCACGGAGCAGAGAGCCCCCTGCCCCTTATCTGGAATAATCGGTTCGTTTGCCTGTAGGGCAAATTCGCAGCCAATTCATTGGTATGAATGAGTTGGTTCATCCACCTCAAGGTGGGGGCATAGCTCAGTTGGGAGAGCATCAGGCTGGCAGTCTGAGGGTCAGGGGTTCGAATCCCCTTGCCTCCACCAGTTTCTCTTTGTTCCTAGCTGGCCTGCACATTCGTACGCGCCTGCGTTTGACGCATCAAAGCATTACCAGAGCTAAGGTCGCCTCCTCGGGTAGCTTCCCGACGACAGCACCTTCTTCAGCTTGCGTAGATTCATCAAATTCCCCCTGTCAGCAGACAGCCAACAAGAGTCAGCGGAATTGCTCAAGATAGGCAGGAGCGCGAAGAATACCTGGGCGGTTTGGATTGGATTGATCACGCGGATCACCATGTTCGGTATCCATGGGGCCGACCCGTACGATGTCGCCTACGCTGCGCGTGCCATTTGTTGGATCGTAATCAACGCCTTTTTCATTACACTCGTAGTCGGAAACCGAGACGGTTCGCCCACCAAACGCCTGATAGAGATCGGGGCCTGCGCTGGACAAACGATAGAAAGCACCGGATGTCAATCCCGAGCCCCTGTGTGACACGGCAGCCGCATCAAGATAGTCGAAAGTATCGTAAAGATCGGCCGACGGCAATCCCCATCCTTCTTTTGCGGGAAACGAATCTCGGGGAATCCGGCTGATGTACACAACGGGCGTGGTAAGGGGAATCAGGCGGACGCTGATGGGCGAAATGAGCTGACTGGGATTGTGGTAAATGCCAACTCCGTGACTCGATGGGTACTTGTGCCAATCGGTGGCATAGGCTTCCAGCCCAGTTACGAGTACGCGCATATCATTTTTGCATGCAGCAACCTTGGCGCGTGTTTGACTTTCGAGGTAGTTGTTCAATGCGATCGCGGAAAGAATGGAGATAATCGCGATAACGATTAGGAGTTCGATTAACGTAAATGCCCGTCTTTTGCACATGGCCATAGTCCTGCCCTTTTCGAGGCATCTTCGAGGTATTCTCCTCGGTGTCATGCTATGGAATTAGACGAATAGTCGACTCGGGTGGTTGACCTATCCGGGAAGGGACAATTCGCGCAGGACCCGGTGCTCGGCGCAAGCTCAACCGATGCGCTATTCGTCTTGCACCACGACAGCAGTTCCGGCAGCGGTCACCAGCAACATGGAACCTTTTTGGCCGATGACCTCGTAGTCGATATCAACGCCGACGACAGCGTTGGCTCCGAGCGCTTCAGCCTTTTTTACCATTTCTGCAATGGCTTGCTCTCGAGCATCGCCGAAAACCTTTTCGTAGGATGTCACACGACCACCCACAACATCGCGAATAGATGCGAAAAAGTCGCGGAAGACGTTTGCGCCGAAAATCACGTCGCCGACAACGATACCGCGATAATCTACTATTCTCTTACCATCGAGGGTCGCGGTGGTAGTGATAAACATGACTTTCTCCTTCTCGTTCGCTACAAAATGATCGCTGCGTCGCCTCCGCAATGCGAGGCCACGGCATGCTTGCGACCGGCGAACCTGAAACGAAAATTATTTCGAATCTCGGAGGGACGCAAGGTAAATGGGAGCCGATGGATGGCCGCGCACCACAAGAGCCCGAGATTTAAGCTGGCGCAACCACCCTATTACAGGTTGACGCAAACGTCTCCAATCGGGCGAAAGATAAAAGGGCGGATAGAGATCCTCAGGATCGCGAATGAGAGCAAACTCGCGCATCGCATCGGAAATGCCACGTTCACGCAGTTGCTGGGGACGAGCATACTGGTCAATGAAACGTCTCAGCTCTTCGTTATTAACGAGAACGTGAGTGACGCCAGCAGCCAATAACCTGGATGTAATTTCATCGCTAGTACGGACGCCCCGGATCAACCGAAGAAATTCACTATCATCAAAGACTGTGTTATAAATTGTTTTCTGTTTCAGCAAGTAAGGGCGCGCCTCATAAATCAGAAGTATTTGGGCATCGCGCGGGAGGGAACGTTCTGCTTGATCGAGAAGTTCACCAAGGGCACCGAGGTTCTTGCGGTAGAAAGTAAGTCTGGCAGAGAGGTTCTGAGCAGGCGATGTCGCTATAAATTTAGCAAAATACTCAAACTCGTCTCCACCTGCTACCCTGATAACATGCGGCACGATTCCCAAAGCTGCGCTGAGAAGCAATGCCGCCCCACCAACTGTCCGGCTTAGAATGCTAGGTATCTGCTCGAGTGCTGCAACCCCAACGAGAATGATGATGACAATCGTGGGCAGAAGAAAACGGTCCTGACTGTAGCGGATGAGATTCCATAGCATGAAGCTTGCAATTGCCACTAGTAGCAGCCGCGGAACGCCGGGCTTATGCCATACCAAAGCACTAGCAGCCAGTGGCGCCAGAAGCAACCATCCCACAGACTCTAGGCGCGGGAGTAGCGTGATCCAATACGCCAAGCTAAGGGGCGACTGGGGATAGTGTGACTCGATGTAAAACCGTTCCCATGTTACAGCACTTAAACGGCCGGGCGTAAATAGTCGCGTGAAGAAGGGCTCGAGAGGATTGCCGTAAAAAACCACGTTTTTCCCTAGCCATAAAATGAGCGGCAAAGCGAAAAAGGCGAACGCGACACAGAGCCATCGCAAGGGAAGCTGGCGAATGTTGCGCCACACAGGAAGAGCAAAGGCTAGCGCAAGGGGAACCGCATAAAGCTGATCAACGGTGTATTTTGCGACGCACATGCTTCCCGCGAGCCAAGCGAGGACATTTAGCATACCGATCAATTGTTCCCGAGTGAATGTTCCCCCGTGCTCATTGAGCAGCACAAGGCCGTATGACACAGCTAAAACGTAGAGAGCCACCGGCGCGTCAATGTAGGCGTCGAGAGAGACTTCGAGCAGAACGGGATGACACAGCAGTGCTAAAGCCCCCAGAAGGCGAAATGTGCGTGAAACACGCCAAAGGCCTGCCCACTGCCAAAAGAGAACGACAATTCCTACAACGCAGGCGAGGTTAAGCAATTTCGGCGTAAAGTCGTTTGGATGTTCCAACAACAACCCCAGATAGTAAAGAGCCTCTATCGGAAAGGGAAAGCGCGCGTAGAAATTGTTTGGCGCGGGCGAAATTACCAGACGTCCATCCCTGAAGTAATCCCGAAATGCTCCCAAATGATACTCTGTCACATCGTAGAGTAAGGGTGGCGCAAACGCGCTAACAATCACAGGTGCGCAACACAGCGCAAATAGGCTCGCAAGAAAGAGATGGGCTACGGACCATGGCTCCTCGGGGTAGCTAGGCTGCGAGGCCAAAGTGGGCAATCCTCTGCGACGGGCTTTGTAGGCTGCCCAAATGGCCGCCACAACCAAGAGGACCCAGCTCAGCCAAGATGTGAGGCAGCCGGCAACACCGAACACCAGCACCGTCCCCGAAGCCGTAGCTGCTGTGACAAGGCTTCCAAATAAGACCGATTCCGAGATGGTGAGCCTCGCCACGAGGGCGCGAGGGAGAATAAACAAGCCTGCCCACGCAAGCAGTAAAAGCAGTATGGCGGCGGGCAAGACGGCGAAGAAAATCTGACCACCCCTGCCAAGCACAAAGGTAAGGGATGGCTTATCAGCGAGCAAAAAAATGGCTGCGCCAACAGCCAAAAGAACCAATGACCCAGCCCACCGTGCGCGAAAATCCCAATGGATCATGGCGTTGTGATGCTTGAGCTTTGTTTTCATCCTGGAGGCCAGCCAAGATTACGGCCCCCAAGCAAATGCAGATGGAGGTGGAACACCGCCTGCCCAGCCGCCGCATTGCAATTGAACACCGTCCTGTAGCCTGCCTCGGCAACACCTTCGCTCGCGGCGATCTGTTTTGCAGCTAGGAAAAGCCGTCCGACCAGCGCAGCATCGTCAGGCACTAGATCGTTAAGCGTGGGAATGTGCTTTCGCGGCACGATCAGGATATGGGTAGGCGCTTGAGGTTTGATGTCGCGAAACGCAATGCAATTGTCGTCCTCATAGACTTTTTGCGCAGGAATTTTGCCCTCGATGATCGAGCAAAAGAGGCAATCTGCCATGTCGCTGCCTCCGAACTGTTATATCTTCTTGCGAAGAGTTTGTGGCTCTACCTGTGGACTTGAAGATAAGGAATTTCAACGAAACTTATTAAGTGTGTAAGATTCTCCGTAGGAAACGCAAATGCCGACGTTGGAACATCTTTGGTCAGCCCTGGAAGATGCTCGTTCTGAGCAGGCGATAAGAATTGCGGAGGGGCTGTTCGTTCGCGATCCCCACGCGGCTTCGAATCAGGAAGAGGCAGCGCAGCAGCTGGCGTCGCTCTATCGCAACGAGTGGCGCATTTTGCCGGCAATTCGCTTTGAAGAGGATGTTGTTCCGGCACTCGGCCCCAGCGCGGATGTGGTACTGGCTCCCCTAGCCGAGGAGCTAGCCCAGTATCATCAGTGGCGAGAACGGCTGGCAAACATAGCGCTGGAGCGACTGGCCGACGAGTTCCGCAGTGCAGTGAAAGCCAACGATCGGAAGCGGGCATTTGATCTAGCGCTCAGCGTGCTAAATACAGCAAATTCCCCCACGCAGCGCCAGCAAAGAGCCAAGCAAATCGCTAACATCCTTGGCGCGATGATCGCCGAAAAAGAGCGTGCCAAAGTCTTACTGACAGAATTCGCCACACGTCTGCCCGAACTCAGTCTCGATGCCGAGACATTGGCTCTCATGTTCGAAGAGTACGAGCGTGCCGCTGTGGCAGCATTCCGCCGAGAAACAGCAACTGCTAGTCAGGCACGTGTAGAGCTCACGCAAGCGGCAGTAGAGCTTAGCCGGTCACTTCCCGATCGCATGGCTCTCCACGAACCGACAGACGCAGACCTTGAACGTTTCATGAAAGCCATAAGAGCCATCGTCGCTGTCTGCCTGACCACACCACGTTTTGAACGGTATTACGAAGCCACACTCTTGTTCGTGGAATTTTCGCCGAAAGAAGTTTCCACGGCGGGAGCAATGGCGGGCGTGGAACAACGCCTATATGCAACACTGGGGCGAACAGCACGACTGGCAGCGACTAAGACTTTCGCGACCGTCGGCTCTGTGCCTGTGGTTTGGCAGAGTTACATGCGTTTCGCTTGCGAGAGTATCTGGAACAAACGCATAGCGCCCACCATCGTGGAAACCATCGGCCTGCTACGTAACCCGGAAGGTGTTAACCTTTTGGTCAAATGGGCCAACGAAAGCAGGCTAGATGTTCGCCCTGAAGCTATCGCAGCATTGGGCTCGATTGCCAGCGAGCAAGCCATAGCCGAGTTGCTGACCATGCTTCGCGAACGGCTCCGAGAAAAAGTCCTGACTGGTGAACCTCGGCGCGAAGCCATCGGCGTTGTGAACGCACTCGGAAGAGCGGCGCGTGCACTCGCCGCCGACAAACGCTCATTGCTCTTGAGGCAGGTAGTGCGCATCTTGCCCCCAAACGACCACGAGCTGGCGATGCGCACCGCCCTTGCGTTTTTGCAGGGGAATGTGGAGAATTTCGACCGCGAACTTTTAAACTGGGCGGCCACTGTGGCTACACGAGCTCTGTGGCATGTGGATCGGCCTGAGTTAGCCCGACAGGCGAAGGCGGCGCCTCTCGGCTTTCGCCAGCCACTCATTGATTTTTTGGAGCGCTTGGCCCCGTATACACTCGACGTTATCAATGCCGTGGCGCTTGAGCAGGCAAAAACGTTTTGTGGGGCCTACCTTGCTCTGGGCGAACTTTATGCGCGAGTGGCGAGTCCGGCCACGCTCCCTGTGCTGCGGCAATTGCTCATAAACTCGTTTCTTCATGATGATAAACCCAAAACACCTTATCATCGCGAGACCATTCTTGAACCCGGAACGGAAGAACGCTCGGAATTGACCCGCGACAAAGTGCTCGCTTCGCTCATTTACGCGGTGAGCAAAGTGCAGTCGGAGGAGGCGGACGAGCTGCTTGCCGAACTCTTCGAGCAGGTACGCTCCGGACGTCTACCGCGTCCTGGTCAAGAGACGGCGGACGTTCTCATGCAGGCCTACATGAGAGTGGGGCAGAAGCGAGGCGAAGCTCCCTTAGGCGTTTTCCCGGGGGCACAAACGTCGGAAAAAGATTTTGTTTCAGCCCAGGCGACCCCGACTATCACTGAAGAAGAGGCGCAATGGCTGCGCGACCTGGATGCCAAGTTTCTTCTTTCCGCGAAGCGGCGAGCCAAACGCGTGGCAGCGCTGGCAGGGTTGGCAAAAAATCGCACCCTTGCTGCACTACCTAAAGTCGTGGAACATCTGACCGATAAGGACGCAATCGTGGCGGCTGCAGCAGCCACCGCTCTTTCGGATTACGCACGTCCGCCCGTCAAACCTTTGGTCGTCGAGCGACTTCACGCTGAACTTCTCCATGCGCTGCAGGTGGGGGATAACGGCTTGCGCAAAAAGATTGCGGAGATACTCGAGCGCATGGGGCCACAAAGATCCCCATTGAAAGATCGCTTGGAAGCTCTTTTGCAGTCAGGAGCCCTTGATAGTTCTGCCCGCGAAATCGTAATGCGGCTGTTGGCTGCGTCGCCTGCACCTGCAACGACCAATGAGAGAAGGCCCGGGGCGGCTGTTACCCCCTCAGGAAACGATGCAGGGGCAACAGCCGGAGCGAAAGGGCCACAACACATTAGTGAATTAGAGAAACGGCGCCAGTATCTGCTGGCACGTCAGGCGTGGATCCGTGGCGGCAAAAAGGGTCCTGAGCCACGGCCCCCTGAATAAGCCTAACTGGACTCCGTATGTACTATTTGCGATGCGATGGCTAATGAGATATTCCGGCGCTGCGACCGTTGGCCTATTCATTTTGGGTCTGGCCGGAGTGATGCCTGTAGCTGCAAGGAGCTGCTGCGGCTCAGCGTCGTCCCACCACAAAACGCCCGCACCCGCAAATGCAGAATGCTGTCGCGAAGGTTGCGCATGTTGCTGCGTCCCCGAAGGGGCGCCAGAAGAGAAATCGTCGGCGCATGCCGGATGTCAGTGTAGCTGTTCGCTGCCTTCGGGCAGCGAAAGTCCGGTTCTTGCTAGCCGGCGGCCCCAGGTGTTGGAACCGCGCCCTTCACCAGCTCTCGTTCCGCATAATCACAGCGCAGTCTATTTCTTGGCTAGCGCGGGTCGCATTTTCGATTCGCGATTACGTAAGGAATGGAATCCCATCCCCCTCTACTTAATAAATCAGGTGTTCCGCAATTGAGATGGTTCGGCCGGCGAGTGCTTCTCGGTAAGCATAGCTTCGGCCCTGTAATCCTATCGATAGTTTTTTAACCGCGTTGCTCATGTAGAGCAGCGGTTAGCCCAATTAGATTAAAATCGGTTTCGTATGAAGGAGTCCTACCATGTTGAAAACTGTCGCGATGGCGATTGCTGCCATCTCTCTGTTTGCCGCCCCCATCACCTCGTTCGCTGGCAGCTGCGGCGGAGGTGAGAGCAAAAAATGCTGCTGTGCATCAAAGTGCGATTGTAAAGATTGCAAGTGTAGTGCTGACGGCAAATGCTGCGGCAAAGACTGCAAATGCGACAAGTGCAGTGCCGACTGCCCTTGCAAGAAACAATAGCCGCACATTAAGCCTTTCCAGCGCGTTTTTGCGCTAGGCTTCGGGGCAGTGAGTGGCGGGAGCTACTCCTGCCCCCTTGTCGTTGTGGGAACGTCGAACAGGAGAGCCCACACAAAACAATGCGTGTTACCGATGGTAGAGTAGGGCGTGATGCAGCCAGCAATCGAGACAAAGGATCACACTAGGCAGACTGGACATGGCATGTGCCGTCGGGTTTACATTGAGACTTACGGTTGCACGTTCAATGCGTCCGATAGCGAGGTTATGGCTGGCATCCTCGAATGCGCCGGCTACGCGTTAGTATCATCGGCGGAAAACGCGGACGTCGTTATAGTAAATAGCTGCATCGTCAAAGAACGATCCTATCTCGACCTTCGACGTCGCGTGGGCGAGCTTTCATCCCTGAAAAATTACGAAGGCAAGAATCCCGCCGTCGTGCTGGCTGGCTGTGCGCCCAAGGTTCCTCACCACCAACGCGAGTTTGCCCATCTTCCACAAGTGGGACCAGACACGGTGTCCTCCATTGGGGAAGTTGTCGAAGAAGCTCTCCACGGCCGCGTCGTTCACAGAGTCGAACGATTGCACACCGAGCGACTCCGTTTGCCAAAGCGAAGACGCACCCCAGCGATCGAAATCGTCCCGATTTCCAAAGGATGCCTTGGCAAATGCACGTTCTGCCAAACAGTGCTGGCACGAGGCAGGCTTCATTCATTCCCAGAAGAGCAAATAGAGGCAGCCGTACTCGCGGCGCTGGCCGAAGGAGTCCGGATTGTCTGGCTGACGTCGCAGGATTGCGGCGCATACGGAAAAGACATCGGTTCGTCGCTCCCCCACCTCTTGCGACGACTGGTGCGCGTTCCTGGCGACTTCAAGATTCGCCTAGGCATGGTAAACCCGAATTGGGCAAAATTGTTTGCCGACGAGCTGGCTGAAATTTTGGCACATCCACGGTTTTACCGCTTCGCACATTTACCGATACAGTCAGGGTCGGACACAGTCCTGCGTGCCATGCGTCGCGAATATACGGTGGCTGATGTACTCGAGACTTGCGAAACGCTGCGAAAGCACGTGCCAGACATCTCCATTGCCACAGACATCATAGCAGGCTTCCCGACCGAAACGGAAGAGGATTGGGCATCCACCCTAGATGCGCTGAAACAGATTCAGCCCGCCGTGGTGAACCGGTCGCGGTTTTCCCCACGCCCGGGAACCGCAGCAGCTCACCTGAAACCGCTTCCGTCGCGAATCGTCGCTCAACGCTCTCGTGAGCTCTACTATCTCACTTCCAGCCTCGTTAGCCACCACTTGAGCAGCCGCCTGGGGAAAGTGTTAGAAGCGGTAGTTGAAGAATGCCCCAAGCCCAACGTGGCTGTTGGGCGTGGGCCCGCTTACGAACCAATCATTTTGCAAGGCAGCTACGTCCCCGGTACCGCCCTCATGGCGGAAATTACCCACGTGGAAGGGTTTCACTTGCGTGGAAGGCCTACGGCGTCGCCACCTTTTGCCCCAAAAGAGGACGAGATGATCATGGCGGGGTGGTTCCCTGCGGATTAACCTGAGATGGCATTGCTGCCGATTCACGCAATTCGATCGTGCGGTTGAGTTGATCCTCCCATTGTCGCTGGACTTCGGGCGGGATTACCGGCTTGTCTTGGACAGCATGAGCAACAAAAAGGGCACTGGCCAGCCACACGACGGCCAGTGTGAGTGCCGCGCGAGTGTGGTCGGCCCCGCCGCAACGCGCTCTTACAGCGCTATAGGTAATTATCGCCAGCGGCATGAGAAAAAGCGTAGCAAGGAACCACTTCCACGGAACGCCATACGCATGGGTCGCCACGTCCATCCGCGTTGCATCACGCGCAACCACTAAGGCCACGGTAAGATTTGTGAGGGCAACAAGAGCAACAAACAAAAGCACGCGCGGCAACATGGGGCTGAGCCGCCACACCCCGAGCCACATTGCGAGAGCGCTCAATCCAATCAGTGCATAGGCCGCGGTTATGAGGAGCTCGCTCGGCGCTACTTCACCCGCCGATTTCGCTTTTTCCTGTTCCGTTTCCAAAATGTTGCCGCAAAAAAGACATTTGGACTGACCTTCGGGCAAAGTCGCCTCGCACAGTGGACACTGACGCAACGTCCCATTTTCTTGAGCCATGTTTGTACTCCAAACTTACGGCATCACCTCAGGTTTTCTTGGGCAGAAAGAAAATGGGTTCGCAACCCACAAGTTAGTGGTTCTAAACGGCGGCGTGACCGACAACATCGCCGATGAACACGCAACACGAATTCCGGCTTGCGCTCACTGGCGTATTTGTGCTTGTTCGCGTCACAACGCCTTTAGAAAAAATGAATATCGAAGAATACCATAAAATGCGTGCGCTCGAGAGCACCTACTGGTGGTTTCAGGCGCGGCGCAAGATTATCCTGAGTCTGTTCTCAGAGGTAATTTCGTCATACCAGGCAGCCAACCGCTTGCGCATTGTGGACATCGGCTGCGGCACTGGCATGATGATGGAGGATCTCGCCCAGTTCGGCGAGGTCACTGGCTTAGATTTTTCCCCCATTGCCCTCACTTACTGCCGCCAGCGGGGGCTGCAAAAACTCATAAGGGCCGATGTGGAACAAATCCCCCTTTGCTCGGATTGCGCCGACATACTCACCGCCTTCGACCTTGTTGAACACGTGGAAAACGATAGGGCACTTCTTCAGGAGATGTTTCGGATTCTCAAACCAAGCGGATATGCGTTTATTACCGTGCCTGCACACAAGAAACTGTGGAGTATGCATGACGTGGCGCTGCACCACAAGCGCCGCTACGAGAAAAAAGAATTTGAGTCGCTCGTTCGCGATGCCGGTTTTGCCATTGAACGGTATTCATACATCATGATGAGCATCTATCCCATGGCAGCGCTCTTTCGGAAAGCCAAGCGTGCCTTTGTGCGCGAAAGCACGGCGCCCCCTCATACGGACGAATTTCCATTGCCGCAAAGCGTGAATGCTGCCCTACTCACTTTGGTCAGTGCCGAACGTCATCTGTTGCGACGATGGAACCTTCCGTTTGGTCTCAGCCTCTTCGCAATAGTTCGCAAGCCGCCTCGCTAAGAGCGGAAGGACCTGGCGACGCTGCGGCTTAGCTATCAATCATAACGCCATCTCGGGGAGCTCGGCGGCGAAATTCTTCCAACAAATGCCGAAAAATGGGACCAGGCTTCCCCTCACCAATGGTGCGGCCGTCCACTTTGACCACTGGCACAAGTTCTGCTGCAGTGCCCGTGACAAACACTTCATCCGCATCATAGACTTCGTACAATGTAAACGGCTCCTCGCGAACCTCCCGACCTTGCTCGCGCGCGATTTCAATAACAGCATCGCGCGTGATCCCACGGAGAGCCCCTAGGTAGACAGGCGGCGTAGTCAAGACGCCACGGCGCACAACAAAAATGTTGTCCGCTGTGCATTCCACGACAAAGCCCCGCAGGTCGAGAATAATCGCTTCGTGAGCCCCAGCATTGTTGGCTTCGATGCGCGCTAATATGTTATTAAGATAATTACATGATTTTACGCGCGGGTTCAAGGCACTCACGGGTTGTCGCTGGACGGCTGCACTGATCACTTCGATGCCGTTGTCGTAAAGCTCCTGCGGAAAGAGACGTATTTGGTCCGCAATGATAAAGACGGTAGGAGACGGGCAGTTGTTGGGGTTCAATCCTAGATCGCCTATCCCGCGCGTGACACCCAAACGGATGTACCCATCGCGCAAGCCATTAGCACGCACTGTTTCGATGATCGCACGGGTCATTTCTTCCTGCGTCATCGGAATGGTCAGCTTAATATATTTCGCAGAAGACCAGAGACGATCTAAATGTTGCTCCAGGCGGTAAATGCAGCCGTCGTAAATCCTTATCCCTTCGAACACGCCGTCGCCGTAGAGAACGCCATGATCAAATACACTGATTTTTGCTTCGCTTTTGTCCACCAGCTGACCATCAATCCAGATCTTCATCGTTCCTCTTCCCTCTCAGGATTTCTGTCTCCAAGAGTCCCAGCCAATTCTTTGGTTCCATTTCGATGTGGTGAGCTACGCCGTGGCCGAAGCAAATCCGCGGAGTCGAGGACGATCGTCACGGGTCCCCAGTTGCACAAACGGACGTCCATCATTGCCTGAAAAACCCCGGTTTCGACGCGCGGTCCCAGCTCACGAAGCTTATCCACAAAACGGTCAAAGAGAGCTGATGCAAGTTGCGGAGGCGCAGCCCCCACGAAACTTGGCCGTCGCCCCTTGCGGCAATCGGCAAAAAGCGTGAATTGGCTGACAACGAGCAGTGCCCCTCCCATTTCAAGGAGGGAGCGGTTCATCTTGCCTGCCTCATCTTCAAAAATCCGCAAATTGACAATTTTCTGGGCCATAAGGTCGAGAATCTCGTCCGTGTCGTCGGGCGCCATACCGGCAAGCACAAGGAGCCCCTCCCCGATGGCTCCCACAATGTTACCCTCAACAGCTACGCTGGCTTCCTTTACGCGTTGGATCACTGCTCTCATGGCAGAATTGTTCCTCGTTCGTTTCTATTTCGGCATCTGCAACAGCCAGGACCTCCCCACAGCCATCACTCCGGACGGTCGGTGCTGCGGGCTACCACACGCCCCACAAAAAATGGACCTAACGACTGAATATATTCCGATGTTTGGCGAGTTTTGCGCATCTGCTGAACAAGGCGGGAAAGACGGTGAAGATTGGCTCCCACGAGGGCCACAATGAATTCATTGTCATGGCGATCCAATCCGTGGCAGGCCAAGCGCACATCGTGTGCATAGTCGCACTCGCCGTAGACGCGCCCCATCATGGCATGTTCCATGAGGATCTGTCCCTGCTCTTTGGGAGTGAGCTTTTCGAATTCCGGCTTTCTGCGCAACGGATACCACACTGCCCAATTCCAGTGCGGCTGGAGAAGATGGTGGCTTGGTCGCTTCAATAATGCTTCTTCAAGATCATGTTCACGTCCCGTGGCATACGTCCGCCCATACATCGTCCGCTCCACGTCCACCTCACACTGATCAAACGGGGGTCGTATTGCAAGCTCGCGCATAAAGTCCATGAGTTGCTCCGGGTTCTCATGCCAAGCGGCGACGGCAAAAGCTCGAACATCGACGGCATCAGCATAGAGAACCCACGGCATCGAGGGAAAAGGCACGGCTGCCTCCCAGATGGCTCTACGGATGACCTCGCCTGACACCTGGCCACGATAGGCGACGAAATGGAGATAGAGGCGCCGATCCATCGCTCGGGTCAGCCCGCGAATTGGCATGCCGACTTCGCGCACATCACGAGGATCCTCTGGGCAGTAAAGATGTTGTTCAGGGTCAATTTTCCACTTGCGAGCCACCTCCCAGTGATAGTCCGCCATCGGCCACTGATCCGCCTGTGGTGGGCCCAAATATTGCGGCGAAGCCCCTTTGAGCAGCATGCAACCTGCGTTGTTGCCAATGTGCTCGATTTCTCGGATCTCTTCAGCCGACAACTGCACCGACTGCGGCAGCGCAGCAAGTTCTTCGAGCAGGGCCTCGATGGGTTTTGCATGGGGAGTGGTTTCCTGGATGAGGGTGGGAACGACACACGCCACCGCAGGCTGAGCAAGGGTCCATTGGCAAGCTAGCTGGAGCAGTGTCAGGCCGCGACCCGTCGCAATTTGGCGCATGCGCTCCAGCTTCGGATGCGCGGCTTCAATCCAGCCGGCAGGACGAAAAGCCCGGTGGTCGTAGCGCCCCAATTGATCTCCCGGGCGCAAGCCATCGAGGAACAGTCCGCCATGGTCCACTACTCGCGCCAAGACGTTGATCTCATGCTTTTGTGCCGCGGGCAATACTAGGCGTGACGGCCAGGGTTCCAGCGGATTCAGGATCAGCATGACCCAGTCAATGAGTGAATGAAAGCGCTCAAATGCATAGAGCAAATCGAGCGTGAATCCGTTAGCGGGTCCCGGCGCAATTCCTAACATGCGCGTCAGCCCAGCCTCCATGAGCTCGCCCATGCCATCCCAAACTTCCTCGCTCGTGTAGCCTATGGAATCGGGATTGTGGAGCAGCAGAACATCAAAATTATCCACCCCAAGCCGTTCTAACGATTTTTCTGCCGCCATGCGCAGATAAGAAGAGAACTCGGACGGTGAGCGGAGGGAAGGATCGGTAAACCTCGGATAGCCCTTCTCGCCTTCACGCTGAGCAGTGTAGAAATCGTGTCCGATCGCGCCAATAAGCCTAAAAGAATCGCGCTCAATGCCATCGAGTGCCTTGCCCAAGAGGCGGTCCGCTTCGCCGCACCCATAGACGTCGGCTGTCACAAAGGTGCGAATGCCGAGGTCATAAGCGGTGCGGAACAACTCGACCAAGCGACCGGCGCCAATATCCTGCCCAAAATGCATGAAATGGCCCCCGCTCCATGTGCCGAGAGCCACTGGCGAAAACTCGGATCCATGCTGCTCGCTCATGATGCCGCTACTTTATGCAAGAAAGGCACACGGTCAATAACTCATCTTGTCCAGCTTTACTTTTCCTCGGAAGATATAGTAAATGACCGTGGTGTAGCACAACACAAGCGGCATTCCTATCGCAGCGATGATTGCCATGATGCCAAGCGTCTTTTGCGATGATGCCGCGTTGTAAGCCGTGAGGCTAAACTTGGGATCAATTGAACTTATAAGTAAATTGGGGAAGAGGGCAACGCCGAACAGAACGATAAGCCCGCCTATGACCAAGCTGGAACTGATGAACGCCTGCACAGGATGGCCAAAGTATACGGCTCGAGGAATATTGGCAATGGCAAGCACGATGAGCGCGACGACAAGCCACACCCATGGGAAATAGCGGAAGTTAGCCGTGGCGTGCGGAACATGGGCAAAAGTAACAACGGTGGTTACGAGATAAAGGCACACGAACACTGCGTAGCACCACCACAGCCAACGCCGAACACGCTGCTGGAGCTCCCCTTCGGTCTTGATCTCCAGATAGATGGCCCCATGCAGCGCAAATAGCGAGAGATTGAACACCCCCACCAAAAGGGGATAGGGCGAGAGGAGTTCGAAAAACCCTCCTTGGTACTCACCGTCGGCGCCGATGGGAAGCCCCTGAATGATGTTCCCTACAGCCACGCCAAACAGAAACGCAGCGAGCGAGCTGCCGAGAGAAAAAACGACATCCCACATTTGGCGCCACCATGGCCATGGCTGCTTGCTACGGAATTCGAGCGCAACTGCTCGGAAAATCAGCGCCATCAATAGCAACATAAATGCTAGATAAAACCCGGAGAAAGCGGTGGCATAGACTTTCGGGAATGCTGCAAACAGCGCGCCGCCCGCCGTCACAAGCCAAACCTCGTTGCCGTCCCAAACAGGGCCGATGGAATTCATGAGAATTCGCCGCTCGAGGTCGTTTTTCGCGAAGAGATGGAGAGTTCCCACTCCCAGATCAAATCCATCAAGTACGGCATAGCCAACCAGCAGCACACCAATCAGGAAAAACCAGAGCAGGTTCAAATCGAGCCAATCGGGTGTCATGTGCCTCAAGCCTCCTGTTGGGACGGTGGGTTTTTGATTTCGACGGCGACAGCTGGCTGGAGGCCGTGGTTTGGTGCCCCCAAGGCTTCACTATCCTCTGCAGGCCCATGCCGAATTTTATCGCCCATGACGTAAAGCCAAACCAGGAACAGCAGGGAGTAAATGATGACGAACATTGCAATGGAGGCGGCTACTTCAGCTGCACTCACTGACTTGGAAACACTGTCAGATGTCCTCAGGAGACCGTAAACAACCCATGGCTGGCGACCTACCTCAGCTGCAACCCAGCCCAGATGATTCGCTGCATAGGCTAAGAGGATGGAAAAAACAAAAATCCAAAGAAGCCATCGCTGCTCAAAGAGAACCCCTCGCCAGCGAAGGAAAGAAGCGAATAGGGTAAGACCAATAAAAAACATGCCAATCGCTACCATCGCGTGATAGGCGTGGAACGATAGGGCCACCGGCGGACGATCCTCAGGTTTGAATTTGTCGAGCCCATCAATCGGCTTGGTGAAATTGCCATGAACGAGGAAACTGAGCATGCCGGGGATGGCGATGCCGAATTTCACTTCCTCAGTTGCTGTGTCGGGATGCCCAAAGAGATAAAGAGGCGCCCCGCCCTCAGGCGTCTTGAACAGACCCTCGAACGCAGCCAATTTTGCGGGCTGCGTAAAGGCCACCTGACGGGCACTCGAGTGGCCGGATGCAAGCTGCAGAAGGGACGCAATTGTGGCAATAACCAGCGCAACTGTGAACGAGCGTTTTGCGCCGTCGAGATGCCTACCCTTGAGAATATAGTAGCCACACACGCTCATCACAAAAAACGCCCCAAGAATGAAAGCGCCTAGCAACGTGTGTGTGATGCGGTTCACGCTGGATGGGTTGAATACCACCGCCCAGAAGTCGACTATCTCGGCGCGTTTTTCCCCCATGAATTCCACGATTTGATGGCCGGCGGGTGTCTGCTGCCATGAGTTCGCAATAATGATCCACAGGGCTGAAAAGATGGACCCAAGGCAAACCATGAGGGTGGAAAAGAAATGCATGCGCGGGGAAACCCGGTCCCAGCCAAAAACGAGAACCGCTAGAAAACCGGATTCGAGGAAGAACGCAAAAATTCCCTCTGCCGCCAGCGCAGAACCAAAAACGTCGCCCACGAAGCGCGAATATGTGGCCCAGTTGGTGCCAAACTGAAATTCCATGACGATGCCGCTTGCCACCCCCATCGCAAAAGTAGCGGCAAACAGGCGCGTCCAGAAACGAGCCATATTCTCGTATACCTTAAGGCCCGTCTTAAGATAAAGGCCCTCTAGAATCACCATGATGAGGGCGAGTCCTATGGTGAGAGGAACAAAGATATAGTGGAAGGCTACGGTTAGAGCAAATTGCAACCGACTCAGCGTCACGGCGTCAAAACTCATGATGTTATCTCCCTAAGGGATTTGCACCAAAACATAGGAGCGAGTGGGAAAATTTCAAGACAGAACCGGGTTTAGCGGACGAAAAATGGTGAAACACCCCTGTGCCAAAGTCCGTTTTCCACGTCGCTGGGAAAACAATGTCAGTTGGCCACACGAAAGCCAAATGCACCGCATTGCTTCTCCCCAGGCGTCGCCGCTTGGCGGATACGATTTAGCGGCCGAGGAGAATTGGTAAAGCGTCGGCGAGAGTTTGGCACTCGGCATTCACAAAAGCACGTACTCCACCCGCGACGTAATTACCCCCTGCCACACCAATGCTGTAAAATCCAGCAAGCCGAACGGCCACCACACCAGCGGACGAATCTTCAATGCCAGCTACCCGACACCGATCCTCAGACCCAATGCCCAGTCCAACGGCGGCGGTTTCAGCGTAAAGCCAGGGGTGGGGCTTGGGTTCGAGTTCACCCAGTGTGCCCACCTGACCTTTGCGCAGCGCTGTACCAGCGGAGATGATAGAGTCGTAGAATTCGAGTGGATTGCCCATGCCCATCGTTCGGAATGCAGCCAGAATTTCCGGCCAGGCTTTTTCAAAAAGTCCGGAGGTAACGAGACCAATCTTAACGCCGTGAGCTTTGAGCTCGAGCAGGAATTCTTTGAGATAAGGGGCGGGGTGAAATGCTTCTGCGTGCCCACGACCTTCCTCGATTTCTTTCATTTCACGCGCCACAAGTTCATAGTAAATCTCCCGTGCCTGCTCGAGTGTGGCGAAAGGGCAATATTTTTCGATGCAATAAGCGAGGTGCTCACTTATGGAGTGCCCGGCCACGTGGGGAAAATCCTCTGGGACAAAGTGAAAATCAGGCTCATTGAGTAAGGTAGCTACGGTGCGTTCGATGAGCCACATCCACATTTCCTCGCTGCGGACGCTCGTGCCATCGAGGTCCATGAGAACAGCTTTTGCCGGCGGCTCGAACTTTGCTTCTTCGAGGGGGTAAATAGCGGGATAGCCCAAAGCCGATCTGACGTACACGAGAGTTTTGTCGGGAAAGACGATGAGCTCTGTCTTTTTGTCGCGAGGTACGAGGATGGCCACCACGCCGTCCAGCCCCACACGGAAGCGGCCGCCTCCGCCAATTTCGATTGATTCGAAGTCGTCGTGACAATCTGGCGGAATGGTACCAAGCCCAGGAATTCTGTCGGGTATCATTGCACGGACACACTACCTTTCTATCGAGCTTTTTCCGATGCGAGAGAAGTTAGATGGATATGAGACCTGGATTTTCAACAAGATTAAAATAATGGTTGACGTTACCGTCCTCTCCTCTCAACCGATAAATTCCAATAAGCTATACTCTCACTATACTAGCTCTTGAGCTATTCAACATCGGCGTGAGAACTTGTTCGCTGATACCATCGAGCGCAGCATATTAAAACATCCAAAACTGCAGACTAACCACAAAAAATGTCTAACAGAATTAAGTGAAAGGGCGATACATGGCAAAGAAGTGGCATTGTCACGTCATTTCCAACACCCACTGGGACCGTGAATGGCGCTATCCTTTCCAGGCCTATCGCATGGACCTGGTGGACATGATGGATAGGCTTCTCGATTTGCTCGAGCGACGTCCTGAGTATCGGGCTTTCTATCTCGACAGTCAAACCGTGATCCTGGAGGACTACCTCGAAATCCGGCCGGAAAACACGGAGCGGATCCGGCGACTTGTGGAGAAGGATCGCCTCCAAATTGGACCATGGTACACCTTGCCCGACATGTGGGCGTGCCCTGGCGAAGCCCTTGTGCGCAATCTCTTACGCGGTCATCGGGTCGCCAAGCAGTTTGGCCGAGTGCAAAAGATTGGTTATACGCCGTTTTCCAACGGGCAGATTTCCCAGCTACCCCAGCTCTACAAAGGTTTTGGCATTGATCACTGTCTTTTTTACCGCGGCGTTGGCAAGCACGTTGCTAAATCTGAGTTCCTATGGCGCGGAGCCGATGGCTCGGAAATTTTCGGGTTCCGTTTCGGCGACTATGCTCGTTACAATTACTACTACCTCCTTTACCGTCCGGGCCTGTTAGGCCGCACAGTGCGCGACCGAGAGTATCATTGGAACCCGGAGGAAATTCCCTTCCACGTAGCTGTGGAACAATCGCAAGATCGCCAGTACGGCTACGGGAAGCTCCAGCTGGTAGTCCACCATGAGATGCTCGATCAGGCACTCGACGAGGCACTGCGTTACACCGCCGCTGACGCCACTACTAGCCAATTGCTCTATATGATGGGACACGATCACTCGTTCGCGGCTGAGGAAGAACTGGATCTTCTCGATGCTCTCGCGAAAAAATGCGAAGCCCGCGATGAGGAAGTCTTCCACTCGACATTTGGGCAATACCTGGAAGCATTCCGCAAAGAGGCTCGCGATTTGCAAGTGCTCGAAGGCGAAATGCGCCACACCCTCAAAGAAGGGCTGTGGACGAATCTCATGGCACTGATTCTCTCGTGCCGGACCTATCTCAAGCAACAAAACGCCCGGACGTGTGCGCAGGTTCTTTACGGGAGCGAGCCTTTGGCAGCCATGGCCTCCATTACGGGCTCTCCCTACCCGGCTCCCTTTTTCGACCAAATCTGGAAAAGGCTTCTTGTGAATCAGGCGCACGACGCCGTGGGAGGGTGCAGCGTGGACCGCGTCCATGTGGAGATGCAGGCTCGCTGGGGTGAAGTGGAGACCATTAGCGAGGAAATTTGCCGGCGCGCTATGCGCGATGTGGTCTTGCGCATTGACGGTTCCTCGATTCCAGCGTCCGATTTGCAACTCACGGTCTTTAATCCTCTGCCCTACCAACGCGACGTCGTCGGCGAGTTCATCATCGATTTGCCAACCGAAGATTGCAACGCGCTGTTTTGCGTGGAGCGTGCGGATGGCCGCCCCGTCCCGCTGCAAATCGTGAGCCACGAAAGCTACACCGCCACCATCGAAAGCGGGTACGAGCTCACGATGACATTCCCAGTTCAGCGCTTCCGCACCCGCCTTGCCCTCGATGCGATGCCGGCGGCCGGCTACGAGGCACTGCGCGTTAGCCCGAGCAGCAAACCTTGTGCATGCGATGCGCCTGATATCGTACGGAGCGAAACAACGCTCGAAAACGAACACCTGCGCGTTGAGCTAGTGACCGATGGCACTTTCACACTTGTCGACAAGCACACTGGTCGGCGTTATGAAGGCCTCGGCGTGCTGGAGGACACGGCGGAATTTGGTGATCCGTGGAATCGCATAGTGCCACCTGGGGACAAACCGCTTTATTCGAATACAAAGCGCAACGCCAGAATCCGAATCGTAGAGCGGGGTCCGCTTTATGGCGCTATTGAACTCGTTTATGACTTCTCCGTGCCAAAAGGCAAGGATCCCCGAGGCAAGAGAACTCGCGAGAAAGTTAAGCTACCTGTTGCTTTGCGGGTTGGCCTCGAGCGGGGAAGTGCATGTGCTCGGGTCGAACTGCGCCTGACGAACACCGCCGAAAATCATCGTCTGCGGATTCTTTTCCCCACGGGCCTGAGTGGGGCACGTTTCTCGACCGCGGATGGCCAGTTCGATGTTCTGCAACGCCCCATTGCATTGCCCGATGCCACCGGCTGGAAAGAACCTCCTTACCCGACCCATCCAATGTGGAACTGGGTTGAGGTCAACGATGGCAGCAGAGGATTTGCAGTGATCAACGACGGACTTATCGAGTACGAAGTGATTGACGATGCTGCACGCACCATCGCTGTGACCCTTTTGCGCGCGTTTGGAACATTCGTATTCGGGCGGCCCACCCCAGGAGCCCAGTGTCTCGGCGAACACCTTTACCGCTTTCTCATCTTCCCCCACGATGGAACGTGGGAAACCGCCAAGGTTTTCGAGCGTGTCCAAACATTGGTGGCGCCACTCCAAGCCGTTCTTTCTGCTCCCACTCGCGGGCACCTGCCGCGGCAAGCGAGCTTCATTTCGCTGGAGGGGAATCAGCTAGTTTTCAGCGCACTCAAGCAAGCAGAGGACGGCCGGGGATTCGTGCTCCGTTTCTGGAACGCTATGACTCAACCACAGAAAGCTACGTTGCGCTTTGGCGTCCCTGTCGCACGTGCGGAGCGGCTGACGCTTGAGGAACTTACGGAAGAACCGCTCTGGGTGGAGGAAGGCGGGCGTCGTCTCGAGCTGGAGGTGCCGGGAAAGAAGATCATCACACTCCGGTTAGAATGGCCGGAAATACAATAAGACACTCTTTAGCGGGGCCGGCTGGTGATGAGGTCAACAACACTAAGCTGGCCCCGCTGTATTGCCTCCGCTTCTGCGGCACGCCCTAAATGTTGCAGCGCCGTGACGACGTTTTGTTTTAGCCCCGCGGCCATTGGGTCCACGCTGACGGCGCTGAGAAAAAGCTCCAAGGCTTCTTGGTGCAGCCCTTCCATCCCACGGCAGACACCGAGCGCGATGAGCGCGTCAACGTCTTGCTGAGAAAATTGCAAGGCATGCTCCCATAACTTGGCGGCCTCCCGGAAGCGGCCCTGTCTCATCGCTACCGCGGCTTCCGCGCGAACTAGCATTCGCGCATTTGCGTTGCGCAAGACCGGATCCTTCAAGTTGCGAAGATTCTGAAGCCAGCGCTCCGCCATATCTATGTCGCGCTGGCTGCTAGCCCGGTTTGCTAAGGCTATGACGACGTTGGTCAGTGCCCTCCAATTGCGCGGAGCATCTTGCAATGTGGCCGCATAGAGGGAGAGCTCATCATGCCAGACTCCCATACGCAACGCAGTTCGGCCTGCGAGGACCACGACTGCGGCAGCAGCAACAACTGCAACTAACACCGACTGAACCCACGACCGAAACGCCGGCATCACTGCAGGCTCGCCCCTACGCCTTGACGATGGCAGAAAAAAGTTGGTTCGCTTGGCTAGGTCCAGGAATCCCACAAAAGTGATGGCCGCACCAATAAGGGGAAAGTAAAGAAACCGTTCGGCTAGGAACTGCATGGTGGGGATTACGTTGGAAACCGGCAGCAGTGAGATAAAGAACCACGCCACCCCGCCCCAGATGAGCGGAGCTTTGTGCCGAAATGAGTAAGCGAGCTTAATTACACCAGAAAGAACTCCGAGTGCCACCCAGCACCGTTGATCGAAGAAAAACCGAGTCGGCTCAAAGTGGGAGTAATCTGCGACCAGCGTCCTGGGCCAGACCGTTAGTGCCAGGTAGTGGGCAAAGGCACGAAGCATCGTGAGCATTTCGAGAACAAAACTTCCAGTGAGATAGCCGCACATGGCAGTCGAGCCGAGAACTCGGTGACGTAGAATAACGTAGAGAGCCGCCTCAACAGCAAACACGCCCGCTAAAATCATGAGTCGCCGCCTCAGACGATAGTGCCTCGCGAATAGCCACGCCGTGAAAGCCAGTAGCAGTGGCAAGCTGACCGCCATTTCCTTGCTAAGAAAAGCCAACATCGCTGAACCAGCCGACACCGCAAACATCCTGCGGCGCCACACCGGCTGAGGGGAGACCCCGCTACTGTAGCTCGAAACAAGGGCAATCAGTGCGAAAAAGGTAAAAAGGAGCTCGTCTCGACTTTTGATCCAGCAAACGCTTTCGGTTTGCACGGGGTGAAAAGACCACGCTAGTGCTGCCACAAAAGAAAATGCGTTCGTAGGGAAATCATCATGGCGGGTACTGCTGCTCGAGATGCTCAGTCTTAGAACAATTCGCAAAAGAAAGAACACGAGGACGGTGTTCGCGGCATGTAGGGCGACGTTGTGGACATGCCACCAAGCAGGATTAAGCTTCGCGATTTGCCAATCGAGCCGGTAAGTCCAATTTCGCACCGGCCGAAAAAAGCGTGGGTCAAACATTGCTGCGTAGGCTTGACCCGAACGGAAATCGTCGAGCCACGTGCTCCAGGAACGGATGGTGGTGTTCCTGACGAGAAAATAGGTGTCGTCCCAGACAAATCCGTAGCGAACAGTGGGGGCATAGAGAGCGACCGCAGCCAGCAGCAGAATCAGTACGAGATACCCCAATGGACGCGTGCTCGGCGCACGTGCGCTCGTTGGGGCAAGCTGCGAGCTGGGCAGAGAATTCTCTGGAGCTTTAACTGACATCTCAGATGACCTTCATGAGAGCGTCCGTCAATTTTCGCAGAGTGCGCTCCTCGATCAATTTGTTGTTGTCAGTGTCGGTGAGGTAGAAGACGTCTACAACGCGGTAGGCTTCGGTGGTAATGAGTGCAAGGTGGATATTGAACCCCATGTCGGCGCAGACCGAGGTGATATCATAGAGCAAGGCGGGTCGATCGTAGGTCTTTACTTCCACAATGGTGAAGGCGGGCGATGTGTCGTTATCTATGAGTATTTGAGGGGGTTTGACCACAGCGACTTCTGAATGCGGACGTTCTTCCGGCATCATATGGGGGAAAATGTCGGCTGCATGAGCAGCCCCGCGAAGGACCTTGTTCACGTCATCGCGCAAGCGGTCCAGCCGCATCCCATGCGGTAAGCGATTTCCTCTTAGGTCCGTAACCTGAAACGTATCGATCGCATAGCCATCCTTTGTTGAGTAGACTTGCACACTGAGGATGTTGATCTTACGTGAGCTCAGGGCACCACACAGAACGCTGAGAAGGCCTGGCGCATCGTAGGCCACGACGGTAAGTTCGGTATAATTCATGCCTTCGGGATCATGAGTGGCCCATACCACGCGTTGATCATCCGAAAGTTCGCGGCGCATGAGGAAATGTTGAGCCATTTTCTGCACGGGCACGCCGTAGAGGTACTTGGAGGGAACATTACTCAGGAATGCGCGCACTTCGTCGGGCTTTGCTTGGTCGCCAAGAATGGCTTCCAAATCCTCAGCGATGCGAGTCTGCTCCTCGGGCGCCAATTCGAGCCTGAGTTCGTGTCCGGCCAAGACGTGGCAGGTTTTGCGATAAAGCTCGGACATCAAAGCTGCTTTCCAGTCCGTCCACACATCGGGCCCAACCGCGCTTGTATCGCAGTAGGATAGCACATAGAGCATCGCCAACAGCTGCTCATCACCGACGGCGTCTGCCACGTCTTTGATCACGCGGGGGTCGTCTAGATCGCGCCGTTGTGACACGTGCACCATTTTCAGATGTTGAAGCACGAGCTGGCGAACGATCTCCTGATCCTCTGGGGGAAGCCCCATGCGTTGGGTAATTTTCTGCGAAATTCCGGCTCCGCGGATGACGTGGCCGTGGCCCTCACCTTTGCCTATGTCATGAAGAAGCAATGCAAGATTGAGCAGATCCCAGCGCCGAATCGAGCGCGCCGCTTCATAAAGATCCGGCGGGACTTTTGCGCGGCCCGCGACGAGTTCTTCCGCCACCTCAACAGCTTTTATCGAGTGCTCGTCCACCGTATACCTGTGATAATAGTCCACGCGGACGAGACAGAAGAGTTTTAGAAACTCGGGCAGATAATCCATGAGGATCATCGTCTCATGCATCTGATGCAACGCGCTTGCGGCACCACTCTTGAGTCCAAGAATACGCATGAAAGCATCGCGGCAGCGGGGAGAACTTCGAAACTCATTCGTGTCGGTGATGGAACGGACCTGCGTCAGGAGACCCTTGAGGTCATCGCTTAGGGAAAGCCCCGTGCTGGCGGCAAGCCAGAAGCATTCCATGACTCGCGGTGGATCCTCGAGAAAGAATTCGGGGCTAGGTTTTTTCAAAAGCAACATATCACCCCGAGCGCAGTAATGCTCGTCAACGGACCTCTCCCGCAGCGCATCAAAGACGCTGCCCACCATACTGCGCGATGTTGTCGTCAACAGGCGAACAGCCTTGCGTGAATAACGATCAATGCAACGCGCACGTAAGTAGTAGTCTTTCATCATCTTTTCTTCGGCAAGAAGTGCAGCGTCCGAGCGGTAGCGAAGTGCTTTGGCAATGGCCGGTTGTCGCCCCTGCGTGAGGGTGTCGGCTTTGCGCCCCTCTGTCTCGTGGAGCAAACTTCGCACGCTGAGGAGAAAGTCCATAGCCTCGGCAACAGCAAGTAGCTCATTAGCTTCGAGGATGTTGTGCTCGACAAGCGCAGGGGATTCCGCCTTACCGAGAAGAGCAAACGCGAGCCACAATAGCGTGTGAGCATCCCTCAGTCCGCCCTCGCCCTCTTTGATGTTCGGCTCGAGCAAGTACACGGAACGGCCATACTTTTCATGACGAGTGCGTGCGGATTCGAGCACAGCTTCCACAAACCAACGGCGCTTAGAGTGACACACAAGATCGCTGAATCTTTGCCGCAGAGTCTCCAAAAGAGTAGCATCGCCAAAAATCAAACGCGTGTGAATGAGTGTTGTGGTGGAGTCGAGATCGGTTCCCACTGCACTCAGAGCCTCTTCCAGACGTTTGGCGGCGTGGCCCAATTCGATGCCCCGCAAATCCCACAGCATGTAGAGAAAACTCGTGACGAATGCCTGCTCCGTGGGGGTTGGCTTATCAGGGAGAAGGAAAAGAAGGTCTACGTCAGAGTAGAGGTTGAGCTGCTGGCGCCCGTAGCCGCCCTGCGCCACAATAGCTATGCGCTGATAATCCGAGGGTGATAGCGAAGCCTCTGCCACAAGCCATTTGGCGATTCGGCGCAATATGCCATCCATGGCGTCGGCCAACTGCTGAGTTGCGACAACTCCCCCACGATGGAGACATGCCCGAACGTGTTGTTCGCGTGCGCGTTGCAGGGATTCGTTTATTGTTCGCAGAAACTCAGCCCGTCGCGCGCGATCGAGATCCAACTGGAAACTTGCGCTCCCCGATGGTGGCATCGAATTCATCGTTGGTCGTCCTCGTTCTCTAGCTCTGCCAGCTCTCTAGCTGAATGTGTCTCGTCCTTCCACAGCGAAATGGACATGTGGCTTTACTATTCTCGATAACCGATATGCCACCATAAAATCTTGCCGCACTACGGAGCAATCCGGCGATCCAATAGCCGCTGATAATAATGATGCGTCTTTTCCACTAAAAGGTTCACGGAGAACAAGCTTGCGACTCGCTCGCGAGCCGCACGCCCAAGCGCCACACGTTGGTCGCTGTTCGCTGCCAATTGCACAAGAGCCTCTGCAAGAGCCTCTGGATTTTCGGTGGGCACCAGTAGCCCGGTCACACCGTGGACAACGATATCTGGAATCCCGCCGACAGCCGTTGCCACGACAGGTAAGCCCGCAGCGGACGCTTCTAAAACTGCTGTGCCGAGGCCTTCGGATCGCGACGGCTGCACAGCAATGTCAGCTGCGGCCAGGCATTCCGGGACGTCGGTGCGGAAGCCAGCAACTACGAAGGCGTCGGCTACGCCTGCCCGTTTGAGTTCATGCATAATCTTGCCGTGGAGTGACCCCGCCCCCAAAAGCAAGAATTTGACACTCGGTGCTCGCTCGAGCACGCGCGGCGCGGCAGAAAGAAGAATGTCATGGCC
>JANZZJ010000229.1 GCA_026419455.1 Candidatus Sumerlaeaceae bacterium | reverse complement strand
GTTCTACGGCACACACCCCAGTTCGTTGGGCGACAGGAATGTGAGCGGGTCGCACCTCGAAGTGACCAAAACCATGAGCTTGCAGGAATTTAGCGAGCACTTGAGCTACTTCCACAGCTGTGGGATCGCTCGTGGTCTTATCCTCCGCGGGGACAAGGAGCAATCGTTCCCCAGCTTTGGTCGTGGACTCGTGATTGATAATGAGAACGCAGTGGGGACGGGCGTTGATGACGACGCGGAGTCGCGCCTCGTCGTCATTCAAAGATGCCGTTGCGGGCCGATCGTCCTGCCGCGTAAGATAGAAATTGCCGCCGGCGTCCGAAGCATGGTGGCGCAAACGGGCAGCCACGGCAAAGTTCGCGGCATAGGCGATGCGGGCGCGTGATACGGCGACGACGTCTCCCAGCGCTAGGGCGTGCGACTCACTGCCACACGGGTCTACGGTGAGGACGGAACCGGCGAGAACCGATCCGGACGTTTCAAATGGTGCACCAAACTCTGCAGTCGGGAGCGAGGAAATATCGCTCCGGCGAGGGGCTGCCACACTGGCACTAGTGAGCGTGGCAACCGTTGCTAAGATGCAGGCGATTTTTCCTGGGGCAAACGCACCCTTAACAAGGCGGCGACTTGGCGACATAATTCTACCCATTTCTTCGATTCGTCGGCGTTATCATCGGCAGCTGCGCGAGCGCTGATCACTCCATAATTGGATCGTATGATGCGATAAAATGTCGTTTGCGTTTTCCAGATGTTCGTACGCAGAGGCAAGGCAAATGCCACCTCGGCGACAGCAAGGAGTCTCTCCAGATGTGAGAGGTCGTTGGGGTTTTCTTCGAGTTTGGCCGTTGCGCGCTCCAAAGCGCATTTCACGGCATGGTCAAGTTCCTCCACATCAAGCTCAAACTCCCAATGGCGCACTTCAGCGAAGGTAGCGCGCAGCTCGTCTGGTGAGATAGTTTCGTCCGTGAAAGCCTGGATGAGCTTGTCCGTCAGTACGAATTGAGTCATCGTGCGAAGAACTTTGGGGAGTGGCACCTTGAGCGCTGAGAGAAAACGCATGAGAGCAGCGTTTTCGTCGTAAAGTTGCCGCATGGTGCTGATGGCACCAGCGATGGGAGTTCGCAGCAGGCGGTAAACGACACGCCGCTGGTCGTCTCGGAAAAGCGATTTCAGAGTGTATGGAGCAAGGGGGAAAAGTTCGGCAAATCGTTCAAAGCCTTTTTCGAGGTCAGTGTCGCAGGTGCCAGCATCGATTTTTGCTCGAAATTGACGGTAGCGCTCATCATCAAGCGGCGCCACACAAGCTTCGATTTCATCTTCGCTAAGTTTGGCGGCACCAAACATGAAGAGACTTTCTTCGCCCGTGGTTTGAGATCGTACCTGCAACTGACCCACGAGAAATGTTCGTTCACCCAGCTTCCGCATGCAACGGTCGCTTGAGCTAATCTCGTAAGCATAGAAGCGACCTGATGGCTTGGCCCCTTCAAGCAACATGAGAAGAGCGTAGTTTGCAGCCACCCTGTCGAGCTCAATGATGTTGGGCCGTACCATTTGCTCATAGATGACGGCGCCGTTGACAAATTGGGGCAGGTTGCTCTTAGCAGGTTCGAGTTTCTTGATAAATTGGGGTTCGAGGTCCACTCCAACCACCTTTCGGGCAAGTTGCATGGCGCGGGCAGCATAGTAGAGGTTTTGCTGGGTCTCAATGCCCGAAATATCATCAAAGAACCATCCGCAACTCGTGAACATCAATTGAGCGTGGCGTTGCATTTCGAGAAGTTGGAAGAGGTGGATCCGTTCTTCGCTCGACAAGGGGTGCTTTTGGTGGCGGGCAAGGAATTTTCGCACCGAGTCGGGTGACCGGTCGAGTATCACCGAGATGTAATCATCGCGAGCAAGCCATGGATCTCCCACGTAGTTCCTGGCTTCGTCATGGAATAGTCGCGCCAGTTCATCGCGCAGCCAATTCATGGCGTTGCGCAAGGGGGCGCGCCACGCCTGATTCCAGCCGGGGTGTGCACCGGAGTTGCATCCGCAATCGTAGCTCCATCGGCCGACACCATGGGCGCAGCTCCACGAGCTGGCCTCAAAAATTTCAACTTCGTATCGGGGAGGGAATCGCTCAAGAAATTCGGCATAATTTGTTAATTGCACTCGCGGATTGTCCATCAGGTCAGCGAGTGCCCGGCTAAGAGCCATTTCCCCAAATTTATGGTGATGACCGTAGCTTTCTCCATCCGTGGCAATGTGGACAAGCTGCGCCCCGTCACGATCGGGGGCAAAGCCACCCAGCAACCGTTGTGCTAAAGCATGACCATCATTCAGGAGACCTTCAAACGCCACGGCGTGGCTAATGGGGCCGTCGTAGAAAAAGAGGGAGATCGCTTCGCCCCCCGGCAACCGGCAAAGGTAGGGACGCGAGGGATCGATGCGTCCGCCACGCACATCGCTCCAACCGCCTTTACCGATAGCGCGCACCCGTGACGCCTGCATTGGCGAGAGGATCGTGAAACGAATGCCATGTTTAGCAAGAATCTCAAGTGTTTCCAAATCCACGGCCGTTTCGGCAAGCCACATTCCTTCTGGCTTGCGTCGGAATCGGTACTCGAAATCAGCAATAGCCCATCTTACCTGGGTGATCTTGTCTCGCCGATTTGCCAAAGGCATGATGATGTGGTTGTAGACTTGGGCAATGGCTGATCCGTGGCCGGAAAAATGGGCCTGGCTGCGCGAATCGGCTTCGAGGATCGCACGGTAGATCCGCGGTGTATTGGTTTCGAGCCAGCTGAGAAGCGTCGGTCCAAAATTGAAGCTTATCCATTCATAATTGCAGAGGATTCTGGCCAAGTATGAATCATTGTCGAGGATGCGCGCTGCCGTGTTCGGCCCATAGCACTCGTCAGCGATGCGTTCGTTCCAGTCGTGGTAGGGACGGGCACTATCCTGTTGCTCCACGACTTCCAACCAGGGGTTTTCACGCGGAGGCTGATAGAAATGACCGTGGATGCAAACGAAACGGGTAACGCTCATGCCACTCTCTCCTGACTAAACAGGCTGGGGAACGACGAGGGATGACTCATGAGCGATGGTGGTGCAGGCCAATGGCAAAAGGCGGCCCGCCCCAAGGTTGAACAGGTAGATGTGTGAGCTAGCTCTGAGCTGATGGGAGACTGCAGGTGCATTCTTCTTCCAGGGAGCACCCTAGTTGACGTTTTCCCCGCGCGGGTCGGACGGCGATGTCCAGGCGTCCTCAATGGCGCGAAGCAATTCGCGTTCTTGTTCGCTCATCTGCCTATCGGACGTGGCCACAAATTCCAGAATTTGCCGCACCCCTTCGAGGCGCTCACGGTCGAGGCTTCGCTCCAAACTCGCCACGGAGAAAGCTACTACGTCCGCGAGGCTGGTTTCCTGGACGGCGTTCTTAGCGTTCTCGATAAGCGATTTAATATCTTCCGGCGAGAGGCCGAGACCGAAGCCTATGCGCGTGAGCACCTCCCCCTCGCGCTCGCTCACCACACCATCCGAACAGATGAGGCACAGGGCCAAACAAAACACGTGGTAAACCTGATCTGGTGTCAGGTGAAGGATTTTGAGAAGTTTGCGCGTTGTGTTATCCACTTTGCTTCAAGCCTTCCTTTTTCTCGAAGAGAATCTTTGTCGGAAAAATTCATCCCCTCTGTGGAAAAGGGACCATTTTCTCACTCCCCTCCAGTCTTGGTCATCATCGTTGTCGTGCCACGTTTTGTAGGCAAGGAAAAAGGGATGAATGCGCTTTTCGATCGGCGTCGGATAAAGGACGTGGGTTGGCATGCAGCCCCAGCGAGGTGGGCGACGAAGAACTGAACTTAACGCTTCTTACGAGAAGAATAGTAAAGTAGGGTTTGTGCTCTCAATTGCCTCCACAGTTAGCCAAGGCAAGAAGCTACTCAGGAAACATAGCAAAAAGCTCTTGCGCCGATGTCAAGGCTCAGCGGAGACTTTTGCCATGGCAAACCGGTTAGAAGCTAGCTTGGCCGGTGAATGCTTGCGGAGTTGGAATTCTGAGAACGCTTAATAGCATGCGTAAGACTCTTGGAACAAGTCGGCTTGAGACCACCATCAGTGTTTTGATACTAATGGGGCTGATGCTTATCGGCGTTGCGATATTCATCAAACAGCAACACTATGATCCGCGGGTCATCAGACCGACCTTCGTTGTCAGCAATACAGAAGAAAGAGGTATGAATAGGGGCGTGGAGAGCACTGGTGTTTCCGGGGCCGTGGCGGAGTTTCCCAGTGGAGGTTATGGTGAGAGTTCATCAGAGACAAGCGACTCAGCTGCGCCGGTGCTTCCCCATACGGGTCGCGGTGTCTTAGCGTCGCTGGACTCGATCGGTGGGATTCGCGCTCTCGGTGGGGTGGAGCAGTTTGACGCCGTCACGTTATCGGATAAAATTGATGGCCGCGCTGAATTTTATCTGGAGTTGGGATTCGAAAGCCTTGAAACGAGGCGCTACGGATTAGGCTCCCAACCGCCTCAACAGTGCGAAGTTTTTGTGTTCCGCATGGCCTCACCCCTTGCGGCGTTTGCGGCGTGGAGCAATCAACGCCGGCCCGATGCCCAACCCGAGGCCAGTATTCCCTTAACTTATAGAACGGCCAACGCTCTCTACTTTGTGAAAGGAACTTATTATGTGGAACTCGTGAGCCCGTGGGGCGAGTTTGGGGGGGCGGATTTGGCTCGGAGTCTCGTAAAAGAACTGTACGATAAAATCCAAGATACATCCGATCAGGGGAACGTACTTGCGGTTCTTCCGAGTGAGGGCCGAGTCCCTGGTAGCGAACGTCTCCTTCTAAAAGACGCCTTCGGTTTTTCAAAATTGGATAATGTAGTACTAGCAGACTACGTCGTTGAGCAAACCACTGTGTCGCTGTGGATATCAACGCGGCAAAGCGAGACAGAAGCCCATGAGTTAGCCAAAGCCTACCATAAGTACCTAACGCAAGAACTTGGTGCTGAGGATGCTACGGCGCGCTTAGGTGGACGTCAGAATTTTTATGCCGTGGACGCGCTGGGAGATCTCGAAATTATTGGATCTTGTGATAAGCGACTATTGGGAATTCGTGGCTTGAAATCACGAGTCCTAAATGGCGTTATAGCAATCTTAGATAGTGTTTGCCACTAGCTAGCAGACGTCGGAGTTTCGTATCGCTTCCAGAGGCTATAGGCAATGAGGAGGGATAAGTGCGCTCAATGATGAGATTGCAAAACTTCCGGTGGCACTTTCGGGATATAGTCTATCGCTCGTTCCTTTCTGTGCGACAACTTCATCCCGCAACGTTCCTTGCTATTCTCATAATTGCTTTCGGGTTTTATTGCAGATTCGAAGCTACGAAAGTTGGATTACCCTATTCTCATCGTGATGATGAGCCCGAGATACTTAACGCTTCCATACGCGTTCTTCGAGACGGAGTCTATCGCCCAGTGCGCTATTCCTATGGGCCGGTAAATACTTACCTCCACGCGGCTTGGGGGGTACTTTCTTACCTAGGTGCCATGAAAGCGGGGGAGCTCGGGATGATTTGGGATCTCAAGACCGATTGGGACACCGGATGGTATTGGACCATTTCCTCGCCATATTATCACCGGCAAGGGCGCCTTTTAAGCGTGATAATGTGGTTAGTGACAGTTTTGGCAGTGTGGGCCACATGTCGCACCATGGGCCTGCGGTGGGGGGGTGTGGTGGCAGTATCAGCACTATCTTTCTCTTCAGAGAACCTCACACAAACGACATTGATTCTGCCTAACGTTTGTGGAACGATGTTTACCTCGATCGCCCTGTGGGCAGGCCTGTCTTACGCTTCTGAGAAAGAGAAGCGGTGGAATCGTCTTTTGGGATGTGCGGCAAGTGCAGGAGCTGCGGTAGCCGCGAAATTGGTGTTTGTACCAGTGCTTTTTGTACCTGTCTGCTGTTATCTGTGTCGAGCACTAAAATTTAAGGAGCCGATTCAGCTGTGGGCGTTTGTGGGTGTAGTGATCGTTGCTGTAGGAACGTTTGCTGCTTTAATGATCTCTATATTTTTTGATCCGCCGCGATTCATGCATTCTTTATGGGAACTACGAGCGGCATACGTCAAAAACACAGGTCAAATACAATTTCTTGATCACCTTCTGCATAGCCTTAAGGCAGGAGCCGCAAGTCTCGATGTTATGCAGTTAGGCGCAGCTGACGGCAGCTATCAAATTACGAGTATCAACCCGGCGCAACTGATATATCTTTTGCTAGCCACAGTCGGTGTTATTGCTTTCATCAAAAGACCAGTCTGGGGTATCGTAGTAATTGGTCTAGCTTTCCTTAATCTCTGGCATATTACATCCTACAGAGGAGCCTTTTACTTCCGCAACGTCATGATTTCTCAACTTTGTTTCGTACTGGCAGCAGCTTACGGCACAGAATTAGTAATAAATTGGACTCAACGACACAGAGTGAGGAAGCTTTTGCTAGGAACCATCCTGTGTCTGAGCGTTGTTCCAGCTTACAGAGTTTGGAGCATTGCTCGAGACACGGCGACCGTTGTAGATTCGCGTGTAGTCGCTGAAAGTAAGCTGAGAGAATTGATAGCAAGGGGCAAGCGTGTTCTTATTTGCTCAGAATTGCGATGGTTTTACGCTCCCTGGCGTCCGGAAGATCGGAGCATTTTTCCCCAGGCAAGTGTGGCGCGCCTGTTTCGTCACCCCCACAACGTCGCGCCATTCGATTATGTTGTGGTCCCACTCGAACTTACCCTACGTGATAGGGATTCAGCGCAGATCAATATTTTAGCGACCTGGAATGAATTGCTCAGGAAATTGAAAACCGAGCAGGTATTTGGTGTGGATCCGACTTATATTGACCGCTACAGCGTCTGCCCAAAACTGGCAATCGTACCCGCGAGAGAATTCGCAAATATAGCACTGAAAGAGGATTCTAGAATATATGGGGCCGAATTTGAGGCGCCTCACACGGATGAATCTTGCTTCCTTACCGACAAGGGCATTGCCATGAGTGCTTACTTTCTTGGATCTGCTCAGGTAAGGCTTTCCAAGCCGTGTAGTGAGGTTCTCGTAGCTGCGCGAGGGATGAACCCGTTTCCCCAAAACGAGTTCCCAAGACTGTTCGTGGACATTTTCTCTACCACCGACACGGCCCAAAAAGTGCCGGTCGCGAAGCTAATGTATGAGCTGTACCTAGGCGGTGGTCTGAGGGAATATGCCCAAAAAGTCACGATCCCTCCTGGGAGTTACACAGTATTTGTCAGTGCCAAGAATCCTGAGCGCCGATTTATGACCGAGCTGGGGTTTATCGAGTTTCGCTAACAAGAGCGATGCCAACCTCCGCGCGGCACGTGAAATGGTCCGCGCGGTGGATGGAAAAAACGAAGGGAAGTGCGGTGGGCGATCGTTCGCCTGAAATCGTTCGCTCTCCAGACGGTATCAAGTTGTTCCCATCCCCCACAGCCTATCGCAATAGTTTGGAGTGACCCGACATGTGCTCAAGGCATGGAGTGCGCATAGAATCTCTTGCGCGTCGTGCTCTGGTCGGTCGCTTCGGCCTCCCTCGTCGAGCTTTTTGTCTTGAAAGAGCAGGGGCTGTTTTGAGAATCGGATCAAATGACCATTTTTAAAAGCTCCATGCGTAGTGAGGTGTGCGCCCCAGAGGAGTGGGAAGATGTCCGAAGCAGCAAGAGTATTCTTCGGCGGGTTGAGGAAGGCAGCAGCAGGACTCGTTCAGCCGGGCACTCTCATCGGCGTGCTCGTTCTGTTCACGGTGCTCTTAGGGGG
>JANZZJ010000224.1 GCA_026419455.1 Candidatus Sumerlaeaceae bacterium | reverse complement strand
GATATCCGTTGAGGCGCATCTGATACAGCGTGCGAGCCAAGAGAACCGACCCAATGCCCTTTCCCTGATACTCGTCGCTCACTCCAAATGGACCAAAGTGTTCGCGTTCGTTTTGGCAGAAGCCGACAATTTTTCCGCGATCGAGTGCCAGCCAAATCGCATCAGCTGGAAATCGGCCGTGCGTCATTTCGATGAGGTTGCGGCGTGCGTCCTCAACCCAAGGACCCGGCATGTGCTGGCGCTGGAATTCAATGTAATCCACGAGATCGTCGGACTGATAGTGGCGCACCACGATTCCTTGGGCAGCCAATTCTTTTTCCTTCACGAGCACCTCAGCGGGGATCTCAAACTTGGAAATAAGAGCGTCCGCTGCAATCCCTTCGGAATACTCGACGAAGCCACGCTTTTGCAGGAATGCGACTCCTTCAGCGTACCTGTCCTTATCCACGCCCGGAACAAAGTAGTTGGGTGTGTATGGGGCAATGCAGACGATTTTGCGGTTGCGGCGGCGGAAAAAGTCTTCAGCAGCAGCCAAAAGCGCCGACCCCACGCCTCGATGCCGGAAGTCAGGGTGCACGCCAAAGACGGTAATGAATCCAGTGTCCTCGCGATGCCCTACCTTTTCGATAGGTTTGACTAATACGAAGCAGGTGATGAAACCTACAATCTGATCTTGTGTTGTTGCGACAAGAAGGCTGTCGCGTTCGTAATTCTGATCGAGCAGGATTTTCCGCTCGAAAATGTCACGGGTGACGCCATCGAGCGGAAGAGCAACCTCCCAGCAACGTAGTAACGATTGCGTGTCGCGTCCCTCAAATGGTCTAATTTTTATTTCGCTATCAGCGACCATGTTAACCTTCCCCATAACGTTTTTTCCTACGGAGCCGGACGTGATGTGTCCATCGCTACCACGATGGCGCATGACACGTATCCACAGCCAGGAGCAACTGAAAAAACACTGATCTAGGCGGACCGATTTGTACCAGCGCGCGCTGAATAAATCGCATTGCTTATGGTTTTCTCGCCCCGGAAGTTTGCCTACAAGTCCGCCCCTTCACATACATTTGTGGCCGAAGGGGTGAAATTTATTATTTGAAGAACTGAGGAATTGGAATGCCAACAATCAACCAACTGGTCCGCAAAGGCCGCAAGCGGGTGAAAAGAAAAACCAGCTCGCCTGCCTTGCAAAGTTGCCCATTTAAACGTGGGGTGTGCACGCGTGTGTACACGACGACGCCAAAGAAGCCCAATTCAGCGCTTCGAAAAGTGGCACGTGTCCGCTTGACCAACGGCATGGAAGTTACGGCTTACATCCCGGGTGAAGGGCATAACTTGCAAGAGCACTCGATTGTGCTGATCCGTGGGGGACGTGTGAAAGATCTCCCAGGCATTCGTTATCATATCGTTCGTGGTGTCTTGGACTGTCAGGGGGTGGCTAACCGCAAAAAGAGCCGCTCGAAATACGGCACCAAGCGACCAAAGAGCTGAGCATTTCCGCATACGGTGCGAAAAGTCGGTCCGAGCACGCCGTGAGAGCCCCTTGTGGTTCGCGCGACGTGCTCATTGCTTTTTCTGAGCAATGACTTTGTGTATTGGCCACAGAAACGGCGTAGGAAGGTGCATAGCGATGACTGAAACACAAACGGCATTTCATGCCACCACAATCTTGGCCGTGCGCCGCTACGGCATGACTGCCGTGGCTGGCGATGGCCAGGTGACGTTGGGAAATACGGTGATGAAGGCCACTGCGCGCAAGGTCCGTCGCATCTACGACGGAAAAGTTATCTGTGGCTTTGCAGGTGCTGCCGCCGATGCTTTCGCGCTTTTTGATAGACTCGAGGCACGTGTTCAGGAGTTTCGGGGAAATCTTCTCCGAGCAGCCGTCGAAGTCGCCAAGGACTGGCGTACGGACAAATATCTCCGCCGGCTCGAAGCCATGCTTATTGCTGCGGATGCTGATCACCTTCTGCTTCTTAGCGGCACGGGCGAAATTATCGAACCTGATGATGACTTACTAGCTATAGGCTCAGGCGGACCGTACGCACTTGCGGCCGCGCGGGCACTGTGTGCCCACACAGACCTAAACGCCGAAGAAATTGCGCGCGAAGCCATGCGTATCGCAGCGGGACTGTGCATCTACACTAACGAACAACTTGTCGTCGAGACGCTGCCTTAAAACACGTTCTCTTACTTACGTCCGCTGTGTCTGTCTTAAATGCCACCTGCGACTTCTATCACGACTTTCGCTTCGTACCGGGCAGCCTCGATCGCGTCAGCAACGTGTGACAGCGGATAACGGGCGCTAATCCATTCGGCGGAAGGCAACCTGTGTGTTTCCAAAAACCGGATTGCTTGAGCGAAGGGGCCGCATCGTGATCCCTGCACGCGTACTTCATCTACAGCGAGTAAGGTTGTGTCCACTGTTCGTGCTACAACACCTGGCGTGGATTTTAGGGCAATCGTTCCCTGCGGCCTGACGAGCTTGGTTGCCAGCGATAGTGCATTGGGATCACCGGTCGCTTCGACCACCATGTCTGCTCCCAAGCCTTTTGTGGCATCGAGGGCAACGATCACCAATTCTTCCGGTGAGCGAACGTTGGTGATGCGGCCGCGGCGGGGTAAAGAGCAACCTTGCTCAGCATTCACGCACACAGCCCGCCACACATAGTTCTTGATTGGCTCCAACGTCTCTGCGCGCCGAGCTACGGCAATGACGCGAAAGCCATACCGGGACGCCACAAGCGATACTAATTTCCCGAGTCGCCCGCATCCTAACACGACAACCGTATTTCCTTCGCGCAGCGGCGTGAGGTCAAACGTGCGGATGGCTGCCGCAAGAGGCTCCACAAACACGGCTTGCTCGAGAGAGAGCGAATCGGGAAGAACGTGCACACAGCCCACCGGGACGCGCACGTAATGCGAGAATGCGCCATCGCGGCCAACTATCCCCACAACAGTTCGCTGTTGGCAGTGATTGGTAAGTCCCCGAGCACACGCTGCACACAGCTTTCGCCGTTTCCATGCGACGCACGTGGCGTTGATCTCAGCAACAACGCGTTTTCCAATCAATTTACTCGCTGCAGCTCCTGGTCCACATGCCACCACACGCCCACTGAACTCGTGACCCAGGACCAGCGGCAGCGGCACTCGATAGTCACCACTAAAAATAGCAATGTCTGTCCCACACACCCCAGCGTAAGCCACCTCGATGAGAACTTCATGGGCTAACAGCTTTGCGGGTAGGCGCCGCTCTTCCAACTGGATTTCATGCGGCTGCAACAAAACGGCTGCTGGATAGTTGGCCTCCATGACGTACCTCTTCCGTGTATCCTCTCCGTTTTCAGCTTCGATTCGCGCTCCCAACCTCATCAGCCTGAAAAAAACGTAATTCAAGAAAAGGCAAAAAGATGCTTGCCATATAGGCAGGAGTAAATGTACTGATTTGGTACTAAATGAAAACAAGGACCCGAGCGCCTCGAATATATGGTCGCCATGATTCGCCTCGTTTATCACTTGTTTGAAAACAATAGGAGAAAAATCTTGTGAAATAACGTGACTTGTGAGAATAGAAGAGTCGGATGTGAACACTACCAATGACGGTTGAATTGAACACAATTTATCGAATATCGCTACGAAACCTCTCGGAGAAGTTGGAGCCCCTCTCATGAAATCCCGTAAGCGCTATCAGCGCATCGTTTTTATCGAACCGAAGTCGACACACATTCACGTGTACAGCGCAGTTCATATTCCCCGGATGGGGAGCATTTTGCTCGGTACGTTGCTTCAGCAACGTGGCTACGACGTCACAGTCATCGTCGAGGATATGCTGCGAAAGCGCGTTACCGAGGAGATGGTCTGGCAAAAAATTCGCGAAGCTGACCTCCTATGTATTTCCTCGATCACGTCAACAGCAAACCGCTGTTACATGTGGGCTGACCGGGCACGTGCCGTTGGAATCCCTGTCATTATTGGCGGGACCCATGTGACGTATTTCCCCGACGAAGGCATTGAACATGCCGATTGGATCATGCGCGGCGAGGCTGATGAGACTTTTCCACTTTTTATGGATACAATAGAGCAGGATGGAGACCTGTCAAAAGTGCCGGGGCTGACATGGCGCGACGGCGGTGTAGTGCGCCACAATCCCAACGCGCCTTTGCCATCCTCCAAAGTGCTCGAAGCCAATCCTTTCCCCAACTTTGACCTCATTTGGGAAGCTAACCTTTACGGTAACGTTGCAAGTTTTGCTGTTGCCCGGGGGTGCCCTTTCGACTGTTCTTTCTGCTCCGTCACGAAATTTAACGGCGCTGCCGTACGTACGGTTAGTGCCCAGCGAACCCTCGACATGATTGAGGATCACTGGCTCCGTTATCGTCCGCGGTACATCTTCTTTGCTGAAGACATTTTTAACCAAATGAAAACTCGCGCCAAAGAGATCATGCGCGGGCTAATCGAGCGAAAAATCCGCCCCACCATTGGCTTTGGTGCTCAAATGCGTCATGAAGTGGTGCACGACAAAGAATTCCTCCAGCTTATGAAGGAAGCTGGCTTCGATCGCGCCATGGTGGGCTTTGAATCCATCAATCAGGCCAGTCTCGATCTTTGCGGCAAGCGCGAAACCGTCGAGCAAGTCAAGTTTGCCATCCAGGAATTTCATCGCTATGGCATCAAAGTTCATGGAATGTTTGTCATTGGGTTCGACACCGATACCCCCCAGACCTACCACGACACCCTGGAATTCGTGAAAAAGTATGATCTCGACTCCTTCCAGCTTATGCTACTGACGCCACTGCCCGGCACACGTGACTGGCACAACGATGGCTTTGCGGATGGGCGGCGTCCACTGCTCACCCGCGACTGGAGTAAGTTCGACGGCCATCACATGGTGCAGGTTCCCAAGCTCATGACCGCCTATGAGGCAAATTGGCTCGCCCTCGAAACCATGCGAAAATTTTACTCCTTACCGCGTGCTTTTTCGCGCCTCTTGCGCGGAGATTGGGTTGAGTTCATCATGCGAGTGGAGGGACATTTCCTCATCAAGAAATGGTACCAAACGCCGGAAAACCGCCAGTGGCTTGAGATGTTGAAGCAACAAGTGGAGCGTCCAAAAGAAGAGCTGGCAGCAAAGCTGCGGAAATTGCACCGTCGCATTGTCATCGCTCACACCGAAGCGAGCTTAGCTTTCCGCGAAACACTTGATCGCTTCTTTGCTGAACTTGGTGTGAAGGTGGAGCATTCAAAAGCGGGGCTGGGCGAGATTGTTGCTACCAGCCAGGGCAAGCTTGCCGACATTCGTCAACGCATCACGGACTTTCTCGTGGACAAAGGGATTCTGTCGCGCGACCGCGTTGATTTTGTTGTCGTCCCCATGGATTTCGGCACCGCCACAAAAATCGAAGCACTAGAGCTGGACGCCGACATGCCTCCGATTGTTCGACTGAACATTAACGAACAAGCCAAGGTGCTCGCGGAACAGTGTGTTCAGCTGGCCATGGCCTACACGAACGACCTGAAAGC
>JANZZJ010000214.1 GCA_026419455.1 Candidatus Sumerlaeaceae bacterium | reverse complement strand
GATGTGTATAAGAGACAGACGCCAGATCGGTTGCCACCATTGTTTTCCAGCAACTGACGCACAGCGTCAGCACGTGGTGAACCTTGCCGACGCAGAGTCAAGTAGATGTAAACCCCATCGGCGTGGTTGTCCACAGTGAGGATCTCGTGGGGGCGGCCATCAGCATTCAGGGCAAGGGTTCGTTCAATGATCAAGTCCATGGCTGCACGGGTTTCTTCGTGAGTGAGATCATGCGCTCGCAGATCCGCACCACGCCCACTATAGACAAGGTGGTAAAAGCATGCGCGCGGAATCCCCTCGGTTTCGATGAAATCGAAGATGCGAGGTAGCTCGTCGCGATTGTGGCGACTCATAGTGAAGCGCACGCCCACCTTTTGCCCTTCCTCGAGGCACAGGCGAACCCCACTTAGGGCCGCAGCAAAAGCTCCGTCTCGTGCACGGAAGTAGTCATGAACGGAGCCAACTCCATCGAAGCTGATGCCAACGTAACCGACGCCGATATTCTTTAGGCGCCGCACAATGTCGCGTGTCAGGAGGGTGCCGTTCGTTGACAAAGTAACACGAATGCCCTTTTGCACCGCGTACGCTGCGATTTCTAAAATATCACGGCGCACCAGCGGCTCTCCCCCCGAGATGAGCAAGACCGGCACGCGAAAAGCTGCGAGATCGTCTACGAAGCGCCGAGCTTCTTCGCTGCTGAGCTCGTTCGGCGATGGCTCTGGCTCAGCAGCATAGTAGCAATGAACGCAGCGGAGATTGCACGTGCGGGTACAATTCCACACCACAACTGGTCCGCGATCGTGGGTAGTCCCGTGCATCACCTGCACGGTGTGCCGCGTATAACGTAAGGTGTCACCAAAGGATGAGGAATCGCACAGCAGTTTCGACACGCTGATCATGGAACTCTATACATTTCCGCCCCGTAAATATGGAACCACGAAAGGACAAAACCGTGGGGTACCTTCGCTCATAAACCATTTGAAGGACCGTGTGAAGGGGTGAAAGATAAAAAAGCTCCTACACCTCTCGCTCTTTTTCCCCTCCCCCTACTTCTTTTCCGGCTCTCGCCGTCACCCCCTGCTAAAACATCATGTGCTGTTTGAAGCACGACCTACCCTTGCGGCAATGCTCGGGATCGGCTGGGCGGTAGTCAGGTCCGTTAACCCTACCGGTTAGGCCACAGATGTAATCGCCGCCCTCTTTAAGAAGACCATCATCATAAGCCGAAAGGTCGACACTTTCCTCTTCCGACGAGGTCTTCTTACACTCGAGCAACATGCATACACCGGGGATCGTGTGCTTGTCCACGAAGCCCATATACCTCACCTCCTTTGCCATAGCGGAGAGAGGAATGTGGTCGAGGCTAAGTGGTCCCGGCCGCGTTCACTCCAGATCATACTACTAACAAGACCGGGTAGAATTCGCAGTGACTCGTCGCCAGAACTGGCTTATTGTGAGCAGTGGGGGAATGACGGCATCAGCCTTTTCCTCAGGCATTCTCTCAGCCGCTCTAAAAGGACTTCCGCTGGGTTTATCCAGACCTTTTCGCGCAAAATGTAGAGTTTGATTTCAGCAGCTGGCCAGGCCGGAGGCAGTTTCACGGCATCCTTTGCTGTGGTGATGAGGGCAGCGCAACGTGCCTTTTCCGCTCTCTGAAGAATAGTCGTAAGTCGCTCCGGCGCATAGTGCGCGTGGTCTTCAAAAGGCATCTCCACGAAGTCGAAACCCAATGAGTGAAGAGCGGCGAAAAACCGCTGAGGATGGGCAATTCCCGCGAAGGCAAGAAGTCGCGTGTCTTTTAAGGCTTCTGGCGCAACCTCATCAGTGGACTGAGCCAAGTGGATTGGCCCGGGAGCCCGGTGCATCTCGACAAGCACTCGCCCAGGAAAGTGCTGTTCCAACCAAGATCGCCACGCGTCGGTGAGGTGCCCAGCCTGAGCCTGAAAGACAAAGGCATGTGCACGGGCTAGAGCGGATAAAGGCTCGCGCAATTCACCCGCGGGAAAAACCCGCTCACGACAGATTCCCCCATCCACTATGACCACATCAAAATCGCGGGCCAAGGCCAAATGCTGAAACCCGTCGTCAAGAACAACGCACTCTGCCATGCCTCTTCGATGAATGTACTCGCAGGCGCGAAAGCGATCGCTGCATACAACCACTGGAACACCCCTAAGAGCGCGGGCAAGCATGAGGGGTTCATCACCGCCTTCTTGCGCGTCGGCAAGAGTAGTTGCGCCATCGCTGACGACCACCAGCTGTGAGGGGGGCGTGTGACGACCATAACCACGCGAAACGATCGCGGGCCGCAAACCGGCACTCGCTAGCTCACGTGTCAACCATTCGACGAAAGGTGTTTTTCCCGTCCCTCCCAAACGAAGATTTCCCACGCTGACAATGGGTAACGCCGCACGCTGAGAGGAGAGCAAACCCCTTTCGTACGCTACCGACCGGAGCTTCATGGCTGCGCCGTAAGCCTTTCCCAATGGGCCGAGGTAGTGGCGGTATCGGCGCCAGATGGATTCCATACGATTCATCGAAATCGAAGCCGAATCATATAAAGGAAACTTCTTAACATAATTTTTAGATTGAAGGTGGACTGACCAGCGCGGCGTTCTTCGAAAATAATCGGTCGCTCTACGATTTTCAGTCCTAGTTTGCGAGCTTCGTGCAGAACCTCCTGCACGATTTCAGGTCCCTGACACCGCATGTGTTCCCACGGCAAAGACTCGAGGGCACGGCGATTAAAAACACGAAAACCGCTAGTACAGTCGCGAATGGGTAAACCTAAGACAAACCGGATGTAGGAGTTCGCAAAGAGCGTGATCAGAGTTCGCAGGGGTGAGCGGCCTGTCTCTCCCCCTCCCCCCACAAGACGCGACCCAATGACAATGTCAGCTTCGCCACTACGGATCGGCTCGAGCAGTGAGGGGATAAACTTTGGCTGGTGCGAGAAATCCGCGTCCATTTCCACCACTACGTCCGCTCCCTCCTCACGCGCCCATTTGAAGCCCACAAGGCCGGCTGTGCCGCGACCGCGCTCACCAATGCGCCGGATGAGCTGTACCCGCGGCTCGCTTTTGCTAAGGCGCATGACGATTTCCCAGGTACGATCGGGCGAGTCATCATCTATGACAAGCACTTCGAATTCATCGCCAAGTGCCAGGATTTGCTCAATGAGAGGAGCAATGTTTTCCGCTTCGTTGTAAGTCGGTAATGTGACTACTATTCGCATCGCGCCGAGTCTGCCTTCGCTTGCCGCTGGCTATGTCGTAATTTCGCACGACGTTTCCACCCAACCAAATCGGAAATTGCAAGTAGCGTTTTGCAGGCACACGCCGGGACAAAAAAACTCCTTACGGTTATCGGACTAAGCTCTTGCTTGGGACGCCACACGTTTGGCGCACTGCGCAAGGATGCGTGCGCCACGTTCGATATCAGTTTCAGTATGAAACTTGTTAAATGCAATGCGTAACGCACCGCGCCGGGCTAACTCGGGGACTCCCATGGCAGCTAACACATGAGAATCCTTCACAACCCCCGAGCGGCATGCCGAAGTGCTGGAGACCATAAGCCCCTCGAGATCACACGCAATGAGTAGATCCTCCTTATTGGCAACGCCACGGAACGACACATTGAAAATGCCCGGCAGGCGCCGCGAGTAGTCGGCGGGACCATTCAAAATGTACTCCACGCGCTCTTCGTCAAGAACGTTAAAGAAGAGACGTTCGAGTGCGCAGTACCTGGCAAGAAGTTGAGCAGCTGGGGGAAGCGAACGCACAGCTGCGGCAAACGCTGCAGCCGCCGCCACATTCTCCGTTCCGCCGCGGCGAAAGCGCTCTTGCGCACCACCGACGACAAGTGGCTCCACAGCAATCCCGTCGCGGACGTAGGCAAACCCAATCCCCTTCGGCCCGTAAATTTTGTGACCCGAAACCGTAAGGAAATCGACGGGCACGGTGCGCACGTCGAGAGGGAGCTTGCCGTAGCTTTGCACAATATCCAGATGCAGCAAAACGTGGGGATGGGCCAGCCTCATGGCCGCGAGGGCATCGAGGTCTTGTAACGTGCCCGTTTCGTTGTTACAAAAAAGCAGCGAAATAAGGCGGGTTTCGTCACGAATCGCGCGACGCAGCTCGTCGAGCCGAAGTCGGCCAACGCTGTCCACACCAACGAAGGTGACCTCCAATAAATGTGGATGCTCGCGAAGTTCGAACTCCAGCCGCTTGAGAACACTGGGGTGCTCTACCGCCGAAGTAATGATGTGAACACGGCGCTCGTCTCGAGCTGCGGCATGGACGACTGAGGCAATAATAAAATTATTTGCCTCCGTCCCGCTTGAGGTAAACACTAGCTCCTGCGGACGCGCACCTATCGTTTCCGCCAGAAATTGACGGGCGACATCCAGTTCGCGGGCAGCGCAGCGCCCCGCAGTGTGAATGCTGGACGGATTGCCGAAGCACTCCGCAGACACACGCGCCAATTCGCGGCATGCCTCGGGATCCATTGGCGTTGTGGCACAGTTATCGAAATATATCATGGCTAAGGTGTCATCATCTTAACCTTAAGAATTACCGCCTTGAGGAATCTCCACTCATTGGCTCCGCTGGGAGTTCCCACAAATACGCAAAAGGCGCCGGCGTTGGTGATCTAGCGTCCGAAGAAGTAATGCCAACACGGAACCCCCTCAACAGACGTGCATGCGCTTTGACGAGCCGTTGCCATGTGGAGGCGCTGTCATCCAGTTGGGCCGTCAAAGCGGGAACGCTTATGAGAAGCAATGCAGGGCGCACTGAGGAGGTCACCGCGTCGTCAAGACGGTCGAACGGACGAATGCTTCGCACGTCTTTGGTGACGAACTGGAACGTCAAGTGCTCTGCCAAGTCGCGAGAAACCCAGATTTCGCGATAGTGCTCCGCCCAGGCACGCACTGCGACAGCCGGTTCATAAAATGTATCGGCCAGGAATTGATTGCGTACCTCCGCCGACGATGCGAAGCGGCGAAAGTAAGTGTCGAGCTGATAGGCAGAAAACCAGAGAAGTAGGCTCGCAACCACTGCTTGCCCACTGCGTTGGTTAAAGCGCGTTTTCGCCCAGTCATAAATCACAATTAGCCCCCGAACATACAGAAGAACCACAGCGGGAATGGCCGCCTGCATGCGCAGGATGTTGGGTGCGCCGTAAGAAAATATGCTGGCGCTGGATATGACGAAAAGCCAGATAAGAGGCAGGAATGCATTCTCCCGCCAGAGTCCCCACCGCAGGCTGGCTGCAATCCCAAGGTAAAACACAATTCCACTGACCCAATCGAAGACGGGCGCATAAGGCAGATTATGTCGTCCAACGTGGTCGCCCCTAAACGTCCACACTCCTGCCACATCCACCGCATTCTTTGCCAAACCACGAAGAATCTCGCCCCACGGTTTGCTAACAAGCTTGATTTGTGAGCGCCCATCGCCCGCGGGGATTTCTACTCTGTCGTGAAACATGGAAACTTCGTCGAGCCGTCCTGAGAAATGTTCTGGATACTTGAGGAAATCGACAGCCAACGGAGCGAATACGAGCAGCGCTGTCACAGCGATGGCACCGATAGCCTTACCATCGCGTCTCCCAACAAGCTCTCCGCGCCAAAACAGCCACGCGATCCAAAGCACGAAGAGGATCGGAACAAGCCTAAAGGAGATATATGTATACATCCCCACGCCCAGGAAGGCGCCACAGAGTATGGCATCGCTCATGCGACGTCTACGCCGCCATCGGAGAAAGAAAAGCACAACAAGTAGCACGAATACGGGAGGCGTGAGGGCGCGGAAAATCGTGCGGCTGAAATGGAGCGGCCAGCGGAACACAGCATACACTAAGCATCCAGCAAGCGCCCAGCGTTCTCCGACTAGCCGGCGTGCTACGGGGTAAAAAAGCGCGACGGCCGCTGTGCCCCACAAAGCACTCACCGTTCGTGCCACGATGACTTCCGCACCAAAAAGCGAAAAGGCGATGGCGAGGCTATATACGTACAGCGGTTCAACGGGATGACCGTGTAGCATGAAGAAAATCGGCCAGTGCGCTGGGCGGATCGAAAGGGCATTGAGACAGTACAGTGCCTCATCATACCAAAGCCCTGGCGGGATCTCATTGAGTTTCCAGAGACGCAACGCGAGCGCCACAGCCACGATAAAGAAAAGCGCCCAGCGCTCGTAGGTCTGCAGTTCACGCAGCCGAGTCATAATCCCTAACCGCAAAACCAAGTTGCTGAAGTACCGAAGCTAACTGACGCCGAATGGTCTCGTGGGCGAAATCCTTCGCACGAGCAAGTGCCGCCGCGCGGAGCTGCCGCCACCGCTGGGGCTCTTCAGCAATCCATTCAATTAGCGCAGCGACTCCGCCGGCTGTTTTGCCCTCAAACAATAATCCCCCACCCGCCACCGTTTCTGGCACAGCAGCCGCGGCATAGGCAAGTACGGGAATCCCCGCCGACATCGCTTCCACCAGGGGCATACCGAACCCTTCGTGCTCGCTTAGCGATACGTAAAGGTGCACACCATCAAACACTTCTTCATTCTCCGCAAATCTGCCATGTACAGAAACCCGAGCGACAGCTTGCTGGGCAAGCGATCGAACCAAAGAAGCATATGGGGGACATGCGGTTTCACTACCAAAAAGCAAAAGCTCAACCGGCCGAGCAAATTCGCTGGCAATGACGTTGGCCAGCTGAATCAACTCGTGCTGACATTTGTTTGGAACGATGCGTCCAACATAAACCAAACGTAGCCGCCCCGTCGACCACTCCCCATGCATTGGCTGGCGGAGTCGGCAGAAATTTGGAACCACAAAATTTTGTTGGCAGCCAAGCGCTGCAACTTCGCTTGCATTGAAGTGAGACGGGCAAACTGCAGCTATGGCTTTGGGTGCCACTTCAGCCAGTCGCTCCCTGGCACGCCGTAGGCGTTCGGCATGCTCTGGATCGAGGACCTCAAAGAAATAGGGAGGCGTGATATTCTGATAGCGCAATAACAACGGAATTTGTGATTGAAGAACGCGGGAGGTGCTGTGCGAGTCTGTGGAATACTCGAAAAGTACTGCATCAGGCTTGGAAAACCGCCCAAGCTCGGCGATGTCGTGTGCCCAAGCTCGGGCTTCTGCAGCACTAGATTCATAGTCGCAATACACGTCACTCAGCACCCCGAGGTCCAACAACGCCTGCCGGCAGCGCAGTGCATCATAGGAGACGCCGTCGCCCAAATCCAGGGATGGAGCTACAACATCAATTCGGGACGTTCGGCGGCCGGTCATAGCATTGCGATCCTCCGCACAAGCACACTCAGTTGGCGCGAATCATGAGAGGCTGGTGCGAATTGCGAGGGCGACCACACACGCGACGCGCTAAAAGTAATGGTGTTGATGGCGCGGATGATCTCCGGCAACAATTCAAAACGATGCACACGCGCGCAGGAAGTACTCACGGCAAGCTCGCCCACAGATACTCCGTTTACATAAAGAGCGACCACGATCGGGCGCGTATCCGCATCAGGAGCATGAGTTTCCAGCTCAATCTCAAGCACGGATCCAGTGCCGCGGCTGAGAAATGCGAGGCCTTCCCGCGCTAACCAGCGGTAGGCACCAATTTCATCTGATTCAGGAGCATGCCACTCACCCGCAAGAAACCTGTCGCACCGTTCAGTCATGTCCAGCACGGCCGGGGCGTCAGGGAAAAGATGTGCGGCGAGATCGGAAACAAAGCGCGTCTCTTCGTCGTGAATTTTGGAGACTGTCACTGCGACCGGTAAGTTAACCACGCCTATCGCTTCGTCCACACCCAGCACCTCTACGAGACGCGCATCCACTCGATAGTCGAAGAACTGCCCATCCGCCGTGTGCACTGCATAGGAAATGGAATATGTTCCGGCACCCAACATAACCGGCATGTCAAAACATGTTTCCGCCCGCTCCCCCGCCTCATAGGTGCCCGACTTTACAGCCCGCAAATGAGTGTTTGTCCCAAACACCTCCACTCCATTGCGATTCTTGATCATCACGCCAAAAACAGGATTTTCGACACGCCGATGGAAAAGGACGCGCATACGCAGCCGGACAGGTGTCCCGCTGGGGAAACGCTCCAACGAACGCCCATCAGCCCCTTCGACACTGCATTCGACGATCTCGGCTTGAAAATTGCCAAATCGCTTTTCCGGCAAGGCAGTATTCTCGCGGGCTCCCACGACATGGATTGTTGCGGCCTTGCTGTCTGAAGAGTTTCGAGCCAGTTGTTCCGCCACACGGATGAGATAGAGATCCACCACCTCGCGGGGCAGCCCATCCGCCACAATATTGCCCTGGGCAATTAAGACCGCACGATCACAAATCTGCGTGAGTGTGGCGGTGTCGTGCGTGACAAAAATGATCGTGCAGCCGCGTTCACGAAGCCTTTGAACACGCCCGATGCACTTATGTGCAAACACGGCGTCGCCTACCGCCAACGCCTCGTCTACCAGCAGGATGTCGGGATCAATTGCTATGGCAGCACTAAAGGCGAGGCGGACAAACATGCCCGAAGAATACGTCTTCACAGGCAGATCTAAATAAGCTCCCAGCTCGCAAAACTCTTCAACGCGTGCGATGAGCTCCTGGGTACGTTCCGGCGGGAACCCGAGGAGCGCCGCATTAAGGGCAAGGTTCTCCCGCCCTGAGAACTCGGGGTGGAAGCCTGCACCAAGTTCTAAGATCGAGCCAACCGCACCACGCACAACTAGGGTTCCAGAAGTCTGCTCGACAATGCCAGCCAGTATCTTCAGAAGAGTACTTTTTCCGGCCCCGTTAGGCCCCAGAATCCCCAATGTTGTGCCTTTCGGCACGCGCAAAGTGACGTTGTCGAGAGCCACGAATTCGCGGGCCGAAGCGTCGCCGCCGAGCAAGCTTCGCAAACGTCGCCAGGGGCTCGGATAGTAGCGATAGACCTTGCGCAGCGCGACCGCTTCAATGGCGAGCTCGCTCATCGGCTACACCTCGTCCACAAAACGTGTGCGGGCACGCTCGAACGCCGAGCGCCCAGCATGGTACAAGAGGATGACAACTATCACGAGGTAAATAAGCGCCTCTGGATCCGGTGCCGTTCTGATAATGATAACCTGACGGTACGCATCCACGAGCCGCGCCACCGGATTAATCCTAAACCACCACTCGAACACGGGTGAGACTTTCGTAAGCACTTCACTGGGATAAACAATGGGTGTGGCCCAAAACAGAATCTGAAGTGCAGCAAGAACCACCTGAGCAGTATCGCGCAAAAAAACGTGAAGTGTGGCAAACAGAAAGGCCGGCCCAAGCATCAGGAGCGCCTGCAAGACCGCCAGGATCGGCAGCCACAAGAGGACCAACCAGTTGCCGTACCCTACCAGAATTAGGAACACCAAAAACGCCATCATGCCCACAACAAACCCCAAAGCACTCGCAGCAATCGAAACACACGGGAGGATCGCGACAGGAAAGACTGTCTTGCGAATGAGGGCGGCGTGGGCTACCACACTATGGCAAGCGCCCATAAGCGCCTCATGGAACCAATTCCACGCAATGAGCGCGGGACACAGAAAAACGGCATATTCGGCGGTGGCTGAGCGGAACGGGAGGCGTCCCGAACGCGGCACAAGGGCCGAGAAGACAATAATATAGAGCGATAACATGATAATAGGATGAATCACTGACCAAAAAATACCGAGTAGTGACCCTGCATAGCGCGCTTTAAGCTCGCGCCTTACGAACAGAGCCAGTAGGCGGCTATGGATAACAACCTCTTGTTCTATTGGCGCTCTTTGCATGAATCCTCTAATATTGTGACGCTCCGCAACGTTCGAGGGCAACATCAGAACGCCATGGTTCCGCTCTTCACAAGCACAAGTTTTTGGCCGTGAGTCTGCGAACACATCCGCGAAAACACCATTTTAACGTTCTCAGCTGCTCACGATTTTGGTCGCGACGCCGCATCCTGTTCGAAAGGCTCTTTACCGGCTTTAAGTGATTCCAGCGCTCGACGTGCGTTCTGACGCAATGCAAAGTCCTGGCATTCTAAAGCAAGGAACTCCTCAAGCAATTTCGTAGTAAGCGCCACATCCTTTCGGGCGCGATAGACCAAAACCGCTGCTTCAACCAACGCGCCCAGGGCATGGTCGTCATGGGCATATTGCTTGGCAATTCGCCTGTAGGTTTCTACAGCGTCGTCTATTCGGCCTGTGCTTGCCTGAGCTACTGCCACGTTGAATGCAGCCGTGATGGCGGCACGTGATTGAGGATACTTTTCCTCTATGCTCCGGAACACCCCAATGGCCTTATCAACGTCGCCACGCGAATAGTAAATCTGGCCCAACAATTGGTAGCTCTGTTCCACAAGCGGATGGGAGGGGAACTCCTTTTGGAAGCGCTCAACGGACTGCTGCGCCTCATGAGCAGCACCCAGTTGCAAAAGAAGCTTGGCAGAACTTAGCAAGAATTCGGGCTTGCCGGGAACGTCCTTCTCGCGCAACGCCGAGAGATATTCGACCAAGGCGGTGGTTTCGCGTGTCACCGTTGCCAGCTTCAAGAGGTTCGACAGCAGCGCAGGCTGATTGTACGGCTTGCCGCTATACCCTTCTTCGAGAATACGCTTATAAATAAGCTCAGCCTGAGCTCCCCTGCCAGCGGCTTGCAGTGCCTGAGCATACCTGAGCCAGACAGCGAAATCCGAGGGGTCTACATGGAGGGATCTTTCGTAGTAGTGAAGCGCCTCAGGCAAAAAGCCGTTTTCTTCGAGGATGCTCGCGGCACTTGCAAGCAGCTCGGCCGACGAGGGATCGCGCTCGACGAGCTCAGCCGCAACCTTTTTTGCAGCCTCGATTTCTCCACGCGTCTGATAGACTTGCATAAGGGCAGAATAGTTATCTGCCACCATCGGCTGGAGAGCAATGAGGCGGCGACAAAAGTCAATCGCATGCTCCAGAAGCACATTGTCGAGAATACGCACGGTGGCCGATGTGGCTCGATCATTTGCCGCCTCGACATGCATTGGTTGCAAAGCATATTGGAGCGCCAACTGTCCCGCAAAGCGAAGCATCTGCGTATCATCGGCAGCGCGGTCAAGGTAGGCCGCATAGCTTTCGATCTCGGCGCGGTGGTCTCCCCTGCGCCCAAGCAAACGAGCGTAGAGCGCCAGCAGTTGCCAGCGACTCGGATCGCGGGCTGTTTCGGCGACCGCTTGTTCAAGGCGCTCCGCGTCTGGATCCGTTTCCAATGCCCGGACTACGATGTCGCCCATGGCTTGGAGTTCTGCAAAAGTCGTGAACGCAAGCAGGTCGAGCCACAGGTCAATGATGCGTTGCGGGTCCCGGCTCATGACGGCGGCTTTCATAGCCGTCTCTATGAATTCAGAGCGTTCTTCACCGACCAGTTGTTCAAATCGAATGGGACGGAGGCACTCCAAGGCTTCAAGGGCTTGCGTGGTCGCAACAAGCTCGCGGGCAAGCGCCAATCTAAAAGGAGTTTCTGTGGGTTGCTCGGCAACAAGAACAGCCAAGATATTTCGAGCCTCGTCGTGTCTACCTCGTTGGCCGAGGGCAACGGCACGCTCATAAGCGATGACTGGCGTTGCCTTTGCTGGGTCAGCCATGAGAATATCAAATGCGTGGTCACTGTTGCCTTCGCGCAGCGCTAAAAGGGCAGCAAGCCACATTTCCATATCCGACGCTTTCTTCTCGGCGATGCGCTGCTCCAAGTAGCGCATGAAAGCAAAGAAAGCACGGCGTTCAAGAGCACTCTCAATGATGGCGTCGCCTAGCCCCCGCGCCACACTATAACGCACCTCATTGGCAAGGGCACCACGCAGCATTTGCCCCACGTCCGCAGGCTGGAATGTCGGGAGCTTCAGAAACTCCAGCAGCAGTGCCCGCATTTGCCAAGGTCCATAATTCTGATCCACAGCGGCCAAGAGCGTGGCGCGTGCTTTGTCGGGCAATCCCAGCTCCCGGTACATTCTGGCGCCTAAGAGCACCAAAGGGAACAGATCCTGGGCCTGTTTCACTGCTCGCTCGAGAAACTCGCGAGAACGCTCCTTTTCGCCGCTTATGGCGTAGAGACGAGCAAGAGTCACCCAGTAGTCGGGATCGGAGGAGTTGCGCTTTTCGTAATCGGCGACCAGTTTTCTGAATTTCTCCAGCTTGCCCATACGCTCGTAGTAGTGAGCCTGGAGAAGGACATAGCGCCCGGGAAGTACCGCCACCCGCTTCACCTCGCGAAAAAAGAATTCAAGGTCGGGTTCGATTTGATCAGGATTCGCGTGACTCAGCAGAATGGCGGTGCGAATGGCCGCATCGTAGGCAAACTCTGAGTTAGGATTTTCCCGCACAAGCTGACAGGCCAGGAGAAAAGCTTCGGCATACAGGTTGCGTTTTTCCAAATCATGGAGCTGACGTGCCAATGCCTCAGTGGTTGAACGATCTAACGCAACAGGCAGCGCATGGGAAGATTGTTCCTCGGCAATAAATTCTGTCGAAGTGGTGACTGCTACGGCTCCCGTCCCTAATTGCAACGTCAGGGAGGCCCCAATGTCCACTGTCACCGTCCCCAACGTTTCCGACGTTTCGCCGACGATGAGGGAATCTCTAGAAGCCGTCGTTTTGTGCTCATCCAGGACAACCTCGAAAAACTCCGGCTTCGTCTTCAGTGTTGCGGTCGTGGCATGGGTTAGAGGTTCCGTTGTTTGGCCCGCCGCCGACAGCACCAGCATGTACAGAAGCGCATAGCTGAGTGCTAAGAAAACGTAAGACGTTCTTTTTACAGTGCGTCTCTTTCGCATCGTCACTTGATGCTCCCCTTATGCGCCGGCAATTTCACGAAGAATTTATGACACTCCAACCTAGGGCGTAATGCACTACGAGCCCTTTGCCACCGCAGCAAGAATTTCTTCAACAGGCCGCCAGAAGTCTGGAGAGGTGAATTCTTCCACAAGACACCGGCGGGCATACTGCGCTTTCTCCCGAGCTGCCGGTAGGTCGTCAAGGATTGCCGAGAGAGCATCGGCCAGGCGCTGAGGGTCGTCGGGCGGCACAATCTCACCAAACTCGCCATTGCGTAACATTTTTCGGCAGTCGCCGACGTCAGTCGCCACCACTGGGAGTCCGACGATCAGTGCTTCATTGATAATATTGGGCTGCGCTTCATTCCGTGAGGGCGAAACAAAAACGTCCGAGCGCGCTAGGATTGCGGGCATGTCAGTTCGCAGGCCGGTGAAAGAGACCTTGTCTGCAATCCCCAGTTCGTTCGCTAATTTCTTCATCTGTTCATAAAACGATAGATGATCCGGCAACGCCGGACCTACGAGCAAAAACCTCAAGCTTTCGGGCCGGCGCTGACTTAGCAGTGCCGCTGCCCGCAGAAAAACGTCCGGAGCCTTGCGGGGAAAAACGCCGTTCGTGGTAATAACAATTTCGCCGGTGCGGATGCCCAGTTCTTCATCAAGGGTGGGTGGGATATTTGGCGAAAGAAACCTTTCTACATCTACGATGTTTCTTACGACGAGCCTGTGCCTGACACGATGAGCAGGGAAAAGCGCCATGCCCGCTTCAGATGCATAAAAGATGGCGTCGGACAAGACTTCAATGAGCCGCATTTTCAGCCTCATCCCACGGGAGGGATTCTCCAAAAGCTCGCGCACATGCCAGACAACCCTTTTGCCCGCCAGACGGGCAGCAATCCCCGCAAAGATGGTGATTGTTGTATTCACATAGGCCACGTCAATCCTTTCACGCCGAAAGTCTCGCACGAGTGAAAGGATGTAAGACCCTCGCCGTTTTAGTAATTTGAATTTGCGGCGCAGACTAGCCTGCGCCATCCCTTCTTCTGGATTTTCGATGACAACGACTTCTAAGTTTTGCTCGCGGGCGAGCTCGTAAAGTGGCCCCTGCCCCGGGAGAATCACGCGGGTATGGAACCGCTGGGGGTTGAGTGACTTGGCTATACGCAGAAGCGCAATCCCGGCCCCAGAAATCTCAGAGAGATGAGAAACAAGCGCGACACGTATCACGATGAGATATCCTCCGCCGGCTCATTTTCAGGGCGGTAGTCGTTGGCCGTGTTTGGAGGGTCACTCCAAAGCATTCGCTCATCCAGAAGTAGCGCTAGAGGATAAATCAGCCAGACCCGTACGTACAAGAATGTGTCATCGGTAAACGTGGTCGCCAGAAACTGAACAAACAGGGCAAAAACCAAAGCGGCTAAATTGTAAGCAAGGGAGTCGTCGCGCGCCGCGGCAAATTTTCTGATAACGCTGATGCGCCGACCCAGTATTACCACAAACACGAGGAAAATTGTCAGCCCTACGAAGCCGCCTTCAGCAGTGATCTGCAGATAACCCTGGTCTGGTGCACGCGGACGCGAAGCTTCAACGTACTGCGCAAAAAACGTCCTGTAATCGGATGGCAAATAGTTGCGCCATACCGCAGTGTAAGAGCCGAGGCCTACTCCGAAAACAGGGCGGGCTTTAATCACCTCCATGCAAATAAGAGCGCTATCGCGGCGTTCGAGATAGGAGTAATCACGCGACAGGCGGGTGACACTCACAAACCTCGCCACGATCGCTGGAGCTACCAGGACAACACCGAGAGCAATGAACGCCAAGATAACAGCAAGCACCTGGCGTCGGTTAGGGTAGCGAAATACTTTTGCGCACGTGATGAGGAGCAAACCCACCAGGACAATGGTCTGGCGGCTAAGAGTGAGAAGCGCAACAAAGAGAATGATAATCCCCATGGCCAGGGCAAGAAAACGCTCGCCGCGCCGCTGCATCTGCGAAAAAAGGAAAAACGCGAATGGGTAAGCAAACAGTAAATTCCAGCCATAAACATTGGCTGTTGACGCCGTCCCTTTCACGCGAACCGCATCGGTGATTTTGCCGGTGAATGCCCAGAACGTGCCGCGCTGAAAAGCCTCCACTAGTCCTCCCACCGCAGCGATGAAGGTGAGCGTTACCACAATCCATGCATACGCGTAGATCGCGCGCTCCGACCTCAAGCATGTGGCCAAAATGATAGCAATACCGTAGTAGATGAGGACATAGCGTGCCATGATTTGGCCATGGGAGGGACTTTCCCCCAGCAGCGCATTTGCGGCAAAATAGAGCGCCATCAGCGTAAGCCACGGTAACAGTCGCGACCGGATGGCCATGGTGCGGCCGCGCCATGCATAGGCCAACCAGGAAACGAGAAACAGTCCTGCCAGAATCTGGTTAATGCTGAGCGGCAACCCAGGCAATTTTGTGTCGGCAAAGAAGAGGGCTCCGAAGTACAGAGCAAAAAACACAAACGGATGCACGGCAAGCACAACGGAAAGGAATGCGAGGCCAATAATACCACCCACTGCCAGCGGCCCACCGTAGCGCACGGCAACAAAGCTGATTGCGGCAAATAAGCAGGCGAACACGGTAGCCGCCACTGTCTTTGCCGGGTGGAAAACAGCTGTTTTTGCCGCTATGGACTGCATCTGTGCTTGCAGAGCTTGGAGCTCCTTTCCTAAATTAGGTCCTGCGCAATCGACGCAAACTGGGCGATTGTGTGCCGAAAATCAAGGTGACGGTGCAACGATGAAAGTAACGCTGTGGTTGGGTTTCGCGCTGAGTCTAAGCGCAATGGTGCAGGCCGACGTCGTTATCCTCCAGGATGGAAAGCGCCAAGAGGGCATTATTATCAAGGACGTCCCAGGCGACAAGACTATCACAGTACGAACGGCGGCTGGCGACCTTGCAATCCCCCGCGATAAAATTAGTTCCATCCAGCGAGAGTCCGCAGCGGAAAGCTATGCTCACATTGCCGAACAGTACCTCGCGCAAAACGAGATTGTGAAAGCATACGAGACATACAAGAAAGCCGCCGAGGCCGACCCAAACAACACTACCGTAACTGCGGGCATGATGAAAGCCGAACAAGCTTACCAGCAGTGGGAGGCTTCGAGGAAGCGCGAGCAACTGAAGAAGATTGACGACATGCTGGCCCAGGCAGTGCAACTGGCCGAACAAGGAAAATTCGACGAGGCCAATCGCCTTTTGAAAGCTGCCGATCCGGGCGAGAACTCGCCCCGCAGCGATGCCTACCGTCGGGCTTTCGCGAAGATTTATTTCCTTTGGGGAAAGTCGAGGCTCGATCATCAGGACACGCCTGGGGCCCAGGAAAAGCTCCAAATTGCCTTACGCCTCGACCCACAAAACGACGAGATCCGCAAAGCTCTGCTTAAAGTGTGGGAGGGCGACCCCGCCAAGCTGGAAACGGTGGTGGAACAATACAAGAACAGCACCCGTCCCGAAGATGAGCTCAAAGTTGCCGATGCTCTGTTCAAACTCAAACGGTACGATGAAGCCCTCCCTATTTACCTCAAGTATCTCCAAGAACCAAAGTACGCGACGGAGACCATGCGCCAGCGTGTGTACGTCATGTTCGATATGCTCCACCGCCAATATGCGGAAAAAGGCGACTACAAGAAGGCCATAGAAGCGTATAAGCTATTTCTCCAGTTCTCTCCGAATGAGCCACCTACCCCTTTAGCACGTTACGAGTACATGCTCCGCCGTTCCCAGGTGAATCCCAACGATGCTGAGCAGCGTGCGCAACTTGCGAAGTTCGCGGAGGAGCGAGGCCTCACAGACGTGGCCAAGGAAGAATACCGCAATGTGCTGGCCATGGCTCCGACCAACAAAACGGCTGCGGAAGGTTTGAGAAGGTTTGCGGAAAGTGAGCTAAAGGATGCCGCCGATTTTCTAGCGGAACAACAGTTCTTGCTCGCGATGCAGAAGGCACAGGAAGTGCAGCTCGCCTACACGATGTTTCCTGACATCGCCAAGCAGGCTGATGAAATCGTGACGAAAGCTCGCGTAGAACAGCAGCGTTTGCAGCAATCCACAAAACAACAAGCAGTGGCTCTGGCGATGCGGGGCGACGACTATTACAACCAAGCTCTCTCCTACATAGCAGCTTACACGAGTACGAACTACGACGAGCGCAAACGTGTTTTCTCCCCAAAGGTCGAAGCGGCCAAGTATTTGCAGCGGGCTATTTACACATGGCAGCAAGCTCTCAAGATTGATCCGACTTTGGGAGCTCCCACGAGCTATGATCTGCATAACAAGATCGCCGATGCTTACGCCAAGTATGCAGTTCTGACCAATCCCTACCCGCCAAGGAGACTCCAGATCCCTCAGAATCCCTAGGGATTTGGTGCCAGGGCGAAGGCAGCAGACGAGCAAGGCCGTGGGGACATCGGGGGGAGTGAAACGGGTTAGTGGCGTCGCTGCACGACGAAGTCTGCCAAGTTACGAAGCATGTTTACCGGCGGCGAGGTAGGAAAATCGGCCAGTTGCTCTTTTGCCGTCGTCGCATAGCGGCGTGCTTCGGCCAGAGCATGTTCGATTCCCCCATATTTCTCAATAAGGGGAACAATTTCCTCGGGATTGCGTCCGTTATTCCAACACTCGACGAGTTTTTGTCGGTCCGTATCGGAAGCAGATTCAAACGTGTGGATGACAGGAAGAGTCTGCTTGCCGTTTCGGATATCAGCCCAATGTGGCTTTCCGATCTCATCGTCAGAAGCGATGAGATCGAGTGTATCATCGGTGATTTGAAAAGCGATGCCAAAGTTTAGCCCATAGGCGGAGAGCAGCATAACCTGCTGTTCGGGTGCTCGAGCGAGGATAGCCCCGAGTGCCGTGCAGGCGCTAAAAAGGTATGCCGTTTTTCCCCTCACAATGCGTAGGTAATCGTCGCGTGTCAGCATAGCATCGCGCTTTTCGATTTGGAACATCTCGCCTTCGCACATGCGGGCGGTAACCTGGCATATTAGACTGAGAACTTTGGGACTCATGGATGTGCTGAGGGCGAGACTGAAGGCGTGGGAGAAAAGATAGTCGGCAATCAGAATGGCTACGTCGTCGCCCCAGCGCGCATTCACGGTCGGCAAACCGCGGCGCAGAGGAGCCTTGTCAATTACGTCGTCGTGAAGCAACGTGGCGCAGTGAACCAGTTCCAGCGCTGTGGCAACTTTTGTGTGGTCGTCGCCACAATACTTAAATACCTTCGCCGCGAGAATGGAAAGAATAGGCCGCAACCGTTTGCCACGGGTCGAAAGAACATACTCGCCGACTTCTCGCACCAGAAGAGTGTCGCTTTGAATGATTTCCTGCAGGTGTTCGTCGACCTTCGCAAGTTCGTCGGCAAGAGATACTGCAACTTCTTCGATGACGTTGCCCATGGCGGATAAGTCACTCGCTTCTTGAATATCTTATAGCACGCTTATTCGTGATTAATGGTCTGGATTCAAGGATTAAGCCGAATGAAACCCAATACAGCCGAAAACCCTTTTCCTGCCTCAGCGCTGCGTTCGGGCACTTCCGATGTAATAGCCCAAGATTTAGGCATGGCCCGAAGTGTTTTCGGCGACCGTCCCCAGAGCCTCACTCGCACGATCGTGCGCCTTGCCAGTCCAGCAGTGGCAGAGAACCTTCTGCAAACCCTGCTTCTCATGATCGACACCTTTATGGTAGCTTACTATGGCAGCGTTCCGATAGCGGCAGCTGCGGCAGCAGGGATGTTGCTTTGGCGCCTGCATATGACGCTTGGCTGTATAGAACGAGGTACCACGGCCATGGTTGCGCGGCGCTGGGGCGAAGGATCGCGCGAGGGGGCGGCGCAGGCCAGCGGACAGTCTCTGCTGTTGGCAATTGTCATCGGAGGCCTTCTCACGCTGGGAGGGATCTTGTGGACGCCACAGCTTCTCCGCGCCATCCACACTCCCGAGGAAACCATTCCGACCGCGGTGCCCTACATGCGCGTCGTCCTCGCCGCAAGTATCCCGCGCCTGGTTTTCTTTGTGGGCGCTGCTAGCATTCGGGCTATAGGCAACACGAGCGTCCCCATGTACATCGCCTTGGCAATGAACATTTCTAATATTTTTTTCAATTATCTCCTTATTTACGGAAAATGGGGCTTCCCCGAATTGAAGCTCTTTGGATCGGGCATATCCACGGCCATCGCCCTTGTACTGGCAGCGCTAGTTATCACCTGCTACTTGGTTCGGGCATCGCACGGCCCCGTGTTACGCCTGCGCCACTTGCGCCCGTGTTCCAAAACCATACGCACCATCTGCAGAATCTCGCTGCCCTCTTTGCTGGAAGAGGTTGTCATCAGCATCGGGTTTCTAGTATTTTTCAGCTTCGTCACACGTCTTGGAACCATTCCACTGGCGGCACATGCCCTGGCCACGCGGCTGGAGTCGCTATCGTTTATGGCGGGGGTGGGATTTTCCACGGCCGCTGCAACGCTCGTTGGCCAGGCTCTCGGCTGCGGATCGGTCTCGTTGGCTCGCCAATCGTTTCGCCAGACTACAAAATTAGCGGTGGGCGTAATGTCCGCCGTGGCGATGACGTTGGTCGTGATTGGTCGCCAGTTGTTACAACTCTTCTGCAATGAAGCCGAAGTGGTCGAGCTGGCGTACCTCATTCTTCTGATCACTGCAGTGGAGCAGCCGCTCCTTGCCATTGCCATGACGCTGAGTGGCGGGCTTCGCGGTGCCGGCGAAACTGTTTCGCCAATGCTCGCATCACTTCTCGGTAATCTCGTGGTAAGAATTAGTGCCTCGTACCTACTTGCGTTTCCCCTCGGACTCGGTATTTACGGGATTGTCTTGGGAACCATCGTTGACTGGCTGGTACGCTGTGCAATCCTGTACATCGGTTACGCAGCAGACAGGTGGTCAAAGGTAGAACTCTGATAGCATTAGCGACGTTCCCCTGTGGTAAGTGAAAACCGACGAAAGAAGATACTGTGGGATACCTACACGTCTACACAGGAAACGGAAAAGGAAAGACCACGGCGGCAGTGGGTCTGGCAATTCGGGCGGCCGGAGCTGGAGAGCGGGTGGCTTTTCTTCAGTTCGATAAAGGCTTCGAAGGAAAAAATGAACATTACCATGAACGATTTATCCTTCGGCAGATTCCGCTGATTGACCTTTTCTTTTTCGGGCAGGAGCGATTTCTGCCTGACGGGCGTTTTCGATTTTCCAACGAAGCTGGAGATTTTGAACAGGCACTTGCCGGCCTTACGAAGGCCAAAGAGCTGGTCCGATCACGTCACTACTTCCTCATCGTTTGTGACGAAGCGGTAACCTGCGTGGCTACGGGTCTACTGAAGCCGGTCGAATTACTTTCGCTCGTAGACGAATTTGACGCTCATCGCCACGGCGATTTGGTCCTTACAGGACGTGGGGCTTTCCCAGAGCTCATCGAACGCGCTGATCTCGTTTCGGACGTACGACTGGTGAAGCATTACTTCTACCAAGGGGTTCCAGCCCGCCGCGGCATCGAGTTTTGATATTCCGCGCAAGCACAACGCCTTTTCTAGCGAGTTTTAGTCCCTAGGCCACCCAACCCGGGGCGAAAGCAAGGGGCATTTCGTGATACGTTGCGCATATGGCACAGTTTTTTCTTTGGCAAATGGTTGAGAGAAGGTGATACCATGAAAGTGATGACGTGGTATTCAGATATTCCTCAAACTAATGAAGAGATGATTGCCACACAGGTGGCGGGGCGGGGCGTGAACGACATGTTCGTCCTCGAAGCGATGCGCAAGGTGGACCGCGCACTGTTTGTCCCCCCTGATCTACGCGATCAGGCGTATGTGGATGGGCCGCTTCCGGTAGGTTACGGGCAAACCATTTCCCAGCCCTATGTTGTTGGCCTCATGACCCAAGCCTTATGCCCGTCGAGCACCGATCGCGTGCTGGAGGTCGGAAGTGGAACTGGCTATCAGACCGCTATTCTTGCTCAGCTGGTAAAGGAAGTGTGGTCGCTGGAAATCGTACCGGAACTTGCCGATTTGGCGAGACGACGCCTCGAAGCCTTGGGTTTGCGTAACGTGCGTATCCTTGTGCGTGATGGGTGGCAGGGACTGCCCGAGGAAGCCCCTTTCGACAAAATCATCGTGACAGCAGCTCCTGAACGTGTGCCCGAAGCCCTGCTTGAGCAGCTCGAAGTGGGGGGCATCATGGTTGTCCCGGTTGGCGAAGACGTGCAGGAGCTTCTCCAAATTACCCATGTTGAGCCAGGCCACTACGTTCACCGCAAGCTGGGACCCGTCCGCTTCGTTCCCATGGTTCACCGTGATCTGCCGCTGTAGAGACGCATGGTGTCCTTGACGCACTACCTTAACTTATTGAACGATAGCGTCCAATGAGCGAAACTGCTGCAAACCGCGCCGCCCATGGCGCCCACGTTGTCGTCATCGACGACGAGGAGGGAATGTGCACCATCCTGCGTAAAGTGCTTTCGCAGGCTGGCTTTAGGGTGGACACCTACACACAGCCGCAAGAGGCGCTTGCGCACCTTCGCGAGCTCCCACCCGATGTTGTGGTGACCGACCTAAAAATGCCCGGAGGTAACGGTCTGGAAGTTCTCCGTACCGTTCGTCAAGTGAGCCCCACAACTAATGTCATTATCATGACTGCCTATGCGACAGTCGAAAGCGCCATTCAGGCGATGCGCGACGGGGCCTATGACTACATCACCAAACCTTTTAAACTGGACGAGCTCCTGCTGGTCGTTGAGCGGGCGGCCGAACGCACCCGGCTCAAGGAAGAAAACGAAGCGCTCACCCGCACGCTGACTCGATCCTACGAGGTCATGGAGCTGGTTGGGGAAAGCGCACCGATGCGGGAACTTCGCTCGCTGATCGCCAAAGTTGCACCGACAGACGCCGCGGTGCTAATTCGCGGCGAAAGTGGCACCGGCAAAGAACTCGTCGCACGAGCAATTCATCGGCAATCGAATCGGGCCCGCGCACCGTTTGTGGCGATCAATTGCGCTTCTATTCCCGAAACTCTCCTGGAGAGCGAGCTTTTTGGATACGAGAAGGGGGCTTTCACGGGAGCTGACCGCCCGAAACTAGGTTTAGTGGAAGTTGCTAATGGTGGCACACTGTTCCTGGACGAGATCGGCGACCTGCCGCTTGCCCTCCAGGCAAAGGTGTTGCGGATGCTGCAGGAGCACGAAATCCAACGGGTGGGCGGACTGCGCCCAATTTCCGTAGACGTTCGGCTGATTGCTGCCACAAATCGTGACCTGGAAGAAGCTATGCGGGAACGCCTATTTCGGGCCGATCTCTTTTATCGGTTGAATGTTATTTCGATCTCCCTGCCCCCGCTGCGCGAACGACGGGAAGACATTCCTATTCTTATCGAACATTTTGCATCAAAGGCTGCTCGGAAACTGAGTCGCAACGTTCCAACCTTCGGCGCCGAAGCCCTTGCGGCGCTGGAGCGCTATCCGTTTCCGGGCAACGTGCGGGAGCTCGAGAACCTTGTCGAACGCCTTCTCATCCTATGCGAAAAAGAGACGATCGGGCTGGAAGATTTACCAGCCGACGTCCGCGCGCATGGAAGGAGCACGACGCCGGTTTCGGTCCAGAGCTGGAAAAATGTTGCGGATCTAGACTACCGGCAAGCCCGGGAACAGTTTGAACGCGAGTATTTCCGCAGACTTATCGAAGCGACGCGCGGCAATGTTTCCGAAGCAGCGCGGCTCAGTGGAATCTCACGTCGGCATTTGTACGAAAAATTCGAACGGCTCGGCATTCGTGTTCCCTCACGAGGCGAAGATTAAGCCAAGCGAGCATTTGCCCGCCCTCCGGCGCCTCGAGCATACTATGTTAAGGCTGCAGCGCAGGCATCCGCCAACCGCTTGAGTCCTTCCACCATCGGATCCTCTTGGATGTAGGCATAGCAGAGGCGCATTTGGTTATCGGGCTTACGGCGTCCCTCCTCCTGCGCATAGCAGTAGCAACCTGGCACATAAAGCACTTCGCGGGCAAGGGCCTCCTCAAAGAACCGGCTGCCGGGCGACGTCGAAATTCCCTCGGGCATAGTGACCCACACATAGAGTCCGCCCTTGGGCTCCAGATACTTCACCTCCGGCGGAAAGTGACGTCGGATCACGTCGAGCATAAGGTCGCGCTTGGCCCGGTAGCGCTGACGCAGCATGGCAGCGTGCTCATCGAAAATTCCAGTTTGAAGAGCGTGACAAATGAGATTCTGGGCAAGATTCCCGCTGCCAAAATCATGATTTCCTTTTTGGTTGAGGATGTGCGGCGTGAGCTCGGACGGCAGGTAGCCATAGCCAAGGCGGAAGCCAGGGGCGAATGCTTTAGAGAACGTCATCGCTAGGAGGACACGCTCGTTGGCGGAATCCAGTGTTTTTAGGAACGGAACATCCTCCCCTTCGAACTTCAGTTCATAATACGCGGCGTCCTCGAGAATGTAAATATAGTGCTCATCAGAGCTAAACCGCTCGACAATCTCATAGATTTGCTCGCGGCGCTTCCACGTGTGGCTCGAACCTTTAGGGTTCTGGAAATAGGTCATTACGTAGAGAATTTTCACCCTCGGAAGCTCGCCCGATGCCTCAAGCGAACGCAACGTTTCCTCGAGAGCATCTGGAATGATGCCTTCGTCATCTGTGGGGATGCCTATAGTACGGGCACCGACGGAATCCAGGGTGCCCATGTAAACGAAATAAGTCGGATCCTCTACGAGGACAATATCCCCCGGATCCACCAGTACATCGGTGGCGAGAAAGAGTAACTGCTGTGAGCCATTGGTGATGACAATGTTTTCAGGATCAATTGGAGCGGGAAGCCCTTGGTCCTCAAGGCGGTGGGCGAGAGTGTGGCGCAAAGTGGCTTCCCCCTCTGTCGTGCCGTACTGAAGAGCGCGCTTAGCGGCATCCTCATTACTAAACAGCATGGCGACGAGTTTTTGTATAGCTTGAGCCGGCAAGGATTGTTGGTCCACAAGCCCCGCAGCCAGTGAGATCATATTGGGGTTTTCGAGCGGCTTCTTGAGTAGCCACGAAATCTGAGGTTCGCTGGTTCGGCGCGCCCGCGCCGATAAACGACTTAGAGAGGTCGCCGCTTGAGCCACGCTGCTCATCCTCGCTTCTAAATTGTCACTTTTGCCACAGGGAAAAGAAAATTGTTCGGGCAGTGAAGCTTCTTTTCCATGCAGGCAAGTTCAAATCATCATACACGCGAGCAAAAGAAAGCCTTGGCAACGAAAAATTCGAACAAGACGACGAGCGATTACGAAAGCAGGCCATTTTTTCTCACGATTGAACCGCCAGGGCATTTGTAAAATTATTTAGCGCGGGACGATGGTGGATCGGGCAGCAAATCCAAATCGGCTTCACCGTGACCGGTACCTGGACGATCGTCCGCGGTCCGTGTGGGCTTAGCTTAGGTCATTCAGGCCTGAGTCGCACACGTCCCGCGCCTTTTTCTTTTGCCCTGCACTGCAAACTCGCTCCCATGGGATGACATGACTATGGAGGAGAAATCCACCCAACGGATGCCGCTTGCCGAGTTTTTGCGTCTTGCTGCTCAGCGGCAGGCTACTACTGTCCTTTATCTTGTGGGTAGCCCACCCGTCATGCGAATCGGGCGTGAGCTGCAACCTCCTATGGAAAATCGTCCCCTCACCTTTCACGAAACTGAAGCTATGGTCGAGGAGCTCCTTTCGCCCACCGAGATCCAGTTCATGAACGAAAAGGGCAATGTGGAGACAACTTTCAATGTGGGCGGCGTTCAGGGCCGCCTAACAGTGTTTTACGGTCTTGGCTGCCACAATCTCGTGTTTTATCTTGATAATTGCAGCTCCGACCAGGGGAAAAAGCAGGAGGCCACGCCCGACGTTCCGAATAGTTTATAGAGATTAGGTGCCCTAGCGAAGAAATGGGGAATAGGGAATCCCCCTCAACATTGCGGGCACTTGGGGAAATAGGGAACTAGTTACTCTTCTGGCACCCACCGGGTCTCTCGTCCCAGCGTAAAGCGGATAGTCAGCCCCAACACCGCCGTCAGCGCAAAAAGGACATACGCCGCTGCTGAGGCAAATCCCATGCGGTAGAATTCAAAGGCGTTGCGGAACACGTAGTAGACAATGGAAATAGTTGCCTGGTTGTTAGGGGTCATCAAGCTGGGTAGGACAAAGACTTGCAGAGAGTCGATGCTGGTGATCAGGACCACAAAGTAAATGGCCGGGCGTAAAAGCGGAAGCGTAACAAAAAAGAAGCGCTGGATCGGGGTGGCGCCATCGATGCGACTAGCTTCGTACAAATTGAGCGGTATGCTTTGGAGCGCCGCAAGATATATCACGGTGTTATATCCGACCACCCCCCAAACGTTTACAAAAACAAGGGTCAGCAGCGGCACCCACGGGCTCGGATTATCAAGAAAGTGATATGTCCGCTGCGTCCATGCTGGCATCGTACCCGTCAGCGAAGCCCAAAAATGCCCGAAGCGCTGGATCATTTCATTGATGAGCCCGACCTCACTATTGAGGATGAGCTTCCAAATCAAAGAGATGACAACCAGCGATACAATGGTGGGGAGGAAAAACACTCCTCGATAAAAATGACGAAAAACCCTTACGGAATTAAGAAAAACAGCAAGGACAATGGCAAAGGCCGACGACGTCGCCACCGTCAAGACAGTGAAAACAATAGTGTTCGACAAAGCGCGCCCAAAAAGGCTGTCGCGCAGAAGATTGGTGTAATTGCTCAACCCGACGAAGGTGGGCGAGATAATTCCATTCCACTTTTGAAAGCTTAGCCAGAAACTGAAACCAATTGGAAAGACCATAAACACCAAGAACAGTACGTAGAAAGGTGCAATAAAGAGGTAGGCATTGCGGTGACGCCATACCACTTTCCACCAACTACCGGCTGTTCTTGGGCGTGTCATGAATCGCTACTCGTTCATAGCTGACAGGTAATCCACGACCACCTTTTACGCATCGCCGCACAGACGTGCAAGCGCATAAGCATAAAGCTTGATGTTGCGCAAGTGGCAGTCCACGCGTACATGCTCATCGGGTTGGTGAGCCATTTCTGGCTCTTCGACAGGATCCGTGGGGCCAAAGTTGACAGCCTTCTTAAACGCCTTAGCATAGGTGGTGCCGCCCATCGACCGGAATTCGAACGGCCTACCGGTAACAGTCGTATATGCTTCGCGCAGGGCGGCGATGAGCTCTGGCGCGGACGACTCGTCCACGTAGATGGCATCAAACGGTTCACGAGCAAGTGAGCCTATCTCGCTTTCGATACCAAGTTCCTGCGCGAAATCGTCCACAGCCTTTTTGATGTTCTCAAGCACGCGCTGTACCGGCATCCCGTAGGTCGGACGCACGTTGAGGACTGCCGATAACCCTTCATCATCCCAGCGGAAAATGCCTAGCGACACTGTGGTCCTTCCGACGAAAGGATGCTCGGAATCTATACCTAAGGTTTTGCCATACATATCGCTGGCGTTAGCGAAAATGAACTGGGCCACGTCAGCTTCATCATCTGAAGTGAAAGCGCTCTGACCGAGAAAATAAAGGAGATCGAGGACGGCATTGTGCCCCAACTCTGGTCGGCTTCCATGGGCGCTTCGGCCGTGGAAAACGAGCTTCACATAGTTTTCCTCGGGATTATTGACAATTTCGGCCCGTGCATTGGGTTCGGAAGTAAGAAAACGCTGGAGTTCGCGCTGCAGATTTTCCAAGCCCTCCGTGTCACCACGGGTGAAAAGCGCCTCGGCATGGTCGGGCACCATGTTGGGGCGCCGCCCACCTTCCACACGAACAAGTCGGATCTCGCCATCCTCTTGGCCTTCCCCCAAAGGAAATCTCAGCCGGATTTGAACGTTGACAACCCCCTTTTCGCCGTTAACCACGGGAAAGTCCGCATCAGGAACAATAGCCATGGCCGGCATTGGCTCGCGCTGAAAATAGAGATCCAGGTCGGTCCACTCACCGAACTCTTCGGTAGTGCCTATGATCAGCCGCACCCCCCGACGAAGTTTTACGTCTAGCCGCTTGAGAATCTTCATCGCCCATAGCATCTGAATTACAGGTCCTTTGTCGTCCTGCGTGCCGCGGCCATAAATCTTTCCGTCAACAATCTCACCAGCAAAAGGATCGTAGGTCCAACCATCGCCGGCGGGCACCACGTCGACGTGGACAGGCAAGCCAACAAACTCACCTTCGTGCGGCAATTCGGCCACAGCTACGCGGTTGTCGTGGTTGCGCCATTCGAAGCCCATGCTGGTGGCAAGTTTTTCCAAGTATTCCAAGCAACGCCGGATTTCCCGCTCTGCTTCCTGTTTTTTCTCAGGATCGCTTTCGCCACTCACAGTCCGACACCTCAGGATTTCACACAAAGCTGCAATGGACTGTTCCCCCTCTTCCTCAACGAGTTGCTGAATACGCTCTAACAATTCACCAGAAGTCATGGTCACCTCTATCAGCAGCAATTCATATTCAGGCGGGCATAAAGCCACAGGCGACAGGGGTTGTGAAGCACTTTTTTGTTTTCGCGAATTTTTCAGGAAGTCCGCTCTTTTTCGAGCACCCTCTGCCAATAGGCCGTAAGAGGATTGAGCGGATCGAGTGCCCGGGAATCACCGCGTTTATCTGGAGCAAAGTGGGGACATTCCAGCCACTCCATGAGTGGAGCCCCCAAAACTCGCCCATTATAACGTTTGAGTACGTAATCCCGCCCTCGGCGGCCAAGATCGGCCAATTCGTCTTTGCGCTCTGCCGCCATAAGAAGGGATTCTGCAAGGTGATCGGAATCCCCCATCCGAAAGCCGATTACAAACCCTTGCAGTTCTAAGTCCTGGGCCAATTCCGTCGGCGTAGTGGAGATGACAGGCTTACCGGCCAAGAGAAAGTGGACAAGGCGGGTCCGACTGCCGAGCAAGGCTTCATAAGAGGGCCTATCAATACTGAGCCCCACGTCGGCTTGGGAATAAAGGCTTTGGAGTTCCCGCAACGGCTGCCAATTCGCAATACGAATTGCCTCGCTGGCGTTTTCGCTCCGGACAATCTCAGCAAAACGCGCGAAAGATATCTCATTGTAGCCGGGACACGTCCCGCCAACCACAAGTAGGCGAAAGCGACGGTTTGCCTTCCAGGTTTTCACAACACCAGAGGCGAGAGTTTCTACGTCCATCCATGTGTTGAAGCTCCCACACCACATGGCGACAAAGTATGGACGCTGGCTTGGCTCAGCCAAGGGTGGCGCCGTCGCGGAAAAAACGCCATAGGGAATAGTGTGAATGAACTCGTAGCAGCGGGTCGATCGGTTGAGACGGCCCGCTACGCCCAGATGCCCCATGAGCGCGAAACGATGACGCTCGCTGAGCGAAGAGAACATATCTCCCTGCAGGAGCGATTCCATGAGGAGTTTCCATGTGTGATGATAGAGCGCATCGTTCTCTTCCTTGCGCTCCGGGAGAAGTTCTGCACGGGTTTGCACCTCAGCTAACGGGTCCCCAAAAACATCTACCCACAGCGGTCGTTGTATCACCCGCGCATAAATAGAAGCCGTTGCATAGGGCTGGACGGAACCGGTCGCCACGATGGCATCGGGCGGATTTCCCCTGAGAATCTCTGGGTATTCGCCTTGTGCTATGGCTTTGAATTTTTCAATGGGGCACGGTGCGTAGACAATTGGGATGCACTCTCGTCCCAATGTCCTTTCCCAGGGCAGATCGAGCGGAATATTAAAAACCAGCTGGGCAGGCGATCCCTCGCGGGCGGCGGAGTCGAGAGCCACCACGACGACCTCAGGCGAGGCATCATCAGCCATAACTAGCCCGTTCACGACCGTTTGGACAATTTGCCACGTACGAGCCCCCGGCGCTGTAACTGGAAACTCCGGTTCTGTCGGCAGAGGCCCGCAGCCAAAAATAACCACTTTCATTGCTCTAATTGTCCCCTTAGGCGCAAAAAATCACGGCTCATGCCCGCGCAAATTCTCAGGGTCGGTCATTTAGCGAAGTTGTTGCCTACCCCATCAAGAATAAGCAAGCAAGAAACTCCCTCTCTCAGGTCTCGAGAAGCGTGGTCAGGCAGTGAACTGTTATACGTTCTCCGTGTCCCATTCTCCAGAAGCAAGAGCGTTTTCGATGGCATCGACACGATAGCGCGACCTCTGCCCATCCAGCGTTTGAGCAATGAATTCTTCACCCACCTTTTTACCCAACATCTGAGTCAAGAAGGGAGCCTTATAGTCATAAATCCCACGCTCGGGGGCACTTTCCCATTGACCTAGGATCGTGTAGGTTTGTTGGGCACCGGTGTCCAGGTTCGTGAGGATCACGCGCGTTCCAAACGAGACGGTTTCTGTGTTCACGTCTTCTCTGCGCACCACTTGAGCACGAGCCAGCCCCTCTTGGAGAAAATGAGCACGTCGCAAGAGATGGGCGTGCCGTTCCCGAGCACCATGATAGCCGGCATTTTCGCGCAGGTCACCTTCGGAGCGAGCCTTCTCGATTTCCTTTGCATTCTCGGGGATAGTGACTGTGTTGAGCTCGTGCAATTCGGCAGCGGCACGGGCACGCCCTTTCAGCGTACACAGGAAAGCTCCTCCACCGGTAGTAGAGGGTCCTTGTGAAAGCGACGTCGCTTGCTCGTCCAGATCGCGCCGAACAAGGCGAATCGCACGGTCCGCCGCCAACCGAGCGGCCTCATTGAAAACATTGTGGAGCTGGATAGCGCGCCGCAGCTCTTGAACTTGCTCGCGAGTCATATCCTGAACGATATGCGCCAAAAGCTGAAAATCGCCGGCAGTGATGAGCGAACGAACGCGTCCGAGCAACCATTTGGCTTTTTCAGCCTGCTCTGGGAGCGTCCCCATGCGCTGCGTCAACGCGTCGAGCTCGTTGAGCAGCTCGAGCAAGTCCATCGTGAACGCCGCCAATGGTACATAGTCTTCCAGGTGCGCCCACTTGCGTTCCGTCAACTGACGCGCTGCCCAAAGAAACGTCTCGGGATTACTTAAAGGCTTTTCGAAAAGTGTGCGCAGTGCCCTCACAGCCAGGCCTACATGCTCCTCCGGCTGAAGGACGCTCCAAATCGCTTGAGCAAGCACAGCTGGTGCTTCCGGGAAAATGGCGGCAGCTTGTTCAATTCCGCTTTCGCCATCGCGTGCGACCAGTTTCCTCAGCGCCCGTTGAGCAAAACTAAGCTCCGGAAGTTCTCGTAACGCGGAATAATCTTTCACAGGTTCTAGAAGCACATCTTCTGATGGTAGATCGGAGGGAAGCCCAACGCGCTCGGGCGCCTTGGATGCAAGCAGCTCAAGAAGGTACAGCGCCGCGAGGCGCTCCGCTGGGGCAGAATCCGCCGAGCGTATACGTTTAGCCAAATCGTCGGAGATTTTCGCAATCAGGTCCGCAGCGACGTTGGCGTCCGACTCGAGCATACGCGCAATCTGCCTGACGCAATCGGTGCGAGTCGCAAGCGTGGCAGCAGGGTCAAAGTAAGTCTCCAGGATTTCGTCCTCGAAAGTGCGTGGCTGGGCACGAAGAGCGATCTCCGCTCGGGCACCGCGGCTGGCATCGAAATCAATCCAGGGGTCAAGCTTTAGCTGGGTACGAGCGTTAGCCCACCACCGCGTCCACTCCGCGTCGGAAAAGAGCGGCCCGACCACGAGTTCTTTGAGCTCGCTCGGCTTCACCCGCCCTTCGCAATCCTCTAGCACGAGTTTTATGAAGCCGACGGGATCAGTCTGGGCAAAATCGCGCAGCGAGGCTGGGTCAGTAATGAGGCGCGCAGTGAAACTGGTTGGAGGACAATGTCGCAGGTGCTTGAGAAGAAAATCCAACGCGAGCTCACGACGAGGCTCCTCGGAGTCTGGAAACTCCAAAACGACCCTGTCGGCCTGAATGTCCAGCTTGCGAATAATGCCAACTCCCCAATACGGGTGCGAGTAAACCTCCCCGGGCAACATTCGAAGAAAATCATCGAAGCGCGCAAACACCTGGTCCAGCGGCAACCCCTTACAGGCTGCAATCATGTCGGAGAGCTGAGGAATTTGGGCATACACCTGTTTTAATGCCCGAGCCGTATGTGGACGCAGAGCTTTGGAGTCGGGCCAAAATTTCGCTGCCAAGCGTAAAAGATCTAGTTTGGCCTGCCACGCGCTGCGGGCTTCAAGCTCATCTAGGGCCAGGAGAATGAGTTCGTGGGCGCGTTCCAGCTGCTTGGCTCGCCGCATCGCTCGTATGAACTGGTGATAGAATTCCGAAGAGGTGGGTGGATCCTCTAAAAGATCAATCCAGCGGTTCTCCACTTCTTCCATGGCACCGCTTTCGATGGCTGCTAAAAGCTGGTTGGAAAGTTCATGCACCGTAGACATGTCGGATTTTTCGCTCATGGTCTTCCCTTATTCTCCGATGAGAAGCTTTATACCATGTGAACGCCGTGTGTTCATCGGGACCTGCGGCTTTTCGGTGGAACGGTTCGGAAAGTCCAGTGGGAACAGGAGAAGAGGAATTTCTGGTCTCGGAGAGACAAAGCATGGCAAGAGCGTGGATCGTCGCAACGCGGGCGCGACGGGGTCGGCAGAAAAGAAATCACATTTCCGGAGAAATCTTGTTGGAATTTTAGAACGATTTGAGGAGATAATGCGAGCTTTTATTTTGGGGGCGCAGGTGGGAATTGGCGCCAAACATTTTGCAATAAAGTAACTTAGAAGACTGCAATTATCCGGGTGATGAGCGGGACTTTATATTTGACAAAGTAATTGGAACGATCCAAGAAGCCTCGCCTAAGGTCCATAATAGGACCAGCTTTGTTCCGCCGGTTGAACAAAACCGACCGCGCGAGGCCACCACATGGCTGATCTCGCCGTTAGTTCAACCTCCGGATCAGTAAACTTCATGGAGGCTTTCATCAAATGATGAGGTTCACTACCGCGGCCGTGGCAGCACTAAGTTCCATCAGCCTGATGGGCTCCGCTGCAACCTTGTTTACCGACTCGTTTAATTCCACTACCCTGGGACCCGCATGGAGTGCAAGCGGCACTAATCAGTGGCGCGTGCGTACAAGCACTACTTACCGTAACGGGACGTCTGGTTACGGCGTGACTTTGGACGATTCCGTTGGCGACAACGTCTACTCAACGTCCCGCCTCGATCTGAAGATGAACCTTGCCACGTACTCAAACGTCGTACTGACGTTTCGATTCAGAAACGTTGGAGAGGAGAACGATTCAAGCGATGGTTTGTTCCTGTCCACAGACAATGGGGCGACGTTTTCCAAGATTTGGTCATTTCCAGCGATTTCTTCAACATTTTCGCTGTACACCGTGAACGTTTCATCGGCCGCGGCCTCTATTGGCAAAGCGCTAGGCCCCAACTGCATCATCAGATGGCAACAATACGATAACTATCCACTGAGCTCGGATGGTGTGGCGCTTGACGACGTGACGATCACTGGCGACGTTGTGGCGTCCACCCGTAGCGGTGTTGGAGCTATTCCGTACACGAACGGCACGACTTTCCGCGTTTGGGCGCCTAACGCCTCCGCTGTCGCGGTGGCGGGGTCATTCAACGGCTAGGACGCATCGAGGAACAAGCTTGCCAGCGAGGGAAGCGGCTGGTGGTCGGTGGACTTTAACGGAGCGATTATAGGTGACCAATATAAGTTTGTGATTACCCATCCCACGTATGGAACGTTTTGGCGTCAAGACCCACAGGCGCGTCAGATGACCAATGACGCTGGTAATTCCGTGATCGTTGATCCATCGTATGCTTGGCAGGCCACCAACTACAGCACACCAGCCTGGAATGACATGGTCATCTATGAACTCCACGTGGGGACATTCAACGATGCCGCGGGGGGCGGTCCGGGAAACTTCGCAAGCGTGACAGCGAAAATGGACTATCTCCAGAGTCTTGGCATCAACGCCATCCAACTCATGCCCTGCATGGAGTTCCCGGGGGATTTCTCGTGGGGCTACAATCCCCATAGCCAGTTTGCGCCCGAGAGTGCTTATGGTTCGCCCCAGGCGCTCAAGGCTCTCGTAGACGCTGCTCACCAACGGGGGATTGCAGTGCTCATGGACATCGTGTTCAATCACATGGGCTCGAGCCCGTACGAATCAAGCATCCCGCTGTGGAACTTTGACGGGGAGAGCTACGGCAACGGCGGCATTTATTTCTTTAGCGACTGGCGGAAGGCCACGCCGTGGGGATACTCCCGACCGGACTATGGACGCGGCGAGGTTCGCTCGTTCCTCAAAGATGCGGCCATGATGTGGCTCAATGATTATCGCATGGACGGACTGCGTTGGGATTCGACATGCAATATCCGCGCGCTCAACAACGGCACCGGCGGCGACATCCCCGACGGCTGGTCCCTCATGCAGTGGATCAACAACACCATTGATTCCTCTGCGAGCTGGAAAATTTCCATTGCCGAAGATATGCAGAACAACGAGTGGCTGACCAAGACAACGGCCAGTGGCGGCGCCGGATTTGATTCGCAATGGGATCCCGGTTTTGTCCATCCGATCCGCAGCGAAGTGATCAAATCTAACGACGCGGACCGGAATATGTACGCAGTGCGCGACGCCATCACGCACTATTACAACAGCTGGCACCTCCAGCGCGTCATTTACACGGAGAGCCACGACGAAGTGGCCAATGGCCACAGCCGGCTACCTGAAGAAATTTGGCCTGGCAACGCTGGAAGCTGGTACTCGAAAAAGCGTTCCACGCTAGCAGCGGGAATTCTTTTTACGTCGCCCGGGATTCCCATGATTTTCCAAGGTCAGGAATTCCTTGAGGACGGCTACTTCTCAGACACCGATCCCCTGGATTGGAGCAAGGCCAATACTTACGCGGGGATTCTTCAACTCTACAAGGACCTCATCCGACTGCGGCGCAATTGGTACAATAACACGCGTGGCCTGCGCGGCAATAACGTCAACGTGTTCCACATCAATAACACGGATAAGGTAATCGCCTACCATCGGTGGGACGCCGGCGGCGCAGGCGACGACGTCGTCGTGGTGGCCAATTTTGCCAACCGTGGCTATACGAGCTATAATATTGGAATGCCACGCGCCGGAACCTGGTACGTGCGTTTCAACAGCGATTGGAATGGTTATTCCAGCGACTTCAGCAACTGGAATTCTTACACGACAACAGCTGGCTCGGGTGCAAAGGACGGGCTGCCCTATAACGCAAACGTGGGCATTGGTCCGTACACTGTGATTATTCTCTCCCAGTGAGGGAAGAGCTGGGCATCAATATGTAATAGTTCAGCAAACTGGCCTTATCCTCGGCTGTGCTCAATGGCGGCTTCTTACGGCAGAGAAGCCGCCATGCTTTATAGATTAGTGGGGTTCGTTTAGCATGTGGGAACGGGGATGCACCGTAGGGTTGACAATCTAGTGTTACGTTATACAATTTGCGTGCAGTGACCGCTCGTGTACCGCGCGGCCGTTGGAGGCTTGGGATTTGAGATTCACCTGCAAGAAGTGTCACACCACGTGGGAGTCCGACGACAGCGTCAGCCAAGGGTTGGTGCAGTGCCCAAATTGCTTCGTTGTCTTGCCACTGAGCGTGGCGCAAGCCTCGGCAGCACCTCCATCAACAGCGCATCCCAGCAAGACTGTTCACGAGCTACCCACCGTTATCGAATCTCCGCCTGGGGATGTGGCTACTGCCGCTCCTACTACGAGCGATAGCCCGACGGTGGTGACGCCAGAGCCAAGACGCCTAGTTTCGCGGGAACCGGAGCAAAGCGCTCCCACTCGCAGCCGGGAACGTGAGAACAGTGCTATCGGCCACGAAACACTCGCCAATCCTCGGAGTCCCGGTCGAGAACCCATATCCCCGACAGTTACGGAGGCCACCTTCCTTACTTCGGATGCGACGGAGCCTGCGGCAACGGAGCTAGGAGAATCGTCGAAGAAAGTGGTGAACACTGCTGCACGAGAACAGCCGCCAGGCTCATCGCAGCCCGCTAAAACGCACGGCGCCGATCTGTCGGGAGTGGAGTTGGGCGGATTCGAGATCCGCGCCACTTTGGGTCGCGGGGGCATGGGTACGGTCTATCTCGCTCGTCAGAAGTCTCTCGACCGTTATGTGGCGTTGAAAGTACTACCAGCGGAAATGGCCCAACAGCCGGAGTTTCTTGCGCGTTTCACACGCGAAGCACTTGCAGCCGCACAACTGACCCACCACAACGTCGTGCAGATCTACGATGTCGGCAGCGACAACGACACCCACTTTATCGCCATGGAATACGTCCGAGGCACCAACTTGGGGGAAATGGTTCGACGCGATGGCCGACTCAACGTGGACGATGCGGTTGGCTACATTATTCAAGCGGCGCGTGCTCTGAAGTATGCACACGATCGGGGAATCATCCACCGCGACGTCAAACCTGACAATCTTCTTCTCAACGATCAGGGCATAGTCAAACTCGCTGACCTTGGACTGGCGAAATTTGAGCATGCACGCGTTGCGAAAGAAGAAAGCCGTTTGCAGAGTGATGAGCGTGTTCTTAAGGCCATCTCCGTAGAAGATGACCTCACGTTGAAAGCTGTGGCCATGGGCACCCCCGCTTACATGGCGCCAGAGCAGGCGCGCGACGCCGCTCATGTGGATGCGCGGGCCGATCAGTATGCGTTAGGCTGCACCCTCTATTATCTCATCACGGGCAAACCGCCATTCTCAGGGACCACGGCTTTCGAAATTATTACTAAGCAACTCAATGAACCCGTCCCACCACTCGATACCCATGTTCGCGGTGTTCCCCCGACGTTAAAGGTCATCATTGAGCGCATGCTTGCCAAAAACCCGGACGACCGCTATGGGGATATGGGAGAAGTCATTCGCGATCTCGAAGCCTATCTTGGCGTGGAGACGGAAAAAGGAGTTTATCGCCCCCGTGAGATTCACTTGGCTATTTTGGAAGAGGCTCAGCGACAGTACTACGGCATTCCGTTGCGGAGAGTTCAGCGTTTGGCTCCCCGTATTTTTATGGGAGGTATGCTGGCGCTGGTACTGGCGAGCGTTACTCTCGGAGCCCCGCGCCTTGGTCTCTTTCTTTTGCTCACGCTGATTCTTACGCCAGTTTTCTTAATTGCACTTGATGGTATTTTGCAAAAGAGTTATTTTGTTCGCCGCATTCGCTCCGCTGCCTTCGGTATGGCTCTGATAGATTGGCTGAAGATTCTCGCACTCGTAGCCCTGGGAACAGCCGCGACATTCCAGCTTGGGCTTGTCGGTTTAACTACTGCGAGCATTGTGACCTCGCTAGCGCTAGCAGTCGGTTATGAATTCGCCGTGTTGCGCCGCCTTCGTGAGGGACGCTCGCCTGTCCTACACAAGCTTGAGCAAATGCTCAAGGAGCTGCGTCTGCGCGGAATGCCGGAAGAAGCGTTGCAGGAATTTGTGGCACGGTTTGCGGGCGAGGAATGGGAAGAACTATTTGAGGACCTTTTCGGTTACGAGGCCCTGGTCATCGCCCGTGGCAAAGTTGCCCCATCCGAGCGGGTGAAAAAACGTCGTGCCTACGCCCCTTGGCGAGATCCAATTCTCCGTTGGCTTGACGACATCGAACGGCGGCGGCGAGAAGCGCGTGAAGTTAAGCAGTTGGTCAAAGTGGAGGCTAAGCGCCTCGCTGCTCAAGGCGCCAGTGAAGAAGAAGCACTGCGCAAAGCTCAGGAGGCTGCAACAGTCATCCTTACGGAAATCAAGGCTACAGTGGGAGCGCCCCGCCCAACAGTTTATGCAGATCCTTTTGCGCTGCGCAAAAAGTCGTCATGGTTGAGGCTGGGTTTCGTAAGCACTGTGTACCGCATTCTTCGCGCTTTCGCTGGGCTAGCTATTCTTGCTGTGTTCTTGGCTCAG
>JANZZJ010000211.1 GCA_026419455.1 Candidatus Sumerlaeaceae bacterium | reverse complement strand
GCGCGCCTTGCCAACACGCGGTCCTTTCCTTACCCCGCGCTCAGGCGAACGCCCTCGCGTGCCGTGGTCAACAGCCACGCCGATACCGGGCAAGGGTTTGCCTACAGGGCGTGAGCGAATGGAATCCCCGGCGCGCAATACGCCCCATGCAACAATGGAACCCACACCGCCGGTCGGCCAGCAAGGGGCGGTTGAGACTCCAATGCAAGGCACCCAGATCATTCCGCCACCTGAGCTGCGTCCCCGTGATACGCGCCAACCCGAGCGGCGCGGAAGCCTCGAGCGCATTCGGCAACAGTTGCGGCCATCACGCTCCACGCCTGTTCCTGCGTCGCCTGCAGAGAGCCAGCAACAGGCCACGCCGTCGCCAAGCGGACCGGTCGAGACTCCTTCTCAAACCCAATGATCTCCCTGCGCCCGGGGGCCAGCGCCGTTGCCACAACGGCCGTTATGCCGCGATGCGCTGCTGCCATGTGACGTGCGCAAAGCACTTGCTCAACATGCTTGGGGAAGAACCATCCTCCCGGGCCAAAAGAATTGATCCCATCTCCACCCATAAAGGCGATTGTTGCAGTAATCCCACAGCTCCAAAGCTCGCGGAACTATTTCCCACTCGGCCCCGCCGCGCCGTGATAACACCTTGCTTCGACGTGGCTTTTCCCCCTTGTCTGACACAGCAACTCGTACCGCAAGAAAATAGGGAGAAGGAGATGGTGATGGCTCCATCACCATTGCGAAAAAGCGGCGCTTTTGCGAAGGACGCAGTTCCACTAGTTCAAGTGCGCTTCCGGCTTTAGTGCTACACTCAGCTAATTTTCCGCAGAGTGAAGTCCACCGGCGCCTGCGAGGAAACGGATATTGCCGTATTCGGGGTTCTCTGGATCAGCCTGAGTGCAATTCCAAGCACAAGCCCCACAATGGAGACACTTTTCGCGATCGAAAACCGGCGCTCCACCATCTTCACCGGGCATGATCGCCTGACCCGAACACATCTCGACACAAACCTTCGTACGGCATGTTTCGCAAAGGTGCTTGCGCAGAAAAACGACATGGTCGCGGTAACCGGGTGGCGCCTGAACCTTACCTCCGAGCAGCAATGCATCCTGATGCGAAACAAGAAGTTTGCCGTCATAGGGCACTGGCGGCCAGCCAACGCGCTCAAGAAGTGCATCGTGAATGGGTTGGGCCTTCTCGGCACATTCTCTTCGGACCGCCTCAATTTCGGCCGGAGAGAGCTTTGTCCTATAGAAGTCCTCGAGCGTGCGCAGCCGCAACGACGGCGGTTTGTGGCGACCCGGTACGTGCAGCAACCCCTTCGTGAAACCGGCAAGCGCCATGCCAATAAGGCCGGGCACAACTCCTCGAGTAAAACCATCGCGGCTTTTTTCTGCGACGCGCCCCTCAGCTTCTACCCAACTCGCCCGCCGGCGCGTGACGTAGGCCTGTTCGAGGTTCTCTTGCGTGAAGGGACGCCCCTCGCGCAGAAGCTCAAGCACCGCTTCGGCGAGCATTGTGCCCGTAGCCCACGCTTCATCTACGCCGCTTCCAGAAAGCACATTCGTGCTCCCCGACCCCTCGCCGATGCGCGCATACCCGTTGCCGGCGAGCCATGGTTCCCCGCGTCGCCCACTTTCGAAAAGCGTTTTGGCCCCGAAACTGCGCAACGTACCGCCCTCGAAATGTTTCCACAACGCTGGATGCATCATCCAGTACTGCAGATAGCGGTAAACCGTGCGCGCCGGCGAGTCGAACCACGAAGGCACAAATATGCCAGCGGATGCCACACGTTCTTTGTAAACATAGAGAAAACCGAAAATTTCAGGTTCAGGGAAGCCGAAGGTATGGATGACCGTACCCGGCTCCAGTGCACACGACTCAGGTAAGTCTACCACGACTTTCATGCCCAGTGCCCACTCGGTGCGTGAATGGCCCTCGGGCAGACCGAAATGTTCATCCAGCGCACGCCCCACTGGACCCACGGGGCCGTCGCCAACCACCGTCAGGTTGGCCCGAACTTCCATCCCAGGCATGTAATTAGCGTCGGGATTGCCCGCTCGGTCCGTGCCCTGATCTACGAGCACAACTCCCTCGACGCGATTGTTCTCGATGATCGGCTTGTCAACAGGTGTCGCGGGCCAGATCTGCGCCGTGCCCGCACCCATCACTTGAGAGCCGACCCACTGGTTAAATTGTCCAATTGCTAGTAGAAGTCCATCATGTTTCTGCAAAAACGGCGGGATGTAAGGTAACCGCAGAGCATAATCCGCGTAGGGAAGCACCTTTCCAAACATGCGGATGGCACGGTCGGCCATGCGCAATGTGCGCGAGCGCCGGCTAGCACCCCAAGGGTCAAGAAGGTAAAGAAGTTGCTCCTGTTTTACCGCTGTGGCAAAGGGGATCTCCTGCGTCAGATCGCGATCGGGAAACGACTTGCGAATGGCACGCGCCCTCGTTACCACACCGGAAACGCCAAAGCTGATATCGTCGGCACGTTCATAACAGATGACTTGGAGGGGCATGCCGGGGACCCTCCTGCTCTCGTAGCGCGGCATGCCATTTTCGTCTACGAGCTCCCGGCTGAGTTTGGTCAGGAAACCGCCCATGGCGGGACCAAACCCCACACAAACAATGTCAACATCCATGCGCATCCGCTGCGCTTGCGCCGAGCCCATCTCGCCGTTCATCGAGTCACTCCCTTCAGATGATGAGTTTGCCTGCTGAGTTTGCGCAAATCCCGCGTAAAACGCATCATTGGGGATAATCCAGCGCCTCGGGGATCATGACCTGAGTCAGCGCCTTTGCGGCGCGGTCCTTGGCCAGTCGGGCACCTGTGAGGCAGCCATCGAGCTTCATGCGAAGCCGTTCGAACTGTTCCAGACCGCCGAAACGTACACAAGGCCCTGCTTTGGGCAAAACGTGCTCCTTGTCGTAGACAGCCTGCTCCTCCTCGGCACCGCACGGTAGCCCAGGCAGGATCGCCTCCCAATCGTTAACTTCATCTACGGAATAACACGAATTGCAAGGCACCGTCTCCCAAGCAGGGTGTGCATTGTAGCCGTGGACAAGCTCCGCGCAAATGCGGCCGCATTCGCCAGCAGCCCGCGCCGCCTGTACATGGCAGAGATCGGTGAAGAATTGTACATAGCCTTCAAGTCCTTCGGCCAACGTCGGACACGAAGGTCCTTTCTCTTCCAGCTCAAGCACATCGAGTATTTGCTGGCGCGACGCGAGTAGCCACGCGAGCGCATCGGCAAGGGCGAATGTCACGCCCTGACGGGCGCTCTGGTAAAGAAGCTGACCATGCGCATCGCGAGCTTCGGTAAGGTGATGGAGCGTCCAGCGCCACAGCGTCATCGCCGTCGCGAGGGTGCAGGCACCCGTGCCAGGTCGCCGACAGGCAATCTCCCGCAATTGCTTTGTCCAGAGGTCCCACAGCGCTAGGAACACTGGCGAGGTCATAGTTACCGATAGCTGCCGCCGCTGCACGGCTTCGGGACCTTCATATGTGGCCTCGAGCTGCGCATCCATCCACTTTTGTCCCAAAAATCCTGGGCAGTCCTCGGTGATCCCATAGCCACCCATCAGGCTTACTGCCTCGCGCATGGCATTAGCTCCGAAACCGCACCAGAGTTTGGAAGCAGGGCACAACACATTAGTTTCCGCATCGAGCAGGACGTACTGCACGAGTGGGTCACTTTTGAGTTCCTCATAACGTGCAGCATCGCGCTGATCGGCAGGCTTGCCCTCTAACGCAATCAACTCGATGGCCTTCTTCTCAACCTCCCGCAATGCGCGCAGCTCAGCTCGCCCCCCCTTGATTCCTTTCTCGGCAAGGATCTTTTCCTTTTGCTTTTCGAGCGGATCAAAGACATCGAAGGCGCGTGCCGCTGAAAATCCCAAGCTTGCGGCTGCTTCCCCCATCGCCCACACGTCAACAAGGCGATGGAGACTGTCTTCTTTCCCTTGAAGGCCTAAGTCGTAACGCGGCGAGCCGGGCCCCACGTTGCCGCCACGGAATCGCTGGCGCTGATAGCGAATAACCGGTTCGACGGCCGAAAGCAGTTTTGCCGCGGTCATTAGCGCCACCGTCACCCGCGTGCGCCGAAACACTGCTTCAATGACCTCGCTGTGATTGTAGCGCGGAACAATAACTCCATCCACAATATCATAGCCACCAATGATGCGGCTTGCGGGAACACGAACCGAAATGATCGGATCGCGCGTTGAGCTCAGTTGATGGACGAGCTTTTTCGCCGGCGTACCGCGATCGAAGACGCCGGGATCCGTTTCTTCAACAATGACCATGCACGAAGACTTAATACGCGGGTCCGCTGTGTCCACCGCCACCGTGACGTAGTTGGCGAAAGCCATATTGGTAATGAATCGGCCGCGCTTTTCCACAAGGAGAATTGGTTCTTTGCCTTCTTCCCACTCAGCGACGCTAATGCGACCCGACATAAAGCCAGTGTCTACCCCAACGAACGGCAGTGGTTCCGTCAGAGCAAAGGCTCCACGCATAGGCTTGCGATCCTCCCCCGGTTGAGGCGGAGCCATCGCCCGCTGGTAATGCGCGTTCTGCTCGGGCGTCCCACGCTCATGAATCGGGGCCAGGGCCAAGTTGCTCGCGAGGCTGCATGTGGCAGCGCCTGCATCCACCCACGAGAGCTCAAAGGCCACCAGGGAGGTGGCGAGATTCTTTGGCCCTTCTATGAAGCCACCGTACTCTGGTTCCAAAAATGCTGCCGTGATCCCCGATTCGTCAAAGTGTTTTAGGAGCGCTTCCTTTTCCGCTGTCCATTCGTGCGAATTGCGGCCGCCAGCGGCCACAAGCCGTGCAACCGGTCCCCGCGCCACCGCCCGGGTGGATTGCACCAACATTTGCAAATCGTAGCGATCGGCAAACCGCCACATGATGGCGCGTACGTCGTCCGTCGGCAGCGTTTTCAGCGTCTGCTCCTCCGAAAGGGGTTTCTCCTGACTCATGATGCGTCTAACCTTCCCACGTTGTGAAATGTTGTGCCGCCCCTACACATGCAAAGCGGCTCGACACTGCAGTTGTGATGCGAATAGCGGCCGCAGAACGTGCTGGTGTCAACCTCGAACCGTCCAACAAGCCATCAGAGGCTCTCGCTAGTCACACTAACATACCATAAGTCACATAATCAAAATGTATTATGGCCTGCGACCTCTGGGCGTATCTCGTCAGGACGGGGAATTTGCCTCCAGTTTTCCGTGGAGAAGGACGACTGCCTCAGTCACGTGCTAAGAAAGTCAGCCCCGTGCCCCGTCTGGCGGGCAGGTTCTGCACCGCTTGGCCACCGCCAGTATCAGCAGGGAGGAGACTGCTGAGTATAACAAAGCCATCCGTTATCGGCAACGCGCGAGGCTGGTGTTGCTCGCAGTATCAACTTTTAACTATGACGGCTACCCACTGGATCCCATGGTTCCAGGCAAATAAGGAATCGAAGGCAGGAGCGGCTCTTGTGGATAGGTTCCGCACCAAAACTCTCACCTAAGACCGACCACTGCCCCGCTGTCGTGAGAAGCACCCCGCCGACTCGCTGGGGAAAAACTATCCCATCACAGCATGGAAGAGCATTTGGTTCCCTCCGCCGAGAAAGCAGACAGCCCGGCCACGAGATCGAAACATCCCAACGTGAAAGCGGGGCGGGGCTTTGCCTTCTTCCCTAAACCTCAGCATAGAGGTCGTAGGTGTCGGCGTCGGTAACGCGTACATCCACAAATTGCCCTATGGCAAGCCCCTGCTTGGTCCGGATAATGACCGCCCCATCCACTTCCGGTGCATCATGCTCCGTCCGGCCCAGATAAAGGTCATCGTCCACTTGCGCCTCCACGAGAACCCGAAGCGTTTTACCTATTTTTTGGCGGTTCAACTCACCGCTAATAAGGGCTTGGGTACGCATCAGGCGATCATAGCGGCGCCGGCGCGTTGCTGGCGATACCTGGGGCGTCAGCTTAGTTGCTGGCGTTCCCTCTTCGTGCGAATACGCGAAAGCCCCCAACCGTTCAAACCGCAGGCGTTTTATTCCTTCCAAAAGATATCTGAAATGTTCTCGCTCTTCCCCCGGAAAACCCACAATAAACGTTGTCCGGATTGCCAAGGAGGGGATGCCCTTACGCAGCCGTTCGAGAGCTCGCTCGATATTGACGCTGCGATGGGGCCTTTTCATCAATCGCAGGATGTCGGGATGCAAATGCTGGAGGGGCACATCGAGATAGGGAACGATCTTGGGAGACGACGCGAATGCCTCGATGAACTTCTCCGTGATGCCACCAGGATAGAAATAATGGAGCCGAATCCAAAATGTTCCTGGCAAGGCCGCGAGATCCGTAAGAAGTTCGGCAATTCCGTAATCGGCGCCGTAAAGGTCTTTGCCATAGTCACTCGTATCCTGCGCCACGAGGCAAAGCTCACAAGCCCCCCGGGCGAGAAGGCGGCGCGCTTCGTCGCACAGGACCTCACGAGGCACGCTTCGTAAGCGCCCCTTGAAGCTCGGAATAGCGCAGAATGTGCAATGATGGTTACAGCCATCGGCGATCTTCAGATAGGCATACGGACGCGGCACCCCAAGCTCTTTGCGGGGCGTAGGACGCCGAACGACCGTGTCGGGAAGCTCGCGGACAAGGTTGACATGGCCGCCAATTTGGCCGTGGGCCACTAGCTGGGCTACCTTTTCAAAATCGCCGACACCCAGGAAGCCGTCTACCTCGGGAAGTTCCGCTGCTAGCTCCTGGCGGTAGCGCTGAGTGAGACATCCCCCAACAAACACCCGCATGAGGTACCCCTCCACAGCTGCTTCCTGTTTGCGCTCGAGCCAAGCAAGGATGGTGTTAATCGACTGCTCTTTCGCGCTGTCAATAAACCCACAGGTATTGATAAGGACGGCATCGAAGATATCGCCAGGGTTCGGGTCCAGGCCTGCCGCCACGGCCTCGACCCCTTGCTCTGCTAATAGTCCCGCGAGGTACTCGCTATCTACCGTGTTTTTGTCGCAACCGAGTGTGACGATGGCAATTCGCATGATGACGCGAAAAACCTACGCACAAATTGAGATTTACTTCAGGCGAGCTTGAAGATACCAAATCGGCGCCAGTGACCGGATCCCTAACAGTCATTCGGGGAAGAGCGGGCGGGAGCCAAAAGCTAACAAAGCATCCAGCCAATGCAGCGTAAAGCCCATTCTAGGCAAGAACTAGGGGAAGGCACACGATTTTGAACCCAAGAATATTTCGCCAAGAGTAAGATCTCCGGCGAAGTTCTCCCAAACCCTGATGAGTTTATTCGAACCGTGGGGTGCTGAAAGGTGCTCTTTTGCCCGACTTACCGAGCGGTGGAAAATCTCACGCCGGATTTTACTTTAGCCATAGAATAAATTCCATAAAAGAACATTTGACACGGCAGCTGACGTGGAAACTACTGTCAGTCGCATCTGATTCTATTCTATTTGATTTGTTGGTTGGAGTACTCATGGCGCGCTACGTTATCGGAATTGACGGCGGCGGAACAAAAACCCTTGGGGCAATCGCCGACGAGGAAGGGAAAATCATTGCCCAGTACGAGGTTGGCTCCACGAATCACCACTCCAATCCTTTGGAAGTAGTCAAAGCGAACCTGGGCGAACTCATTACAACGCTATTAGCCAAAGCGGGGGTACAAGCTACCGACGTGGCTTGTGTGTGCAGCGGTATGGCAGGCGTGGACCGCCCCGACGATAAGGCCCTGGTTAAGAGTATGATGGCCGAGTTTCTTCCCAATGCCCTGGCCATACCGGTCAACGATGGACTTATCGCTCTGGTGGGAGGCACGATGCGCGCCGTAGGAATCATCGTCATTTCCGGCACCGGATCGATTGCGGTGGGCGTCAACAAGCAGGGAATTCAGGGCCGCGCTGGCGGGTGGGGACACATCCTCGGCGACGAGGGCAGCGGCTATATGATCGGCCTCCGCGGCCTTCGCGCCGTCTGTCGCGCCTACGACGGGCGCACTGGCCCCACTCTTCTTCAAGATCTGGTGATGAAACATTTCGGATTCGACCGTCCGGAACAAATCCTGGGTTGGACGAAACAAGTCCAAGGCAGCAAGACCGAGATTGGCGCTCTCAGCCGCCTAGTGCACGAAGCACACTCGCGCGGCGATGCGACAGCAACGCAAATTCTTCGTGAGGAAGCCGAAGAACTGGCTCTTGCGGCAGCCGCCGTGGCAAGAAAGCTTTTTGCCGACGATAACGATTACGAAGTTGTGGTGGGGGGAGGAAATCTGCGAAAATCGCGTCCCTTCTTTGAGATGTTTCAGCAGGCAGTCGCAAAGAGGTTGCCGGGCATCCCTGTCATCATGCCGCGCCGCGAACCCGTCGAGGGCGCGGTGATTTACGCGCTCGACCAACTTCGCCGCCACGAAGCCACCATAGCAGGCGCCACAAGCTGATAAAAAGCTGCGCGCCGAGCCGTTAGTCTCCGCCGTAAGCAAACGGCGAAGCTGGCAATGATGGGCTAAAGGAACACTGACTGCCACAATTGGGGCACTGCGAACCACGGAGGCACCAACCTGCATGCGACTTAGCTCTTTTTAAGGGGTAGAGTCCTCGACGAGTAAAACGTCCATGATGCCTATTTTAGCCATCTCACACGAAAGCACGCGGTTAAGCTTGCTTTCCGCCAAGAAAAGTAGCCACAAACGACATTATTGAAAACCTGTGCAGAGAAAACAATCTACTGTTGCCGATTGAAGGACGACGGTGGTTAGGGGTATGTGCGCCATTTTAAACTTTCTACAATCCATAGCATTGCTTGATGTTAACTTTTTGAAAAGTTCCATCTTGGAAAGAGCCTGCCTAGGTTCCATCGCGTGCGTCTTGCTCCTTAGTGGCTGTGCCAGCTTGCCAAAGTTGGCGGGAAATAAAGAGGAGACCCGGACAGAGAAAGTCTCTCCCTTTGCATGGGCTAACGACAGCGTGGAGGCTGATGGGCGCGGTCTTGCCCCTTCGACGATAACCGAGGAACCCCAACGCTCCCTTGCGGCAAAGCAGGCCGCAAAAACCGCTGCCATTTCAGGCCTCAAGCATCGCATTGCGCGTCTAACCATAGCCGGCAGCCATACCGTTGGGACAGCTATGGCAATTAACCTCAGCGTAAAGCGGGCGATCGAAAAATACCTCCAAAGCGCAGAGGTGGTTCACGAGAAAGAGATCGAGCCCGGCGTTTGGGAAGTACGTTTGCGTGCCCCACTCGCCCCAATTTCTGACATACTGCTCCAACACCGGATTACGCCGGAGGGCATCCCTGTTCTCCCTGTCGCTGATCAACGTGTGCCAAAGGAAACCTAGGGAAAGCTCACGAGAGAACTGTCCCTGAGCCGACCGGCCGTCGACAGCACGCGCCGAATCGAAAGCGACATTCTCTGATGAATGCGTGTTCAGACGATTGTGGATGAGGTCGGCCATTCTCGGCGCGGACTTTTACTGAAACTTTTCTTTTGAAAGCAGCCGTTCAAAGGGAGCGTACACAAGGACAACAACAGCTCTAACCAGAGAAAGGGCCAGTTTTCATGGCGAAGTATTTCATCACCGGTGGGTGCGGTTTTATCGGCAGTAATCTTGCAGCAACGCTCTTGCGCGAAGGTGAACAAGTGACGGTCTACGATAATCTTTCGCGTGCCGGCACGGAACGTAATCTTGCGTGGCTGCAAAACTTGAGGTCACCAGGTTTCCAGTTTATCCGAGGTGATGTTCGCGACTTCTCAACCCTGTGTGATTTGCTTGCCAGCGAGGATTTCGACGTCGTGTTCAACACAGCAGCCCAGGTTGCCGTCACAACCTCCGTCGTCGACCCTCGCACAGATTTTGAGGTCAATGCCCTTGGCACGTTCAACGTCCTCGAAGCTGTGCGCTTGAGCGGCCGCAAACCTATTTTCTTCTTCACCTCTACGAACAAGGTATACGGCGGCATGGAGGACGTTAAGATCGTAGAGCGCAACGGGCGCTACGACTACGAAGACCTGCCGTATGGTGTTCCTGAGACGCGGTGTCTCGATTTTCATTCGCCCTATGGCTGCTCCAAAGGAGCCGCTGACCAATACGTACGCGACTACGGGCGAATTTATGGCATTCCCACCGTCGTGTTCCGTATGAGCTGCCAGTATGGTCCGCGCCAGTTTGGTAATGAGGACCAGGGATGGGTGGCGCATTTCATTATAGCCGCCCACAAGGGATGCGACATTAATATTTACGGCGATGGCAAGCAAGTACGCGACATTCTCTACGTGGACGATCTCGTGCGGGCCTTCAGGATGGCAGCTCATTCCATCACGAAAACCGCAGGGCAGATTTACAACATTGGGGGTGGTCCGCAAAACACCATCAGCTTGCTAGAGCTCGTGGCTGATCTGGAACAGTTGGTGGGTCGCAAGATCAATCTCCACTTTGGCCCGTGGCGCCCCGGGGATCAACCGGTTTACATTAGTGATATCCGCCGCGCTCAAAAAGAGTTTGGTTGGGAGCCCCTCATTTCCAAAACAGAAGGTGTACGCCGGTTGCTTGACTGGGTGCGCAAAAACTCTGAGCTTTTCGCGTAGACAGTGCGCTAGGCATTGAATAACTTATTACAGTGTTCTGGAACTGGTTTCGCCACGATCTTCACCACCGTCACCACGCGCATCGCGTGGCGATAGGGGAAGAGAGCATTATCCGCACAATGCTGGGCGTAGGGTTTCTTACGCTCTTCGCTCTGGCAGTGATCGTGCCGTTTGTCTATATGTTCCTCATTTCGCTAAAAACACCAGCTGAATTGGGCAACGGACGGATATTGCCTGAAGCTCTGGTGGATCTGATGCGTCTGCGAGCAGGCGAAAATGTCCTGCTCCAAGTGGAGCTAACCGACGAACAGCTTGCGAGCCTTAACAATGCGCCTGGAGCACCATTTGCTCCCGTGTACCCCAGTCCACCGTCTCTTTTTCGTTCGTTGCTTCTTCCCACGGTGCCACGCGACGCGCTGTGGGCTCGCCGCTTGTCGCTCGAAAAGCCCTCCGCAGCGGCGCGCGAAGTCATTGCTCTTTATGAGCTGCGTGATCCTGAGAAGAAACTCCGCCGTACCGATCGCTTCGCTCTACTTTGTCCGCACCCTTCCGGCAACGCCTGGATAGCTGTTGAAGCCAAACGCATTCCGAGCAACGTGAAAACCCTCGTCGGGCGCCTTTTCAGCAACTATCGGACGCTTGTGCGCTGGGAATTGCTAGCAGAGGGACGGCTGGGTGCGTGGGTGTCGCGCGGCTATCCCCGATGGTTTCTTAACAGCATGTTCGTTGCAGTCACAACTGTTCTCCTCGGGCTCTTTTTCGATTCACTGGCAGGTTTTGCTTTTGCCAAATTCGACTTTCCACTGCGCCGACCTCTGTTCGGAATTCTCATCGCAACACTGATGATTCCCTACCCTGTCACGCTAGTACCGTCGTTTTTCGTTTTCGCGAAGCTGGGTCTTTACAATACTTACGCAGCTCTCGTTATTCCCGGACTTGTGAGTGCCTTCGGGATTTTCCTGGTGCGCCAGTACGTACAAACGATCCCCGACGATCTCATTGCAGCAGCACGTGCCGACGGGGCGAGCGACTTTGAAGTCTACCGTTATGTCATCCTGCCCACGGCCCGCCCCGTCCTGGCGGCGCTCGCAGTGTTTCGTTTTCTCTGGCAATGGAATTCCTACCTTTATCCCCTTGTGCTGACCAACCGCGACTCAATGAAGACCCTTCAATTAGGGCTAGCGACTTTGCAGGAAGCTTTTGGCACCGTCCAGCATGAGTTGCAGATGGCAGGAGCAACCCTCGCCGTGGTTCCGATCCTCGTGATTTACCTCGCCATGCAACGACATTTTATAGCAGGAATAACGATGGGTTCCGTAAAGGGCTGAGCATGCTAGGCGCTCCAGGGCGCTGTAAGGGAATTGTCCCGCCATAGCTTCACTCGTATTCTTTCCTCCGCAACGACGAGGCGAGACGCGTGAAAGACGCGCTGCGTCATCCCCCGGAGGAAGCGCATGGAAGAAGCTTTTCAGCTCGATTCCCGTGGCTACTGCGTTAGGTCATTGCAGAACGCACTAGGCATCCCCGTAGATGGGCGCTTTGGTCCGCGCACCTATGAGGCCGTTGCCAAGGTTGAGCGTGAGATTGGCCGCCAACCACACGGTCGCGCCGATCTCGACGTTTTCGCGTATCTCGGCCTCCCATGGCCCACCGAGTTCGACCGAGCCCTGGCGCTGGTCGCCGAACTCGAAGGCACTAGCTACGGCGACTGCAACGCCAGCGACGTGGACGGCGCAGGCCTCACTATGGGCATTGCTGGTTTTACCACACACCATGGTGAAGTGCAGGCCATCATCGAGACATTTCTGCGTCAGGCGCCCGAAGCCTGGGCATGGGTGCCACGGCCGTTGCAGAGAGATTTGAAGAAGCTGCTCGAAGCGGACGCTTCCGTTGACGAATGGGAGCGGATCTTCCTCGACACAAAGCGGCGCCCCGTGCCAGCGGTTCGTGCCGTCCTAGCCGCGTGGGGTGAGCATCCCTTCATGCAGGAACTGCAACGATCCTGGGTGTACGAACGCTTCTGGCAACCAGCGGTGAGAGTAGCGAAGAACCTCGATCTCGACACGCCTGCAGGCCGAGCTCTAATGTTTGACGTTTGGGTTCAAAACGGTGGTTGGCGAAAGGAACACGCACAGCGCTACGTAACACAGGTGCGTGAAGGAGACACCGCACGTGCGCGGCTCCAAGCCGCAGCCCTCGCCGTGGCTGCAGAAGCCAAGTCGCCGTGGCGCGCCGACGTGCTCAGCAGAAAGTTGATGTTCGCCCGCGGTGCCGGAATGGTACACGGTGTCTTCTACAGTCTTGCTGCACAAGCCGTGATTCCGTCGTGAACCCCCTCATAAAAACCCGTGGCAGGAATTCAGGCACGAAACCGAAGCGATGCCTTTCGATAAATGCTCACCGCTACCGCTCGCATGTCGACAGAGGAGATTATCTTGCTTGCCAGGATTGAACTGACCCATGGCAAGCCTCGCGTTCACGCGCTCCTGGGCAGCACGTCCCATTGGCCTTTTCTCGTCACCACAAAACCAAGGAGGTTTCCTATGCACAGTTTCGGTGAGGCTGCGCGAAAGTTTTTTTCGAGTACGCGGACTTATATCTTTTTCTCGACGCTCCTTTCGGGCGCAGTTGCTTTTGAATTCCTGGATCGGCAGCAAGCCGATGCTCTCCTCAAGGCAGCTGTCGAATTGGGGATAGCGTTTTTCGGCAGCGCGTGGACCCAAAGCGTCGGACGCCGCGACATTGGCCAACGCTAGCAGAGACTCCGCGCAGACCGCGCGGAGTGGGCGCCGGAGTAGCTCGGATAAGAGATCCGGCGCCCTACCCATTCATGATGTGTACGCTCTCTGCATCCTCACGAGGATACTTTCAGACGACCGTCTCCTAAGTACTCTTCGCGCTTCGCAAAGCGGCAGGAGGTAGCTCATAAAGGGCCATCCCTCGGCATCGCATCAGGCGATGCGGGACGAATATCAGCGATGGGCGCGGGACACGTGAGAAGACACTGTCCTATCGCCGGCGCCTCTGCTCAACGCCCCACCATACTGACTTTTGACTAAATTTTGGAAAGCACATATTTCAGAAAAATTGTCAATAAGATACTCATATGACAAAATGACTAATAATGCCAAAACCGGTCCCAAAGCTCCCAAAATGTTTCGCCTTTGCTTTCGATTTCCCGCGGTCCTACCACGGAAATGCCCATGCGTCCCATGTAGTCCTTCACTTTGTCGGGCGACGTCAGTTCGACCCTCAGAGTCATAGGCGAGCGTGGGTCATATGGAGCAGGTAATAACTCCGCGGAGCGAATCAAAGCAGCGTAAACACCATCTTCGATAAGCTGCTGTGATTCGGCAGGCGGCAGACACACCGCGGCAAATCGGGTGACACCTCGCTTAACTTGCGCACATACTAAGTGCTCACCGAGGAGTTCACGGGCTTCCCGGCACGTTGCCGCATCGCCAGAGACAAAAACCACCGGAGCTCCAAAGCTACCTGCAATAGCAGCAGCAAACCCCACCTCCCCGATGGGCTTGCCGTTGAGCGTGGCATGATACCACGATTCACTCGACATCGTATGGCATAGGACGCCGTCGGCAACACCAGCCCGGGCATGGGCCCCAACGAGCACGACGGCACATCTGCCCACGCGCAGCGGTTCCACAAAGCATCCCCACCGGTGGCCAAACACATACTGGGCACCTGGTTCAAGCTTGTCTTTAAGGTAGCTGTTAAAGGAATAAGCTCCGCCCGCACCGTGACCGTCCACCACATATATCTCTTCAAAACCGGCGAGTTTTGCTCCCCGCACAGCCGCATTGACATCTTCGGTATACAGCGCCCTCCCCTCCGCGTAGGCAGAGCCTGTTGAGTTCACCTGCTCCCATCGAGTGATGCAAGAGATGCCCTCCATGTCTGTCCATATTAATACCCGCTCGATGGGACAACTGCCAGCACCGTTTTTTCTCGTCTTGGAACGTCTTGCCATGATCTTCCTCTCTTCGACAGCTCTGAGCTTCTCTTAGCTACTTTCAGCCGCTGCGCCTGAAAAGCACAAAATACACATCTGCTTTCCTGCCAACGGCAAAACGAATGAAAGGCACCAGCGATCGTTAATTTGGTGGTGGGTGCCAAGCGTAAGGTATTATACATTCTTAATTCTTGCGTCGGCACAAGGGTTGCCTCATAGTCTGACCGTGAGAGTTTCGCTGAAGCGATTGGTGATCGGGCTTATAAGGCTACGCCGAGTAAGATTTCGCAATAGACGGTGGTCGCGATGTCCTTTCTGAAAAAGTTTATTCCCAGTAGCTCGGACAAAAACAGCGAAGAGAAGAAGGCTGCGGCGACGGCTACGCCTCAGCCAGAGATTCCTAAGAAAATTCCTGATCCTGCTCAGAAACCTAAGGAGCAGGAAGCTCTGCGGCCCGGCGTGTCAGGCCACATGCCTGCGCCGCCCGACGAACTTGCCGCGAAAACTAGGCGCAGCGACTCAACGATCCCTGCTGGCATCAAAGGCGAAGAAGCTCGACCAGCGCGAGGCGGCCCCTCCATGACTCCCGTTGGAGAAGAAGCGGGCAAGTTGGGCTCGGCAGCTGCCGCACCAGCCCCACCAGATCTTGCGGTCGCGCCCGAAGTGGACATGCTCAAGCTCCTGAGCGAGCAGGCAGGGCTTGAGTACATCAAACTGAGCGATGTGCCGAAGAGCCAAATAACACCTGAACTCCTGCGAATGATTCCGTCGGAAATCTGCCGCAGCTACAAGGTATTCCCCATACAATACCGTCCCCACGACCATACGGTTGTCGTCGCCATCAGCGATCCACTGAACGTGAGAATCATCGACGACCTGCGCCTCTTCCTTATGGACAAGAACATCAATAACGTAGAGGCCGTGGTGGCAAACGAAGAGGATATTCTCGACTACATCAACCTTTTCTACGGCATCGGTGACAAAACACTGGATGAAATGGTTGAAGAATTCGAAGCGCAGGACACGTCCACAGGTTTGGAGCAACGCGAGGGCGCCTACGACCTAAGCGACCTCGAGAAGATCGCCAACGAGGCACCAATTATCCGCTTCTGTAACCTCCTTCTCCTGCAAGCCATCAAGGATCGAGCGAGTGACCTTCATATCGAGCCATTCTCCAACGCACTGCGTATCCGCTACCGGGTGGACGGTGTGCTGCGCGAAGTGCCTTCGCCGCCCAAATCGTGGCAAACCGGGATTATCTCGCGCTTCAAGGTTATGGCAGGGATGGACATCAGTGAAACTCGCCGTCCGCAGGACGGTCGTATTAAACTCACTGTCGAAGGCCGCGAAATTGACCTTCGTATCTCGACCCTTCCTGTCGCTCACGGCGAAGGCATTGCCATGCGTATCCTCGACAAGAACATGGCCATGCTGGGTGTGCAGCAAATCGGCATGATGCCCGACGTGCTCGAGGTCTTCCTCAAACTCATCCAACGCCCGAACGGGATCATCCTCGTCACCGGACCCACCGGCTGCGGAAAAACCACCACACTTTACGCGGCGCTCAACGAACTCAATAGCCCCACGGAAAAAATCATCACCACAGAAGACCCCGTGGAATATCAGCTAGATGGGTTGGTTCAGGTAAACATCAATACGAACGTCGGACTGACCTTCGCACGCTGCCTGCGCGCAATTCTTCGTCAGGACCCCGACATTATTCTTGTGGGTGAGGTACGCGACGTTGAAACGGCCCAGATCGCCATTCAAGCATCGCTGACAGGTCACTTGGTGTTCTCGACGTTGCACACCAACAGCGCAGCTGGCGCCGTGACACGCCTCATTGATATGGGAGTGGAACCCTTCCTCATTACTTCTACGTTGGAAGGCGTTATTGGCCAGCGTCTTGTGCGTTTGATATGCCCGATGTGCAAGCGCCCATACACCCCAACGAAAGAAGAGCTTGATGAGTTCGCCACCACTCCTGAGGAAGTAGCCGACATTACATTCTTCCACGGCGAAGGTTGCGATGAGTGCGCCCACAC